>JAIRVF010000050.1 GCA_031254035.1 Paenibacillus sp.
ACTACTGCTTCATAATCTTCCAAGTGTATGGCTCATAAAACTCTCCCTTTTAAGGGAGCGATCTGCTGTCTTTATTGAATCTGGGATTACAGTTTCTGGTTAATCAACAGGCGTGATACATAAGGCTTTATCGGAGTAGCGGGGCAATTTTTCATGTTCATTGTGTGGTAGTCCGTTTTCCGTTATGTTGGTTGTTTTACCCAATTATTTAACGCTATTATAACGTATAGACGCAGGCTCGGAATACAATGATTAGCCTTCCTTCGGTTGGAGTTTTTCAAAATAAGCCGCTAATCATTTGACCTAATGTTCATCATTACTTAGTCTAGAAAGATACACTACTTTACGGATTTAAAAGGAGAAAAAGAAATGTCCAAAGCAAAAACAAATGCCATGCGAATTCTCGATCAAAACTATGTTTCGTATGAAGCCATTACATATGAAACCGATGATAACAAAATTGATGGCGTATCTGTAGCTCAGAAGATTGGCAAAGATCCAGGCATGGTTTATAAAACATTGGTTGTCCATGGGGAGAAAGAAAGCATCTATGTATTTGTTATTCCTGTAGAGGCTGAACTAAATTTGAAAAAAGCAGCTAAAGTTGCCGGAGAGAAGAAAGTGGACATGCTGCCTGTAAAGGACATTCAAAAGTGGACGGGATATATTCGCGGTGGGTGTTCACCCATTGGCATGAAAAAGAAATATCCTACATTTATTGACCATAGCGCATCTAGTCTTGAACGAATAATCGTCAGCGGTGGAAAGATTGGAATTCAGATTGAACTAAGCGTAGAAGCATTAAAAAATGTAACAGACGCAAATCTTGAAGAGGTTACACATTAAATGAATGGCCCCTGTAAAAATCAAAATGTCCATGTCTTTTAATGAAGTGACCGAATTGAATACGAAGCTGGGATGTTGCACCCGCCCAAACCGTAAGACCGTCCGAAATGGGCGGTCTTACGGTTATTTTACGATCACTATTTCATTATTAAGATTTACTATTACGGCTGAGAGTGAGAGTGTGAACGTTTTTTGAACGATAGAACTTTTTGGTAACAAACGCGTTATATAGATATAGAACCATTTGGAAATGATTGCACTTTCATCGTAGAATTCATTATCTAAACAGTTAATAATTACAATATGCTCGACCCGTGTATAGAGGTGGTGAAATAATGATTACCCGACAAACGCATACTGTTGTTGCAGCCGTTCTAACCTTCAGCATCCTGATTGTCGGCTGCGCCGAAGCTAAACACGCCGATAAATCTTCAAACGATTCCATCAAGCCACCCAAAGGACTTTCACCCTAAAATAACCCCACAAAGAGTATCGGAAAGAAGTCCGATGCCTCACGCATGAGCGATTCGTCTTATTGCGGAAGCTCAAGGTCCATGCCATCGTATGCGGCCTGGGTCCCAGGTTTTCCATCATCATATGCTTGTTTCTGCGAACCGTCAAACACCGAGATTTCCCTGTAAGAGAGAATCTTAGCAAAATCGTGGATGATGTGGTTCCCATTGTGGCAAGAAAAAAAGCAGGCTGCCGACGAAAATCGGTAGCCTGCTTTTTTATGATAATTTATGATTTAACATGGTTCTTTCTGAATAATGCTAGTAGCGCCCCTAGCACGACCAGACTGAGGCCTGCGAGCTGAAGCGGAAGGTGACTATCCTCACCGGTTTTCGGTAAAGTTTCGCCGTCTGTACCGGCTGCAGTATTGCTGCCGCTACCGTCTCCAGCCGGAGCTGGATTGTTCTTGTCATCCTTGCCTGGCTGATCCTTGCCTTTGCCGCCAGTTGACGGATCACCGGAACCATCTGAGCCTGGTTTCACTTCACTACCTGGCTCAGATGGCGTATCTGTACCGGGTTCACTTGGTTTACCTGGCGTACCTGGTTCAGCACCGTTTCCAGGCTTACCTGGTTCCACAACGTCCGGTTTTTTCGGATCAGTTGGGTTCGGTTTTACAGGCGGATTGGGATTTACAGGCGGTTTTGGATCAGGGTTTGACGTGCCCGGCGGATTCGGGTCAACGTTTCCGCCTCCTCCACCGTCGCCACCACCATTTCCGCCACCATTTCCGCCACCGTTTCCACCGCTATTTATGATGCGGGCATTTTCAATAATTACAGCTGTTACCTCGCCATGAACGATCTCAAACTCGGTCAAAACATGCGAGATGGTATAGCCATAAGGTGCCGCTGTTTCATTGGCATAATATTTACCTGGTCTTAAGTTCGAGACGACAAGTTCGCCTTTCTCATTCGTCAAAAGTCCGGCTAGTTCTTTACCGTTGGCATCCAGAACCGGCTTCTTGTTCTCATCAAGAATCCGGAACTGAGCGTTTTTCAGCGGAATATCCCGATGGCCAGTCTCGATTTTGGTTAGTGTAAGCGAACCCGGAATCATGTCATTGTCAAACGTCAGCTTCAGCAGCTGGTCATCTACGATATCGAAGTATAACGGTTCAATGTTAAGCTCATAACCGGCTGGAGATGCTGTTTCAATGAACACATACCTGCCCGCTTTCAGGTCCTTCACGGACAGGATTCCGTTTGCATCTGTTGTTAATCCGGATTTCACTATTTTGCCGTCTGCGTGCTTCAGATCGAATTCAGCTCCGGCAAGCGTCGCTCCATTAAATGTATCGACTTTCGTCAACTGAACGGAACCTACATAAATTCCATTTTCAACCGTTACATGTTTTGTCTTCGTCTGATTGGCATCGATGGTAAAAGAGATTGGAGTTGGATCAAGCTTGTATCCCTTAGGCGCCTTGACTTCGACAAGCTGATAGCTTCCCGGGGCTAGGCGTGCCAACATAATCTTGCCGTCTCCATTCGTCTCCAGCTCAGTTTTTCCGGCTACATCCTCATAGGATTTACCGTTCTTTTTTTGCAACTTGAACACAGCCCCCGGAAGAAGCTTGGAAGCATCCTCCTTGTCCACTTTCGTGAGTTCAAGATCCCAAGCACCTTTTGTATTGGTGACCGTGATAGTATTTTTTTGCGCCGTGAACGTAATCTTACTACCATTCAGATACGCTTCATCAATAAGATAACCCTCTGGAGCAGACAATTCCTTCAGAACATACTGTTTATGCGTATAATTCTGAAACACTACTTTGCCTTCGGAATTCGTGACCAGCTCCTGAAGGAGCATCGTGCCCGTCTTGTCGTATAATCCAAAACGTGCTCCTCGGAGAGGTTCATTGGTTGAAGCGTCTACCTTAATTATGGTTAAATCGCCTTTACCCGCTGATGCTCCGCCTCCGGCACCCGCAAAAATAACTTTAAATTCTTCCTTAGAGCCCTCGTCAACCGTCACAGAAGAGTGACCGGCAAACCCGGCTTTATTGCTAATCATTTCGCCGTCAGCCCCATTGATAAACGACTGATATTCAAGCACATATGCCCTGTCAATCGGATTGTTGAATTTCAATTCAAATGAATTTTCATTCACTTTAAGCGAATAATCCTTTTTGTCTATAAGTGTACTCTTCGACAAATCTCCATCTTTGTCTACATTTGTCTCATACAGCTCAAATGATAAAGGAATCAGGATTTGATTCTCGGATAAGTGATCCTTTACCACCGCGTCTTCAACAAATGATTGGCTTTGGTTGATTTGAATCGTCCAATACGCACGGTCTTCAAATTCCCCTTTGCCTTGTTTTCCCCTTTTAACGATATACTCGTCACCGAACTGTGGTTTTACCGTTGCTGATTTTTCGAACAGCTTGGTCTTCGAATCGTTTGCATCGTATAACTCGGCATCGTTACTATAAACTTTCACAACAGGATGTTTTTTCAGGCTGGTTTTGTACGTAATCCGGTAAGCCGAGTTGATCTTGTTATTGAACTTCAATTCAAACCCGTCTTTGCCGCCTTCATTCATGGTTTTAAAGGTGTAGCCCTCATTAACTTTGAGTGGTTCGCCTATCGGCTTCGCGCCATTCCACCAGCCAGTAAGTTCCAGAGGATGAACAATCAACGACCCTTCCACAAAGTCCTGTTCTCCAGTGTAGAAGTCCCGAACAACAGCATTTTCGATCTCATGGAGATTGTAGTTGACATCCAGTGTCCAGGTGATTTCCTTGGTTATTGCGTCGTATGAACCCTTTTTATCACCGTTGTTCTGGGTATAGTTATCTACTTCTGCAGTTGCTTCTGCTGCTTTTTCGAACGGATTACCGTTGTCGTCATCCCAATTCAGCTTGGCCTTATTGATGTAAACCTTATTTTTTTCCGTTTTCGGATCGAATTTTGTTGTATACGTAATCAAGTAATCATCAGAAATCGTACCACTTAAGATAATCTTGAATCCGGTTTTATGCTCGGGATCTTGTGGATCAGGTTCGAGAGCATAATCTGTATCTTTCACCAAGACTTTGTTTTCCGCCAGATTAACGATTTTGATGCTATCGGGAACTAGTTCCATGTGCTGCCCGTCGTAGCTATCGGTAATGGAGACTTTATTCATTTTCTTATGATCTTGATTTAAATTAATTTCCCAATCGATCGTTTTATTTGCATAATCAATTTTTGAAAAATGCTTCGAAAAAATGACCTGATCAATAGGCTGCTCAGCTTGAGCCTCAGGACCATTACCCATTTTTACTGTGTTTTTCACAGCAAGCCAGCCATAAACACGGTCTTTCGCCTTCGTTACATATCTGATTTCGTAAGCCGCATTTACATTATCGTTGAACTGGAGACGGAAGCCGGACCCATTTTGGTTTTTGGTTACGGTATAATCCATATCTTTGATGAGCTTCGTTTTCTGAGAGGCTTTGCCAGCATCATCGATCGTCATTTCATACACTTCGAACGAAGTATCGACCAGTTCCTGGTTGTTCGTTTTGGCCGGTTTCCCATTTTCTATATATTCTGTATAGAATTCATCATCGATATAGGCCTTATCTTTGGTTATGGTTTTTTCGTTATAGTTGTATTGAATGACCCAAGTAAGTTCCTGATTCGCAGAATCATAATGTTCTGCATATTTAACCAGCGGCTCGTTAAATCTTACGCCCACTCCCTTAGCGACTTCCTGCGGATTTGTCAGGCCATTACCTGTTACCTTCACCGTGTTGGTGTAAGTCGCGTCCCCTGGGTTGTCAATCAAAGTGGTATACTTCAGCCGATATGCGCTGTCAGAAATACCGCTGAACTGCAGCTGGAACCCGTCAGCTGTTTGTGTTAAAACGTAACTGCTTGGATCGAGCGGCATATTTTCTTCTTCAACCGTTCCGTTCACTTTTACTTTAAGAGCATATACCTGCACTGAGCTCGGATCCAAGGTCACGCCTTTAGGCAGCGTATCCTCAAGTAGCATATTGGTGACGTTTTGCTCACCCTTGTTAAAATCAACCATCCAGTTAATCTTCCCCGGATTCATGACCTTGTCGGGTGTTCCGGTCTTGTCGATTTCGTTGCCCGACTTGTTTTGGAAGTGAATAGGAACCTCAAAGATTTTACCGTGGATATCAAAAATAATTTTATCTTTGGTACCACCAGAGAGCTTTGTCTCTTCAAAGTATCGCCAAGCATAGAAATGCCCCTTCATCTCATTACCTTCAATTCCTGTATCGAAAGTGAAAGTTACCTGCCCGTCAGAAGTGACCTCGTATTTCCCTACTTCTGGATCTTTGTCATTCAAGTCCCCTTCTAACTTTTGCCCAGTCCTGAAATTGTCCGGCAGTTGAAACGTAAAGGTCGATCCAGCCGTATAGCCATGATTTGCAGGAAGCTCCCATTCCACGTCAACCTGAACCTTTTCGTTCTGATCAACGCGCACTTCATCAATATCTTTACCATCCTTGTCTGTCATTTTGACGCTGGTAACGATATTTTCCTGAACAACTTGACCTTGCACATTTACCACTTTTGATGGCTCTTGATCTTTTTGATCTGCGCCACCCAATACTTCTCCTGCGTTGCCATTGACTTCCTTGTTATCACTAACGTCTTGGTTATCATTAACGTCAGTGTTATTGCTAGCATCTGTGTTATTATCAATGTTCGTATGATCGCTAACGTCTTGGTTATCATTGACTTTCGCGTTATCCATCTTTGCTGTGTTGTCATCGACGGCTGTTGCTATAGCCGTGTTCCCTCTATTTAGATCTGCATCAGCATCTGCACTGACCAGACTGTGAGGAAATATCAGGTTAAGCAGTAATAAAAACGCCAACACCATCGATGACAGCCGTCCATATTTTTTTCGCATTCGGAAATTTCACCTCTCCATCGCCTTTTTCTGGCATTCCAATATGTATAACCATGTATGACTTTGTCGAAACCGGCATGCCAAATCCACTATACCGTATCGTTCTGAATATTTTCTGAAACTACCCAATATGTTTTCTTAGTCTCAAAAAAAGAAGGGACCCTCATGTGTTTATGAGCGATCCCTAATGAATTATTTTTCCTTTAATAATCAGTCGGTGGGTTGGATTTACCATGGGATGACATGTCACCAAAGTAATTTCTTCGTCCTTGCCGTTGCCTTCCAGCACCCACACATCCTCCGGCTTCACGATCAACTTCTCTGTGACGGCATATTCAAACTTCTGATTTCCCGTGTCCACATCGATTTTATCGCCGATTGCCAGCTCGTCCAGCCTGTTGAAATTTCTGCCGTATGTACGATTCCGATGGCCAGCTATCGCATAGTTCCCAACTTCCCCGGGCTTGCTCGTATTTTCAATGCTGGCCAAAGTCGTTTTCATGTTTTCCTTGCTCGCGCCATGAAGAATGGGGAGCTTGAGATCTATTTTATCGATTTCGAGCATCCCTTCTACCTTTCCCAAGGGATCGGGAGAGACTGCAGACACCGGCTTTACCTGGGAAATGGGGGAATCCCCCTTTTGCTGCTCATCTGAAACTGTTCGATCGTCCTGGTTTCCGATATTCTGGAAGGTCATCTGCCACTGCTCGGCCAACTTGTTTTGCTGCGCATTCTGGGACATTTCCGTCAGCTTGGGATAACACAACATCATCAGGCCAGCGACGATTAAAATAACAGATAATATTTTTACTTTCACCGCCCGTCTTTAAACCTCCTTCCAAGCTATGAGCAACTTGAGATTCCTTGCTCCCAATGTTGATACCACTCGGTAATTTCCTTGCTTGGCGATATGCCGTATTCTTCAAAAAGCACCTCTGTCAGCTGATGAAACACTCTTTTGACCTCCACCTGATGATGAAGTTCCGCATACATTTTTATCAAGCCGGCATAGCCGTCTTCCAAGTAAGGCAATCTCACCATGATCTCGTGATATATCCTGGCGGCTTCCGAATGCTGACCAAGCTCCATATGGCATGATGCAATGAGCTTGGCATGCTCAAGCCAGAGTAATCGGGTCCGTTCCTGCTCAGGCTCCGCCCAAAAATACCGGTGTTCCTCCAAAAAATCGCCGGTATACTTTTTCATAATCGCTACATGTCGGGATAACGTTTCCAGCGTCACATCCGGAGCTCCGCGCAGACTGTTTTCCCATTCTTCAACATCCAGCTTCAGCGTGCCCCGTACCAGCCTGTAGCCCTCATCATGATAACTAATTTTGACATCGAGTCCGCAGGTTTTAATCATTTTCCGGATTTGGTAAATTGCCGTATGAAGCTGAGTTGTTGCTTTTTTAAGATCATGGTCCGGCCAAAGCAAATCCATCAGCGTTTGCTTACTTACCGTCTTGTCGCGGTAATAAATGAGGTAAGCAAACAACTCCGGTGCCTTCAGCGTTTTCCAAGGAAAGTTTTGCGGCTGATCTTCCTGATCTCTGTAATGCAAGCTTTGTAGAAGGCAAAGTTTCGTATGCTTTTGGGCAGTCCCGCTTGCACCTGCAGCGTTCATCGACGCAAATTGAGCCACTCTGTTCAGCGTCACAGCCAGTCTCGCGGGATGCACAGGTTTAAGCAAATAGTCGAGCGCGTTCACCTCGAAGGCCTTGATGGCAAAATCCTGATAGGCGGTGACAAAAACAACCTGCATCTGGGGATGGAGCTCTAGCAGCCGTTCAGCTAGCTCGAAGCCGGTGATCTCTGGCATTTCGATATCCAAAAAGGCGACATCCGGTACCTCTTGCCGGGCCGCCTCCAAGGCATCATATGGATTCTGAAATGTACCAATCAGCTCGAAATTAACGTCAAATCCTTCCTGCGAAAGCAAAAGTTTTTCCATTTTCCGCAAGGCTAAATTTTCATCATCGACAATCATGATTTTCAAGGGCCGTCTCTCCTCCTGAGCTGCGCTGCATTCTCACCCTTTAGTTTAACAGCAAAACATTCTCAGGTGCACCCTCGACTTATCTTTTCTATGATCCTCCCTGCACCATGCCGTTCTCGATCAAGTAACAGCTTTCCCAGTGATCCATAGCCATATATCCACGCCGGACCAAAGCGAATATCGTATTTGTCGTACAGCACCACTCCGGAGTCGAGGTTTGAAAACAATCGCCCTGTTTGGCTGTCTCATCTTCATATGTCCAATATCCGCCTTGGTTCAAGCGAATCAATTTCCCACCATGCTTTTGCGCCTGATTAAGGGCTTCTTGTTGCCTCTCCGATAAAAACATGCTCATCACCACACAGAATCAATATACAACCATTAAAGCACAGAGCACTGAATATTTTCTGAACGCAACAGATAAAAAGAAAAGAACACATCAATAAGCACTCAAAGCCCGACCTAGTGCAACGCGCACCAAGCCAGGCTTTGTTGATTTAGGCGCGCCTTCCATCGTCACCAAGAAAATTATTTTGATTTTATTGCAGCACGGGTTTCTTCCGCCGGGTTCCGGCGCCCGGTAAGCAGCAGCATCAGAAACGAAATGCCAATGATTGCAGCAGTCCATGCCCAGGCCATGGGAGTGTTGCCCGCATCCACCGCCACATATATGGCTGTCGGAATCGTCTGGGTTTTGCCCGGAATATTGCCCGCAATCATCAGTGTCGCCCCAAACTCCCCAAGTCCCCGTGCGAACCCCAAAATAAAAGCTGTACCAAGAGAGTGATAGGTGAGAGGAAGCGTAATGTTTCTAAACACCTGCCATTCATTTGCCCCACTGGAACGTCCAGCATGCTCAATCTCTGGATCAACAGAAGCAAAGCCATTTTTCATCGTTTGATAAACGAGCGGAAAAGATACTACAACCGCGGCAATGACGGCAGCCCACCATGAAAAAATAACGGGCGCATGAAATAGCCATTCAACGGCCCGCCCGACCCAGCTTTTCCGCCCCAACATCATCAGGAGCAGGAAGCCAATTACCGTGGGCGGGAGTACCAGCGGCAGCATCAAAGCCGTTTCCAGCACGGTTTTCCCTTTGAACTTTCGCTTTGACATCCACCAGGCCGCGGCTACGCCGAGAATCAGAACGATTACGCTGGACAGCAGCGCAACCTGCAAGGAAATCCGGATAGGCGACCAGAAGTCTTGCCAGTTCATGTAATGACACATCCTTTTACTTAGGCTCAATCAAGAAAATGGTTGTTATTATTTTTCTTGATCGAGACTAGGAACAGTGAATCCGTATTTAGTGAATACATCGAGTGACGCTTGAGATTGCAAATAATTGTAAAAGTCCTCAGCTTCTTGGCTATGTTTGGTTGCTTTAACGATTCCGATTGGATACTCCACCGCCGAATAGGAAACAGGATCCACCGTAAACGCAATTTTGACTTTCGATGAAGTCAGGGCATCCGTTTTATAAACGAACCCGGCATCGGCATTTCCGGTCTCTACGTATTGAAGCACCTGCCGCACGTCTTTGGCCTGTACCACTTTAGGTTGGAGAGGCTCCCAAAGTTTCGAGTTCGTCAGCGCTTCTTTCGCATAATTTCCTGCAGGCACACTCTCAGGAATGCCGATCGCTATCTTTTTCACTTCCGCTTTTTTTAAATCTTCCATGTTTCCGATGGACGTTTTCGTGTCTGCCGGTACAACGGCCACCAGTTCATTTTTCAGCAATGTCTTTTCCTTGTCTTCTGCAATCAGCTTCTGTTCAACGAGCGGCGTCATGTTCTTGACCGCGGCAGAGAGGAACAGATCTGCAGGGGCCCCTTGTTCGATTTGCTTTTGCAGCGCACCGGAGCCACCGAAATTAAAGTTCAATGTGATATTCGGATGTGCGGTTTCATAATCCTTCTTGATCTCATTCAGCGCATCAGTCATGCTGGCGGCAGCTGAGATCGTAAGGTCCGCCTTTTCCGCAGTTGCTGTGGTTGATGTCGTCGTATCGGAACCAGCCGCGTTATTCGCGTTTGCATCTGTTTTCGTTTCCGTTTGATTTCCGCAGGCTGCTAGGACCAGTATCATCACTAATAACAAGCATAAAACAGCATTACTTTTAATCCTACCGTACATTCCCCAACCCCCAAAGTTATATTTAGATATAATTAGTTATAATTAACACAAATTATACCTGTCAATCATTTGGATTGTAAACCCGCTGGAGAAAACTTTATGAGTCGATTATGTTACAATACAAGGTAGTAAGAATGACGTCCGAATGTTTTGTTTTAACAAGGAGGATCCCATGTCCAGCGATATATCCTATACAACCGAAGAAATCGCCAAAATGCTTAAAATATCCAAGCTCACCGTTTATGATCTGATTAAAAAAGGCGAACTGCCTTCCTATCGGGTCGGCAAACAAATGCGCGTGGATGCGGCCGATTTGGAAGCCTACAAACAGCGGGCCAAAGGCATCAAATCCGCTCCCCAGCCTGTTCAGGCGGCGGAACGACCAATACAGCACTCCACTGCAGCAGTCAACGGCATGCGCCCTATCGTCGTTACGGGGCAAGATATCAGCCTGGATATTTTGGTTAAGCATATGGAAAAAAAGATCTCCGGCATCCGACCGCTGCGGGCATATGTAGGCAGCCTAGACAGCCTGATCTCCATGTACCGCGGCGAGGCGGACATCGTTAGCACCCATCTGCTCGACGGCGACACCGGAGAATATAATATTCCGTATATCCGCAAGCTTTTGGTCGGTTCATCTTATATCGTGGTGAATCTGCTGTCCAGGCATGCCGGATTTTACGTGCAAAAGGGAAATCCACTTGGCCTTACAGGCTGGCAGGATCTGATCCGTCCCGGCCTGCGCTTGATGAACCGGGAAAAGGGTTCCGGCGCCCGCATTCTGCTTGATGAGCAGCTTCGCCTGCATGGTATAAGTCCGCAGCAGCTTGCGGGATATGAGCTGGAGCAAACGAACCACATCGGGGTTGCCGCCAAGATTGCCGCTGGCGAAGCCGATGTGGGCGTAGGCATAGAAAAAGCCGCAGCGATTGTCGGCGGGCTGGATTTTATCCCACTGATCGAAGAGCGCTACGACCTGGTGATGCTCAAAACGGTGGATAATCTGCCGTGGATACAATCTTTGCTAGATATTTTGCGGTCGGAGGAATTCCGGAGTGAGCTGCAAATGATCGCCGGTTATAGTTTGTCCCGGACGGGAGAAATCCTGTTCGAGACTTGAAGCGAAAGCCCGCGTTACCGAAAGGGATGATTCCTGTATTACTATAGGGGTTATCTTTTTTTTTGCGAAAAATACTCTTTTCTGATTCTCAGAACTAGGACGTGTCTGAAAACTCATTACTGAGTCAATTTAAAAATGGCAGCCACGTACACAAACGACAAGAATGACTTTGCTAGCTTGTCGTAACGAGTAGCCACGCGGCGAAAATGTTTGATTTTGTTGAAAAAGCACTCAACTAAGTGGCGTTCTTTGTACAAATACCAATCCACTTTCCATGAATTTCGACTATTCGTTTTAGGTGGAATGGTATAGGATGCTTGTTTGGCCGTAATCCAATTCCGAATAGCTTCGGAGCCATAGGCCTTGTCACCAAGAATATTGCTTCCCGTAATCTCAAACTCCTGAAGCAAATCTATAGCTGGAACGGAATCGTAGACTTGGCCACCCGTCAGAAGAAAAGCGAGGGGATTTCCTAATCCATCGACTAAAGTATGAAGTTTGGTTGTCTTTCCACCACGACTGATGCCGATGTGCTGATTTACTTCGTGTCCTCCTGCGTTTTTTTTGCACCAGCACTGTGTTGATGGGCTTTAACCGATGTAGAATCAATGCTCAAGTTTTCAAAATCAGGTTCTACGTGAAGCGCTTGGAAAATGGCGACAAGTAATTCCGTATCCCTCCATTTGCAGAAACGACTGTAGGCCGTTTTCCATGAACCGTAACGTTCTTCTGGTAGATCACGCCAAGCAGCACCACTACGAGCGATCCAAAGAATAGCATTGAACATGGTGCGATGACTTAATTTTGACGGACGTCCTGTTTTATATGGAGGAAACATATCCTTAATTTGTTCCCATTGTTCATCACTTAGTTCATACCGTCT
>JAIRVF010000077.1 GCA_031254035.1 Paenibacillus sp.
GACTTAGGCAATGATTGATATGTGGAGCCTGCATGCACAATCTTGATGATTTCCTTCACTGTGGCAGTCATCTGCTTGCCATGTAGGCTCTGATCACATGCGTTCCACTGAAAATGCCGTACCGCGCTGTTGATGTATACCGTCAGATCGTAGGGATCCTCATCCTGCCCGTGGCAAGTGGAAGACAGTTTCTTCTCATTTAAGTAGCCGGCGAGCACCAATTGCCGATAAATCTTCTGGTAGTCCTTTTTGGAAATGCCAAAATCGCTAACCGTCACCATCTGACCGTTCTGAAGGTCTTTAGTCAGTTCCTGACCCACCGTATTGATTTCATTCGTCCCGCCCGGGCCATATTTAAGCACAAACTCAAAACGGTCCTGCTTATTCACGTCAAAAGAGATTCCCAGCAGTTCGATTTCCTTTTGCTCCCCATTGCAGCCTGTAAGCACATAACGCATTTGTGTCTCCGTCTCTTCACGGTTCAGCTTGCCGCAATCATACATCTGGACAGTTCCTGAACCAAATTTATCTTTCGTCGTGTCTATTTGCAGTTGAACCCGCCCATCTCTATATGTCAAATCATGATAAATGGGATCGCCTTCATC
Organism: Paenibacillus sp.; assembly: GCA_031254035.1. Taxonomy (GTDB): domain Bacteria; phylum Bacillota; class Bacilli; order Paenibacillales; family Paenibacillaceae; genus Paenibacillus_AQ. The sequence goes on from JAIRVF010000077.1 coordinate 606, forward strand.
CGTATACCGGATGAGCCGCTGCTTGCCCACCGTTTGTTGGCCGAAGGCATCAAGCAGCTCGCGGTTTTCCACCATCCCGTGCATATCGATGACATCCTTGCCCGTAGCGGTTTGACCGATATCCGAAATACGGCCAACCGAGTTAATTGGCTCCTCCGTTGTACAGCCGAAGATCATCGCAAGCACCCAACACATTATCAGAACTTTTAACGTCCTCATGGAAGACCTCCTTTTACCCTTTACCGTTCTTGACGTGATCTGGCAGATAAATGTTACGTTCAGAAGGAGCAGCCCTTTCCAAACAAAAAAAGGACCTTGAATGCTTCCGCATTCCGGTCCTCCATCCTTAAATCACCCCAGGTGGCACCTTTGACACCGACCCGGAATTCTTTTCTTTTATGCTCATGAGTAAAAGCGGCGCAATCTATTCTTCTTCTTTTGCCTGTTTCTTACCTTCAGCACGGTCGTTTATCGTCACCGTCACCGGCGAATATTCCGCGATTACAGTCTGTCCATGCACGGATACGCTGCCTTCGGGGGAGATGTCTTTCTCCGTCATGATGCCAAGCGCGATCGTAAATTCATTGAATTTGATCGGAACATGTTTTTCTCGGCGGATTTCCTGCCCGTTCAAATAAAATACCACTTCATCGTTGGCGCGGTCGTACGTGATTTTGTACGTATTAAACTCGCGGGCTTTGAAATTGGTATCCTCTTTGAAAATGCAGAAGAAACGCGTTTTATCGGACGGCGGCACTTCGACCCCTGGGAAAGGAAGCACGGCGTACACGCTCGCGTACTTGTCATTTCCGGCAAAAAAGTCGAGCGCCGCGCCTGTCGTAAAGTCCAGCAGATTTAGCGAAACATAACCGTCGTACAAATCGCCAGGAGCCGTATTTTGCGTGCGGGCACGAATTTGCAGCTCAAAGCTGATCTCGCCGGATTCCGGCACCTTAATCGTTTCCACGGAATAATACATATGCTTGGCATTGTCCAGAAATTGAATTTGGTGATTTTCGCGGCTCAGTGGAGCGCGCACATAGAGGATGCCGTTACGTACAATCACGACTGCGTTCGGTTCCCGGTATTCCCAGAAGGATCCATCTGGAAGCGGAAAACCGCCTATTTTCCAAACTTCGCCTTCCGATAAAATCTTATGAAAATCGCCGATGACTTTTTGTTGTTCCATATCGTGTTCGACTTCCTTTCTCGAATGGACCAATAACTGTCCCTATGATGTAATCAGATGAGTCCTTGAATGAACAAACATATAATCATGATCAATCCGCAAAGCTTCGTGGATTTCATAGATGCGCCCATTAAAGGCAAATAAGCATGCGACGTGTTCTGCGGCTTTAACTTACCGTATACCTGGACCAGCGGAAGCATGGCCGGAAGTGCAATCAATCCGTATACCGGAAGCGACCCGGCTATGATGTTTACGATCAACGAGATTATGGCGAGCAGCAGCAGAAATCTGGAAAATCTCAGCGCTCTTTGTTCCCCCCATACCACTACCAACGTACGTTTCCCCGCCTGACGGTCAGCCTGCCAATGCAGGAAATGATGATTGAACAAAATCAGCGTGGTCAGCAGTCCGATTGGCAGCGACAGCAGCAGCGCTCTAAAGTCCAGATGGGAGGTTTGAACGTAATAAGCGCCCATCACCGGAAGCACGCCGAAGGAGAGCAAAATTGCGATTTCGCTATATCCCTTTCCACGATAACCAAACTTCAGCGGAGGTGCCACGTAGAAGTATGCGATCAATCCGCCGAGAGCTCCAAAAATAAATGCCCATATGCCGGAGAATACCGCCAGAACGATGCCGCAAATCGCCGCCACAGCAAAAAGCCCCCAGGTTATGGCTGCAAACTTGCGAATGCTCCAAATCTGATTCGTTAAAAATCCAGAGTTGGTCGACACGGCATCCACAGTTTCTTTAGCCGCTATATCTGTACCGCTCTTGTAATCCCAGAGATCATTGATCATGTTGGAAAATAAATGGGCGGACGCAGCCCCGGCCAGCGTTATCAGAAACAGCCAGACGTTAAACACCCCGTCCCACACAAAAGCCCCAAGCGCACCAAGCGCAACCGGAATGAGCATAACGGGAATGACTCCAAACCGCGATGCTTTTCTGAATTGTTTGAGCATATCCCTCACAATGCCCCTTTCCTCTAAAATACCCTTCCTTACCAGAAATATCACATTCGGACGAAATGAAACGGAAAATAACCGCCGAAACAAATGATAATAAAAATAAATGATAATGAAAAATTTCACATACTTTCCTGTTTCAAGTTGTCCCGCTTACGAAAATACTTTGAATTAAGGAAAAATCCATGAAATATCTGTGCTTTTCTGCACTTTAAGGATAACATACTTTGTCGTATTTTGTCATGAAGTTGTAGAATTCGCGTCGGTTAGGAATGTAAAAAGTCACAGATGCTTTCTGGATGGATATGAAAGGAGCTTTGATGGTGGAAAATTGGAAGGAATGGGCCACAGATCCGATATGCGACTTTCTGGAAATGTTCGATAGCAGGAAATGCATAATATCGAAGAATATTACGATGATTATACTGTAGTGTTCTAAATTAATAAAGGACCGGTTCTCCCGGTCCTTGTCATTCACTATTTAGCTTCTGGTGCAATGATCGATTTCGCAAATTCCAGGACGTCCGTTTTCGCGTCTTTTGCAAGAATCGTAATCTGATAATCTAACTTGCGATTTGCATCGGTCCAATGCAAACGACTCATGGTTTTCGTATCCGTCACGTAAGTACACTTCATGCCGCCAATATCCATGCTTTCGAATTTTTCGTTGGGACCGACAAAAGAAGGGGTCTTGGTTGATTGGACCGGAGTTCCGCCTACGACCGGAAGTTTGTCTCTTGAATAGACTGTAGTTAAACTAATCTCCACTGAGCCTTTCACGAACCTAAGGGATGTGCTACCCCCTTCGCCGCCTGTCTCGACCGGCATGGTATAAACCTCTTTGCCCCCCTTAGCTGCCTCTGCCTTTAATTGCATATCCAGCTTCTTGTATAATTCCGACATAAAATCGGGGGTCTTCATATAAATAACTCCTTCCTTAAATTTATAATTCTTTGGAAAAGCCTCGGAGATCTTAAAGGAAGGAGCTTTCATTTGCTCGGCTTTGGCTGCGAGAGCATTGTAATCCTTAAATACGTATCCTTTGCTTGCAAACATAGTTGAAAACGGGCCTTTTTCTTCGCCGGGAACATAATATGCGAGCATTTCACCTGGATGAAGTCCGGCAAACAACTTATCGATCTGTTCCTTCGTGGAAGCCGTTTTTTTGTCGTTTTTGGCACCAGCAGATACCAACATCTTGGTTGCCTGACCTTGCGGCACCGACGGAGTAGCGGCATTTGCGCTTGCCGCCCCGGAAAGCATCATGATGGCTGCAAGTGACGAAACGATTGCGATTTTGGTTTTAAACATCTTTATTGGTTCTCCTTTCAGCATTGGGAATTTGAACTTCACCTGGTATGACGATTCACAAGAACAAAACGTTCAATTTTACATCATATTATTGTGGTTGCTAATAGCTGGATTTAGCTTCTTGTTCAATCATTGCTTTCGCAAAACTCAGGACGTCCGCTTTCGCATCTTTTGCAAAAATCATATAAGATGTCGAGCGATTTTTATCGATCCAAAACAAATGACTTGAGGTTTTCGAATCCGTTGTGTAAGTAAGTACACTCGATGCCGCCAATAACCATAGTTTCGACTTTTTCGGGATTATCGATATAAGCAGGAACAGGAGTTGTACCTTCTTTTATATGGTGTGCGACTAACTCCATTTTCACTGAACCTTTCTCGAACATAAGGACTGCTGTATCCGCTTCGCCTGCCTCGACCGGCATGGTATAAACCTCTTTGTCTCCCTTAACTGCCTCTGCTCGCAATTTCTTACCCAGCTCCTGGTGTAACGATTCATCAGGGGTCTTCAGGGATATATTCCCTCTCTTAAATTTATAATCTTTGGGATAAGTTTCGGAGATCTTCAAGAAAGGGGCGTTCATTTGCGCAGCTTTGGCTACGTAAGCGTCATAATCCTCAAATACATATCCATTGCTTACATACGTAATTGTATCGTCCGGGTTTATTTTGGGGTCGGGGATTAGCATGCGACCAATTCACCTGGATGGAGTCCGACTCCTACCTTATGGATAATCTGCCTCCATTTCTCCTGGGATGACATCTCCGTGGAAGCCTTGGTCTCCTGACCTTGCGGAGCTGACGGAATGGCGGCATTTGCGCTTGCCGTCCCGGCAAGCATCATGACAGCTGCAAGGGACGAAACGATTGCGATTTGGGTTTTAATCATCTTTATTTGTTCTCCTTTTCGGCATTGAGCCTTGTGAATTTAAATTTCACCTGGTATAACACCTCATAGGAACAAAAAGGGACAATTCTACAAAACATTTCCGTACCAAGGAATATTACGATGATGATTCGGTTGTATTATAACTGCACAAAAAAAAGACCGGTTTACCTCCCAATGTCATTAAGATAAGGCGCAAGACCAAATATCAAGAAAAGAGCAGGCTATCAAAAAGATAGCCCGCTCTTTTTTTGGCTCAATACTGAAATTAGTTCTTGACATTATGCGAGGT
>JAIRVF010000081.1 GCA_031254035.1 Paenibacillus sp.
CACCTCGCATAATGTCAAGAACTAATTTCAGTATTGAGCCAAAAAAAGAGCGGGCTATCTTTTTGATAGCCTGCTCTTTTCTTGATATTTGGTCTTGCGCCTTATCTTAATGACATTGCCCTAGAGGGTGGCCCATTTTTGGCTGGACCCCGCCTATTTCCGCGTGATACATTAGGACTATCATTCATGAAATTTTAAAAACATCAATTCGTAATATCTCGTACATAAAGGAGACTCCAAATGGTTAAAAAAATCTTGTGGGCCCTTGGCAGTATCATACTCGCCGCCGTGCTGCTCTTCGGTGGCTTTTTGCTGTATGTGACTGTGACGGACTACAAACCAAAGCCAACCGAACTGGTTGCAGTCACGAACAATCCGGAGAATATCTTGAAACAGGCATCTCCCTTTATAGTCACAACTTTTAATATCGGGTATGCTGGCCTGGATGAGACGGAGGATTTCTTTATGGATGGCGGAACCCATTCCCGTTCTTACAGCAAGATAAATACCCTTCTTAACTTGAACGGCATCGGGGACTTCTTGAGCAGTACGCATTCCGATATGATTTTCATTCAGGAGGTTGATGTTAAGTCTTCACGCAGCTATGACGTGAACGAAGTTGGTGCGCTTCAAAACCTTCTTCCGGACTACAGCTTCTCCTATGCGGACAATTACAAGGTGCCATGGGTACCCGTACCATTACTTCATCCTATGGGCCATGTCCAAAGCGGAATCATGACATTCTCCAAGTTCAAAAGTACCGCTGCAACAAGATTCGATCTTCCAGGGAAAGAAAGTTGGCCGCGGCAGCAGTTTGATTTGGACCGTGCTTTCATCGAAAACCGAATTCCCGTGGACAATGGCAAGGAGCTTGTTCTGGTCAATCTCCACCTGTCTGCATTTGATAAAGGCGGAAGCATTCGTAAACAGCAGCTGCAATTCTTAGGGGAGTATATTGAAAAGGAAATGGAAAAAGGGAACTACCTGATTTTGGGCGGGGACTGGAACCACTCGCTTCCCGGAACCGATCCCAAAGCGTTCAAAACTACCCAGGATTGGCCGGAATGGCTCCAGCCTTTCCCTGAAAATTTCAAGCCGGAAGGGTTTCAGTGGGCCGTGGACAAAAATACACCTTCGGTTCGAACAGTTGATGTCCCTTATCAGGAAGGCGTGAACTTTCGGGCGGTCATCGATGGATTTTTGGTATCCCCGAATGTGGAGATCGTTAAGGTCCAGGGCCATGATCTAAAGCATAAGTTCAGCGACCATAATCCGGTGACGGCTGAATTCCGGCTCAAATAATCTCGGCGTTTCGGCCCCGGAACGCATGGGGAAATTTATAAAAAAGGGTCTGCCCGGTTTGTGATCACAACAAACCACCCGGCAGACCCTTACGTTTTGTATGGTAACAGTTAGCTAAAATTACGCCTCCAGCGCTTGCTTCAGTTCTTCAGACGATCTTTCCCACCACTCTTCATTATGGGAAATGAGGAGATCCTTAAGCAGCTTCTTCTCTTCCGCACCAAGCTCATCCAGCATAAATTTGCGTTTCATTGCCGCATCCATCCGGTTGACATGGTCCGCGAGGATTTTCCAGCCCCGACGTTCTTCCTCATCAATTAACATTTCACAGGCGGTTGCACCGCCGTAAAATTGACCTTCCTCTTTGCGGTCGACCGCCACCCAAACAATCCACACCTGGCGACCATTCGGCACATCTTCACGATTTGTGGAAAAACGGATTCGGCGTTCCGGCTTGCTCTTGGCATGCATGGCACCGATATCGATCACGGCTTCGCCGCGGTCAATGATGACAGGCGAAATGCTGTTCAGATCTATGGAACCCGCTCCAAATCCCATTTTATGTTTGCTTTTGCCGCTCACGATATTCAGGGCAATCTGTTTCTTGCCTATCTGCTCCTTATTTTCCATCACGTGTTCCTCCTATAAGAATAACGTCCATCCATCAGGCACCACGAAAAAAATCTCTCTTCCAAATAACCATCCGGATAGGCGTCCTGCTTTTCATATTTTGCAGATGTGATCAAGAAAATGGCCGCTTAAATTAGCAAGGAAAAGTGACCATCTTACGGTCTTCAAGACAATCTGACACGTTCAAAAAATAGTGAATCATGAATGACCTATTATTTTTTGATCGCGCCCTGATGGGTCTATTATTTTCTTGATCGCGCCAACTTAATTTCATTTTAACTAATAATCACTGGAAAGCCAACATATACATGCTGTAGATGCTTGTCAACGGGAGGTATTCGTATATGGCTCCATCACGCGCCAAAATCGTCATTTCATCGTTACTCGCCCTTTGTCTCCTGCTAGGAGGAACATTGTGGCTCATCTTCAGGGATGCACCGGAATCACAGCTCTCTTACGCCCCGGATCAGGCCAAGCCTCCCAAGGTATCCACTCCGATCGTACAGGAAAGCGTACAGAATCCAACGGCTCAGATTCTCAGCAAGCGGGTTGTGGAATACCATATTGACACGACACTCGATCCTGAGAAACGCGCCATCAAGGGAACCCAGACGATGACATGGTCCCATCCCGGCCAAGAAACGGTGAATGAACTGTATTTTCATCTGTATCCCAACGCCTTCTCATCGATGGACTCTACGTTCATGAAAGAATCTGGAGGCAAGCTCCGGAACGACAAGATGCCCGCGGACGGCTTCGGTTCCATGACCATTACCGATATGAAAACGGCCGAGGGTCTTTCACTCATGCACCGCATGCAATATGTCCAGCCTGACGACGGCAATGTTAAGGACAAGACCCTGGTCAAGGTCCGGCTGCCCAAACCCGTCAAAGGTGGCGAGAGCATTACGCTCAGCATTCAGTTTGAAGTCAAGCTTCCCAAAATATTCGCCCGGATGGGCACCGCAGATGATTTTGTCATGGCCGGGCAGTGGTTCCCCAAAATCAGCGTTTACGAGCCTGCGGGTGCCAGTGGACGTACGGTGGAAGGCTGGAATCTGCATCAATACCATGGAAACTCCGAGTTTTACTCCGACTTTGGCATTTATAGTGTCCGCATTCACGTTCCGTCCAACTACATTGTCGCTGGCACCGGCATCATGCAGTCGTCCCAGATCCGCAATAAAGAAAAGGTTTACCAATTCTATGCTGACGATGTTCACGACTTCGCCTGGGCGGCATCGCCAAATTTTGTTTACGCCGAGGAACCATTCGCCTCTCCGGAGGTGCCTGGCGTGCGAATCAAACTTTATTTGGACCCCGCCCATAAGGACCTGAAAGAAAGATACTTCTTTGCCGCCAAAGCTGCGCTGAAGTATTTCAGCAAATGGTATGGTACCTATCCTTACTCTACCTTGTCCATCGTTGTTCCGCCTGAATCAGGCAACGGCGCGGGCGGTATGGAGTACCCGACGCTTGTTACCGCCTTCGGCGCCAAAGATGATTCTCCCGGTTATGATCTGGAGCGTACCGTCATTCATGAGATCGGGCATCAATACTTCTATGGCATGCTTGCCAGCAATGAATTTGAGGAAGCCTGGTTGGATGAAGGTTTTACCTCTTATGCCGAGGATAAGCTCATGGAGCAGGAATACGGCGTCATTCCCAATTTGCCTGTACAGGCCTCACTTATCTCATCACCGATGTCCTTAACGCAGGAGGCATGGAAATATGGTTCACAGGATCAATATGCCTTGAATGTATACTACCGCGGCAAGCTGGTACTGAAGGCGATTGAGCAACAAGTAGGAAACCAAACCATGAAGAAGATTATGAGGGCCTACGCCCAGAAGTACCGGTTTAAACATCCAACAACGGCTGATTTTCAAAAAGTGGTCGAGCAGGTTACCAGCAAAACCTGGCAGACCTTCTTCGATCAGTATGTTTACGGTAATCAGATGGCCGATTTCGCAGTCGACTCCATTACCGTAAAGAAAAAGGATGGTGCTGCTGGTAAAATCTACGAATCCACAGTCAAAATATCAAAGAAAGGCGGCGACTTCCCCAAGATTCCGATACAGTTCACATTTACCGACGGCCAGACGCTAAACAAGGTCTGGAACGGTGCGGGCGAAAGTGCCGAATTCAAGCTGGAATACAGTGCGCCGCTCGCTTGGGCGATGGTTGACCCGAATTACTCGATCGTGATCGAGAACAAACATTTCAACAACTATTTGAAGGCGGATATGGACAAAAAAGTGCTGATCCGCTGGAATGTAAGCATCACCAAGCTGATTGAGACTCTGCTTGGAAGTCTGTCCTGGTGAGGTGAGAACCGGTGAAATCCCATATTGCAAGTGGCTGGAAAAGTCTCAAAAATCAATTTTATATCGTCATTATTCTCTTTTTGTACCAACTGATCTGGGGATACTTCCTATACCGTCTTGTTCATTCGGCCGTCACCCCCCTGCTGATGCGCTATCCCGATCCACCGCCCAATGAGCTGAGCCAACTGCTCTACTATATAGAAGGCAAAACGAGCCTGAGTACGAGCGGAACGGTGCATATGTACCTTTGGATTCTGCTCTCCATGTTCCTGCTCCGCATGCTACTGACACCGTTCATTCATGCAGGAATCTTCTATGGTCTGCATCGGGAACGCGAAGGCGAGATCGGACTGTATTTCTTCCAAGGGATAAAGCGCCACGGGAAAACCGTCCTTTTATTCCATCTGATTGAGTGGATGCTAATCGCTGCCCCAGCTTACTGGATCGTACCCAAGGTATATGCAACTATCCTGAATGGAATGCAGCTGCAAACCACCGTTCTGCAGCTTCTTCCTTACGCGGCGACTTGGTTTTTGTACAGCTATATCGTTCACCAGCTCATTCTTTTCATGCAATTTGGCAAGACTGGCGGTACCGGGTTCCTAACTTCCCTATGGTTATGTCTGCGAGGAGCACTGCCCCTCGCCTCGATCTCCCTTGTTCTTGGGATGATAACTCTGCTCCTGTTCAGCCTCTCTACTTGCGTTTCATTCTTCTGGTCCGGAATTATCGCCCTTATTCTTCTGCAGGGTTATCATCTGGTCAGCTGCATTATGAGAATATGGGGCATTTCCGCCAAGTTTGACCTTTGGTATCACGAGGCACATAGAGGTACGGAAAAATAAATCGGATTAAAAGTTAAATTTTTGTCATCACCACAACCCTCTGATAGAAGAAAAACCCCACCCCTTTTTGTGCAAAAGAGGTGGGGTTTTGTCGTTTTAAAGGACGGTCGGATTTGCCAAAGCGGCAATCCTCTGATAAAATTATCCGAGTAAGAAACTTAGTAACAACTTTGTAATATTTACTGTAATTATTCAATTCGTTAGACCTTGCTGGAACGAAGTTTATCAACGAAATATACCAATGGATAAGATAATAGTTAAAAGTCACTTTCAGGTGCATGAATCAAGGCCGAATTCCTTGGCACCGGGAAGCGGGGGAACCACTTTGGGTGAATTGGTCTCGCAACTGAGGGATCATAGGGAACAACCTTCTACCGAATCCTTAAGCTAACCTCGCAGGCAACCGGAAGGGGTTTATTCATTTGAAAAAGCAGCTTGCAGCAGCCGCACTGGGCTTGACGCTTATGTTCTCGATGGGCAGCAGCGTATTCGCAGATTCATCGCTTAACCGTGCTGTAAACAATGTCGTCGGTGTTTCTTATAAAACTGGCGGATCGACAAACAAAGGGTTCGATTGCTCCGGATTTACGCAATATGTATACAAAAAACTTGGCCTTTCCATTCCACGCCAATCCAATGCCCAATTCAGAGCGGGCACCACTGTCTCCAAGAGCAATCTACGTGCCGGAGATCTGGTATTCTTCAATACGACTGGCGGGGGTGTTTCCCATGTCGGAATCTACATCGGGAACGGAAACTTTGCACATTCTTCCTCTTCCAAGGGTGTTACGATCAGTAAGCTTAGCAACAGCTATTTCGCCAACCGCTACATTGGCGCGAAACGAATCATGAGTACTGCTAAATACCAGGCAGCCATACGCAATAAATAAAATTTCATCATACTAAACTTGCTTGCCCGCGAGCGGAGGTTTTTGCCGAAACCCCCTTGCGGGTTTATTCTTACTTATTAGACGGATGAAACGGGCAAAAGGTTCCCCAGTATATATAACATTTACTTCACTTGTCCAACAAATAAACATCTTTTCCTATAAAATACTCTATAAATTTCCTTTTCCCATGAAAAAATCTCAATTTTCTTAAATCTTCATGATAGAAACAATTGCCAAAGTGGGATTCCTTTGTTACAATAAGTCCAGTGAGTTAGTAACAACTTTGTAATTTTTGCAGAACCGTTTGTAACAATAGACGTTTTCTGAAGTATATAGTGTAAAGCCTAGGCCGAATTTCCTCACACTAGGGAAGCGGGGGAACCATTTACGGGTGAATTGATCTTGCAACAGAGGGATCATAGGGGACCTTCTACCGAATCCTTAAGCTAACCTCGCAGGCACCGGAAGGAGTATATTTGCTTGAAAAAAAAGCTAGCAGCAGCAGTCATGAGCTTTGCTATCGTATTTACCGTTGGGGCCGGAAGCGCTTTCGCGGACTCCAAAATGGACAAAGTCATCGATGATGTCCTTGGCACGAAGTACAGAACAGGCGGAACCACATCAAATGGGTTCGACTGCTCCGGATTCACGATGTATGTTTTCCAGCATCTTGGCATTAATTTGCCGCATCAATCCGGATCGCAGTTCGGTATGGGTACATCCGTTTCCCGCAGCGAACTCAGAGCAGGAGATTTGGTGTTTTTCAACACCTCTGGCTCCGGCATTTCCCATGTCGGAATCTATACCGGTGACGGAAAGTTTGCACATGCTTCTTCTACCCGTGGAGTAGTTATCAGTTCGCTTAGTGAAAACTACTACGTCGACCGCTACGTCGGCGCCAAACGAATCATGAGCACGGATGCTTACGTGTCCACAGCTGCTGAATCACAAGACAATGATGACGTGCAATAATGTCTATTAGCACTTCTGCACGGTTTGTACGAGAAGCCCGTACTGAGATTTTTGCCGAAATCCAGTACGGGTTTTTTCTATGTATTCCAACCCTCATACAATTTTCACCCTTCAGATCTACCTTTAAACATCAGAATTGATCAAAATAAGGAATAGATTTTCATGAATATTCAAATCCTACTTAGCAGCAGGCGTCTCTTAAAAATAACCCCACAAAGAGTATCAGAAAGAAGTCCCGGTGCCTCTCAAAGAGGGGCGCCTTTGCTGAGCAAAAGTACGGAGTGGAGCCTATGCTTCGAAGCTTATTGCAAATACTTTGCGGGGACCCCAATAAACTTATGGAACAGGGTAGTGATTTTTTACTTTCTGTTAAGTTAAGGAAGGGAGCTATGCCATGAGCATTCCTATGAGAGTTTTTACTGCGGTACCTATGACGCAGGGGCATGCCGAAACTTGCTGCAGCTGGAGATACGAGCCACCTTACGACCGGATTTACAGCTGGCTTCCTTGGGGGCAGATGGAGGCGCTGGGGATTGAGTTTGGCGATCCAGATGTACGGGAGCAGCAATACGTATCGCTTCTGGACGCTGAAGGCGCCTTGTGTGGGTTCGCACAGCTTTTCCCGATGGTGAATGTCATCCGGCTTGGAGTCGGCATACGGCCCAATTTATGCGGTCTGGGCATGGGCAAGAACTTCTTACTTGCTGTTGTCCATACAGCCAAAACACGCTATCCCGGCCTTCCTATTGATTTGGAGGTTCAGGATTGGAATCATCGGGCTATCCGTGCTTATCAGAAAGCAGGATTCAAGATTACCGATACCTACGAAAAGTGGACACCCGAAGGCATTGGGTGCTTTCACTGCATGGTTTATCAAGACTATTAAAAATCGTCAATGAAAAATGGTACAAAATTGTGTATATTTGGTGGCTTTTACTCATCTTTTCGTTTGCTTTTTTGTCACAAACTATTTGATGTACCGACTTGTTCCGTTATAATGAAGAAATGAGAGAACAGCAGTTTACATAGAAAGGACGAAAACGGATGCAAAAATGGATCATGAGCGGTTTGATAACGATCGCATGCGTATTTGCCATTGTGCTCATATTTACGTTGCCTGGCAAAGAAGAAGTGGCTCAGCAAGAAAAGCCAGCCATGCCTGAAATAACGATGGACGCTGCAGCGGCTGAAGCAACCCTCAAAGCTCAAAGCTGCATCAGCTGTCACGGCGACCAGCTACAAGGCGGTGCCGGACCTAACCTGCAGAAGATCGGTTCCCAGATGTCTGCTGAAGAAATCTATACGATCATTACTAAAGGTAAAGGCGGCATGCCTTCATTCAAAGACAAGCTGAAGAGTGAAGAGATCGCCAACGTAGCCGAGTGGCTTGCAGAAAAAAAATAGAGCTTTTTCCTATATGAAGGAATATAAAAACACGCTTCTAGCAGGATGCCCTCATGGGTCCTGACTGAAGCGTGATTTTTATTCTGTTCGAGTGTTTGAGTCTACCGCTTCTCCCCCGAACGCATTTTTTCAAACAATTCATTAAACTGATGAGCTTCCTTGATGTCAAGTGCGGTGATGCCACCTTCATCCCGGGAGGTCAGCCGTAATGTAACATTCTTATAATCAATCGTGATAAAAGGATGATGATCGAAGGCTTCAGATATCGTTGCTACCTCGTCTACAAATGAAATTCCCTTCATGAAGCTTGCAAAAATAAATTTTCGCACGATCCAGCGTCTTTCTTCCACCTGCCAGCCTTCCAGCTTCGCTAAATGCGCTTCCACTTCTTCTTCTGTATAAACCATATTCCTTTTCCTCCCTAAAACCCAGCATCCTATAAGAACTATAAGCCGCAAGGATGCGTCTTTGCCTGGCTTCCCAATCAACTTGTTCCCATTGTATTCCTGCTACTTAATTTTTATGAACATGGCCATTCTCATGGCCAATATACTTGGCTTTATTTTATCATGCGAGCGATTTAAAAATCCATTCGACACTTCGGCACCTTGGACTAGATGAGTGGGACTACAGTCAACTCCTCATCCCCAATCAGCAGATTGATTCGGTGATGCTCCCTGTCATACATGACAACGCCACCCCCGACCTCAATCACAGGCTCAGTACCCAGACCATAAAAGAGATCTTCCGCCAGCGCCTCATGAACTTCACGCTTCTCCGCAGGGCTCAAATCCTGCCATTCGCTTCCTTCCATTTCAAAGAAAAGATAGCTGTCCTTAATTTCCCCCACCGCATTCGTCAAATCTTTTAAAATTTCGTCATATTCTCGCCCATGCTTAACTCCCATGTCTTTCCCTCCATCTGGTTACATATGTCTGTACTATTAGATTGAACTAAAGTTGGACTCTACACGCTGTCTATAAGGGCTGACTTACCTTTACTTTAGTACATTCTATGTAGGGCTGGTGCTTGTATATCGTCCGATCCTTCCAGTTGGTGGAAGGGTCGGTGGCCCCTCTATTTCATTATACCGAAAAAACCCCCTTAAAAAAAAAGCCCATCCTGACGATAAATAATATAAACGTTCGTTCTTGGTGCAGACACCAAGTTGCATGGATGCAAACTTGGTGCACATAAGGATTCAACTCTATTTCTCATGGATGAGGTGTGCAATGGAAATTTCAACACTTATCGGCCTAATTCTCGGTTTGATCGCAGTCCTTGTTGGTATGTTTCTTAAAGGGGCTCCCCTGGTCGCTCTTCTCACCCCCGCAGCTTATGTCATTATTCTCGGGGGAACGGCCGCAACGTTATTCATTGGTTTTCCCATGTCAGAGCTTAAGAAATTTCCCAAGCTGCTGAAAATGGTATTCGTTAAGCAAAAACTGGTAGAGCGACGTGACCTGATTACCATGTTCATGGAATGGGCCACCGTTACCCGTCGTGAAGGTCTTCTCGCCTTGGAAACCAAGGTTGAAGAGATTGACGATGATTTTCTTCGCAACGGCATGCGTATGATTATTGACGGCAACGACCAGGATTTTGTGCGCGATGTTTTGATGGAGGATATAACGGCTACGGAAGAACGGCACCGTGCAGGAGCCTTGATCTTTTCCCAAGCCGGTATGTACGCTCCTTCACTCGGTGTACTCGGCGCCGTTATCGGTCTGATCGCCGCACTGACCAAAATGGAGAATATGAACGAGCTCGCTAGTGCCATCGGTGCAGCGTTTATCGCGACAATGCTCGGTATTTTCACAGGGTATGTGCTGTGGCACCCGATTTCCAATAAGCTCAAGCGTTTGTCCAAAAGGGAAATCGAGCTGAAACTCATGATGATTGAAGGGCTGCTGTCCATTCAATCAGGCGTTTCCACTATTGCGATCAATCAAAAGCTTTCTGTTTTCCTGACCCCTTCCGAGCGTGCTCAAATGAATGAGAAGGAGGGTGCTACAGGTGACCAAAAAGACTAGACGTGAGCATAGTGATGAAGAACGCGCCGATGAAACCTGGCTTCTTCCTTACGCCGACCTTTTGACACTACTGCTCGCCCTGTTCATTGTTATGTACGCCATGAGCTCAGTCGACCAAAAGAAATTCGATGAAATGAGCCAAGCCTTTAATGCGGCTCTAAGTACAGGTAACGGTGTGCTGAGTTACAACTCAGAATTACCATCGGACATAAGCATCGACAAGGGCAGAAAAGACAGCAAAGCCAACATGTTAGCTGATGAAGACAAGAAAATGCAAAAAGCCCAGCTGGCGAAACAGGAACAAGAAGACATGGAGAAACTGAAAAAGCAGCTGGATCAGTATATTAAAAACAATGGGCTCACAAATTTGCTGGATACGAAGCTGAACCAATCCGAGCTTACCGTTACCATCAGCGACAACGCATTATTCGCTTCAGGTAGTGCAGTCGTCAAGCCCGAATCACGCCAATTGGCTCTAGCCATCAGCAATATGCTGCAGCAGTTCCCAAGCTATAACGTAATTGTCTCGGGGCATACGGATAATATGCCAATCTCTAATAGTGAATATGCCTCGAACTGGGATCTAAGCTCTGACCGCGCGCTGCATTTTATGAAAATTCTGCTCATGAATACGAATCTGAATCCGGCGAAGTTTACTTCTACCGCTTTCGGAGAGTATCATCCTGTCGCGTCTAATGACTCGGAAGTGGGCCGAGCCAAAAACCGCCGGGTCGAAGTCTCCATCATTCGGAAATACACCGATGAGGCCCAGCAGAAGGTCGATGTCCAAAACAAGTAGTCTAACCAAAAAAAAGCTGTATTTTTCGTTTACACGATGAATACAGCTTTTTTTATTTTAGGCTATCTGTCTGCCTTTATTGCAGTTCATAATGAAGTAAATGCCCAAGTTCCTTTTTCTCTTGATCAGTTAAATCTCGCCATTTCCCTTTAGGCAAGGATCCTAGATGAATGTTCATAATCCGGATGCGCTGGAGCCTGCGGACGTGATACCCAAAAGCGTTGCACATTCTTCGGATCTGCC
>JAIRVF010000101.1 GCA_031254035.1 Paenibacillus sp.
TTAAACAAGCCCGACGTTAGCCACAGAATGGTGATGCCGTGTTTTTCGATCCGTTCGGCCAGTTCTTCCAGCGTTGGAATGCGCGGCGGCATCAGTACCAACTTCGCACCATTCAGCAAACTTCCCCAAATTTCAAATGTCGCAGCATCAAAGGAAACTGTCGATGCCTGTAAAAAGACATCTTGTTCCGTGATGCGCACATAGTCCGTTCCCTTCACCAGCCGCACAACGCCGCATTGGACGACGGCTACGCCCTTCGGCTGTCCCGTCGATCCCGACGTGTAGATGATGTACGCCAGATCGTTCGGTCCGCTTGCCGCTGGCAAGTTCGCGGTGTCGCCCGTATACAGCGATGCGTCTGCCAGGTCCAGCACGATTCCTTCGTAATCTTGCGGTACTTCCACTTCCTCGCCGTATACAAGCAACAGCCTTGCTCCGCCGTCTTCCAGCATGTACGCGATCCGCTCCGACGGGTACGCAGGGTCGATCGGCAAGTACGCACCGCCGGCCTTCAGGATCGCGAGAATCCCCACGATCATCTCGAGCGAACGCTCCGCCATGATCCCTACGATTTCGTCGGCTTCTATACCACGCGACCGCAATACCCGCGCCAGCCCGTTCGCCTTCGCGTTCAGCTCCCCGTACGTCAACCGTTCAGACTCGAATACGACCGCCACCGCTTCCGGTGTCCGCTCCGCCTGCTGCTCGAACAGCGCGTGGATCGTCTTATCCTTCGGATACTCGGCCTTCGTGTCATTAAAATCGATCAACAATTTTGTTTTTTCTTCGGAAGTAATCAAATCGAGTTCATTGATTGATTGATGGGGATCTTGGATCATCTGTTGGATCAGATTAGAGATATGGGTATACATTAGGGTAATATCATCGTCAGAGAATAAATCGGTTCGATAGTCGAAGTCCATTCTAAAATGGTTTTTTGACTTCGTATGCTGCACCCTAACCAATAGTTCCCTCTCTTCGTGACCGCCGAAAACATGATCCAGTTCGAACTGGAACAAGTCGTTCGTAAAAATAGAAACCCTTCGGAATTCCATCGCTGCACGGAACAATGGATTGTTATGATTGTAGTTTTGACGCAATTCATGAACAAGCTGGTTAAAGGGGTATTTCTGACGCTCCGCGATAGCGGATTTCTTCTCATAAACGGCTTGAATAAAGGACAGGATGTCTTGCTGGCCCTCGATAGTCATCCGAAACGGCACGGTACTTACAAACATGCCGAGCATTTCTCGTTCATTGGCATTTGTTCGATTGGCGTAATACGTTCCGATCACTTGATCATTGTTCGAGGTCACTTTATGTAGGTATAAGTGCAATGCCGAAAAAAACATAGTAAAAGCAGAAATCTTATGTTCATCGCAAAATCTTCTGATGTCATCATACATCTCAGGCGCAATAGAAAAGGACTTTCTTTCAGCCGCCGAGCTTTCAGACCGTTTGCCGTATATAATATCCTGACTATCGTTGGAAAAGGACTCGAATTCCTGCAGCCAGAATTCTCTATCCTGGGCAAAACGATCGGATTTCTCGTACTCCAATTCGCTATTGATAAATTCAATGTAAGATGGCTTCGTTTGGGAGGAAACGTTGCCTCTCAATAATCCGCCGTAAATATCCATGATTTCCTTTGCGATCAGTTCTCCGGTATAACCATCGCAAATAATATGATGCATTAGAAACAGAATGACACATTCAAATTGGCTTATTACAATCATTTGAAATTGAATTAAGTCTAAGTCTTCCAGTGACATTATTGTTCTAGACTCTGCCAAAATGTATGAATCAACATCTATCGTTGATCCATCGATTACTTTCAAATCGGCGACACTAGAACTTCGAAAATATTGTTTAGGCTCATCTTCTCCAAAGACTCGAGTGCGAAGGATAGGATTTCGTTCAATAAGAAGATTGATTGCATTTTTCAACAGTCCGTAATCTATGGGTCCCGTTTGGGATTTTAATTTCAAGGAAAATAAAGGGGCGCTTAACCCCGTATTCGGCAGTATTTTTTCGGTATTCCAAATTCTCTTCTGCGCGTTCGTTAAAGGATATTGGGGTGAATCTAGCATGAATGGATTGCCTCCTTAAATATTTTATGAAATCTCACATTCTATCGAACATAACATTCCTTTATTATTGCAATTTGCTAAGTTTGTAAAATTTTATATCACATTATAAACCGCCTCCAACGCTATAGTAGTAGGATTTTATAATAGAAGGTGGCTGCAGGATAAGCACCTTAATCCTTTTGTAAAAAAACGCAGAAGCCTCAAGTCACCAGCGCTCCTGCGTTTCGAGTAAAATTAGAATAATATCTTTACCATTCAAAATATGAAAATGGAATCTAAGGCTGAGTGATATCCACCCAATAGGTAATTCCCACATTTACCAACATATGGGTCTTATTCCACAAAGATGCACCTCATGTTGTATTATATATTATTATGTAGTTTTTTGGAATAAGTGAGTACAATGTTATTCATAGCGTTACACCATTGCGATTAAATTCTCAACATAACGGTGCTGCTTGCACCATCCCGTTCACCCCTTCGAGGAAACCGTTGGTTGGTCATCTTACTATGAAACCACCTTAGGAATATCGCGGATGAATGCGGGAAACATATCACAGCACACATCTTCAATCTGTTTGTATCTGCATCAACAAATAGGATGATATTAGCGAAGTTGAGTACGTATACTTGTGTAAAATAGCTCTTTCCAATAAAAGAAGAGAGCCATATTCAAACCCCTCAAGTAGAATGTAGTTGCTAACACAACATACTAATGAGGTGGATTTGAAAATGGCTCAATATCAGATTAACGTAGATTCGAATTTTGCATCCACTATTAATTGGAGATCGTAAGGATACGGAGTAGCCAAGCTGCTTAGAATCCATATTGAATCAAGTCTTACAAGCACATGTGACCGAACAATTGGATGCAGAACGTTATGAGCGAGCAGAAACTAGCTTAATCATAAGTTGGCTGTTGCGTACATTATTTGTATCGCCGACTTTGGAGTAATACAAGATACCTTCCAACATACAGCTAACACCCTTTTCGTAATCGCCTACAGCTAAATAATAATCGCCTTGAAGTTTAAGAAAATCAGCATATTTAGCATAAACAAAAGGATTACTCTTGCTGATAAGCGGCGGATCTATCTTGCAATTCCTTAAAACTACCCCAGCCTCTTTAAGGTTACCTTGTTGTAAGTATATCCGTAGAAGTTGATTTGTAGCTGGAATAGCAGAATCAATACTGCAAGTTTTAAGGAATTCTAAGAGCAGTTCGATTGCTTGGTCGACATTTCCTTTCTTCGTGTTGAAAAATGCGTCCATTAGAACGATATTTTCACGAATATGTGGATAGGAACTGAACTGCTTATATTGTATGGAATAATGGTCCGATTGGATATAATCTCCAATATCAAGGCATGCGTCTCTAAGGATGCCAATTGCATTTGCTTTATGAAGGTTTTCGCTATCGTATTTAAGTACCTCTTTACAAAGTTCAATGCTTTCATGATAGAACCTCAAGTTATACGCATGAATGCCTAGTTTATAATACAGCTCAATTTGCTCTTCTCGTGGCAAAAAATCGACGTAATGAAGAACATGTTTTCCGCTGTAGTATGTCTCCTTCAATCTGTTAAAATCATCCCGTTCAATCAGATACTTTTGATACATTCCTTTGGCGATGAAAGGCATGATGCCGTGCGAGCGCGAGTAGTCAATGATGAGGTCATATAATGAACATTTGATGGAGATATCTTTTATAGATTCAATGGATTCGAAAAGCTTTCCAGTTAGTTCTAAGCTATCTTCGTTTGACTCAAGGTATTTTGCGGCGACTTTCCGAATTTGCTCAATGCTACTTCTCTGTGAGAGCGCAGTTTCATACATACTTTTCAAATGATCTGATCTGGTTTCAATCTCAACATAATAATCTATCAGCGTTTCAAAAGGGATATGTAATACTGTTGTCAATGGGAGCACCGTCTGAAATTCGGGGCGCTTAACATTCCCATTCTCAATTCTTGAGATGGTTCCTTTGTGAATGCCTGAAAGCCCCGACAACCGTGTGAGCGTGATATTTAATGCACTTCTGGTGTCGTGTATGAGTTCCCCGATTGTTCTGATGATCGTTGCTTCCATCATCATCCCTCCCACTGAACAGATCAATAAACTATATTTTACCATATTGTAAAATTTACGAAAACTAGTAACTAGTGGTTTTAGAGGTTGGGATTAGGCACGTAACGTTTCAGCCTAAAAATCCGCATGGCGTTGTTCGAATTCCTGTCTTGTCATTCCGTAGCAAATGCTATCATGGTATGCGCCATTGGTGAAAATGATGTTTCTGAGCTGTCCCTCTTTGACAAAACCGAGTTTTTCATGCAATTGCATAGATGGTTGATTAAACGAATATACACTCGTATTGACCTTTTGGTAGGCAAGTTCCTGGAAGAAAAAGCGGGTCACCATCAGGATCATCTCCCTCGCGTATCCTTTTCCTCTGTACGGCTCAAATACAGCTACATAATAATCGAAATTGCCGTTCTTTCGATCGCAGTCGTAGGTTTCAATCATGCCGACAATTTGGTTGTCTTGATCAACCGCAATAAAGCGGAACTCATCCTTTTCTTCTGATTCTTCTTCAACCCATTCGTTCATTTTAGCTGCCGTGCGGGGAAAATGAAGCGAATCCAAATTGCGCAGAATTTCATCATCCAGCATATCGAAAACCACGATATCTTCCGGCTGCATCGCCCGCAGTGTAGGTTTAGGACCTTTCCAATAGGTTGTTGCCATTCTTGATGACCTCCATGATCGTGTATTTTGTTGGTAGCGCTACGACGGTTATGTATGGAAAATAAGGCTTTTAAAGCGTACCAACCATAATATATACGGATAAGGTATAGAAAACGATTCACGATATTAAGATCCGATTCCCCTTTCATACTGTTTATATTTCAGGATTTCAGACCAAATAAAACAACCTTAGTCAGGTGGAATCCCCTGCCAAGGTTGTTTAGATCCTACTTCTAGCGTATATCAATTAGTTTTCTGATTTTTCAATGTAAATAGACTGAACGAGAGATCTTTGGAATGTTGTTCCATCCGACCGTTCCCCAGTTACATCAATGCTCACATTATATACGCCTGATTTTGGTACATCTGGCAATTCGCCCGATAAGGAAGCTGATTTTAATTTTTCCTTAGAGGTTGATTGAGCAACTAAGTTTCCCTTTTCATCCATGACATGAATTTCAAGGGTGATGTTGCTTTCTTGCATTTTGTTTTGTTTCGAAGCTTTAATCTTGAAATTGGTGTCCTCTTGCTTGGCTTTTTCCGGCATATCTAATTCAATTGGTTCTGTATCATCAAATTGAGAAATCAGCAAGTAAGCGTCTTTTTCCGCTTTTGTCTTCATCTTAACTGTCCACTTACCAGGCTCCATTTTTTCTAGTTCGAAGGCTTGGATTGATGCGCTAGGAAAAAGAGAAGTTTCCCCCTGGTCAGATGGCGTCAAAAAAGAAGCTGTATAAACTTGGCCTGTAGGCGAAATAAGCTCGGCCTCTCCATCATCGGTCGCGGTGTACAGGACAATGTTTCCTTTTGTTGCTTCATCTACGTTGAAACTCTCCTCTACCCAATCATTTGGATCTAATGTCCCGCCATGAATCAGTTCGGATGATTTTAACGTCTCGTCTAGGTTCATAGATTGATTTATAGTGGTAGTAGCGCCTTCCGTTGAAGCTGTGCGTAAGTAAGGTTCAATTCGTGAAAAGACGGCTGAGCCCATCCGGATGTTATCGTGATCAATTGTGGAGTCGGTAAATAAATGCGTTGCATAGGGTAACTGGGTGCTCCATTCGTTAACTAGTCCATCATTGGGACCATGAGATGATAAGTACAGGCCCCCTAGTGCTAATGCTGTAAAGGGCGGTCCTTTACTTGTTCCTGCAACTGTGTAATATTTATTTTTTCGGGTATTTTCAGAGCTGTCTGTAACAGACCGAAACCGAGCCATTTCTCCAACCTGAAGTGAGTAGGTCCCATCATCCTTTTGCCCGAGTAAAGATGCAAGCCAGCTAGCATACCAACTATATGACAAATCTGCTAAATGGGAACCATGATGTGGAGATCCAAGAGTAATAACCCTGCCGACGTATGCATGAGCTCCATAATGAATGAGAGCAGCTTGAGTATCAGGCCCGCCTTTACTATGGGCTACGATATTGACCTTTTTTCCACCAAAATGGTTGCTAATTTGGGCAAGAATAGAAGCCAATAATTCACCATTCGCATATTGGCTCGCGGAACCTTTTCCAGCCGCATCATAAAGCTGAACAAATACCGTTTGATACCCTGCTTCATATGCTTTTGTGTACATATCATTAGTGCCATGATACGTCGTTTCCCCATACCAACCTGCAGAGGTTCCATTTTTCCCCTGAACAAAAACAATGGGTGGTTTATTGGGATCTAGATTAGGTGGGGTGCTCCCTAAAAACCAATCGCCTGGAGTAAATTTCTCAGAAGGTGGTTCCAACTTACCAGCAAAAGCATTGTTTGGAATGATCAGAAATATGGCCATAAGAAGTACAAAAAGCTGCCTGAGTAGTACGAGAAGCTGTTTTTTCTTCACGACTATCTACCTCCTAATTAACCAATTTTGGTACAATATACTAATTCTATAAATATATATAAATTCCTTCAGGCTATCAGATTTTTTTTAGTGAACTTAACGAGAGAATCACTTTGCCTTGTATTCTAGTGAAACTAGCTTTATGTCGGGGACCCACCAAAAAAGAAACACCTCGTATTGTATAGAGACTGCTGAAAAACTTACGTTTTTGAATTAGTAATTGTTTTTCAAACAAAATAGATCACTTTCTGTTCAAAAACCGAACAGGAAGTGATCTATTTCTTTTATATTTAGTTACTTTT
>JAIRVF010000116.1 GCA_031254035.1 Paenibacillus sp.
AAGGTAAGAAGGTCTATGGCCATGCTGTAGTGGAAGCCATGCTTCGGGCGGGTGATGTCGTATATCCCTTTGCCACAGAACGTTATGAACCCAATAGCAAGAGCAAGATTGATCTGGCTTGTGACATGATCCGGCAAGTGCCCAGGTCTCATCACCGGACTTACGTATTAATGGATTCGTGGTATCCTTCAGCCTCTGTACTACAGGTGAGTAGCGAGCAAGGGTTTCATGTCATTAGCGGTCTGAAGACCAATCGCATCATTTACCCACAAGGGATTCGCCAATCGATCAAAGAATTTGCTTCGTTTATTTCAAAGTCTGATACCGATCTCGTGACCATTGGAGCAGACTCTTATCACGTTTATCGATACTCAAATTCAAACACAGCTTAGAGCTGCATAGGGATATTGTCAGCTTTTTTGGATTTACATTTTCTTGAAATGTTTTTGGCATGTACAGTACCTAAATTAATAAAAGCCGATTTTCCTTAACTTACAGGAAATCGGCTTTTCTATTTAAGGAATTTCCTCAGTCTCTTTGAGCAATCTTATATTCTATACTAATATTACCACCATTAGGCGTTGATGAAGCTTTAAAAGTATAATTGGTAGCAAAGTAACCAACTGGAACACTAATGTGGCCACTCTTACCTGGTGCAAAAGTGGCTTCAGAACCTCCATTAATTGTGATCTTCACACTTACATTTCCAGTATTGCTAATCCAGAAGTTTACGTCTTTCCCATTAGCGCTTGATAATTTGTATGTAGTCGAAAATCCCGTTCCTGAATAAGTGCCACTTGAAACATCCATGTCATAAGGTTCAAATACTCCACTTTCAGTTGCATAATTTTCCGACGAATTTTCAGTCGACTGCGCAAAAGACGGTAAAGTACTAACTCCAGTAATTAGACCAACTGCAAAAGCAGATGACACTACTCCTTTGAAAATGGACTTAAGATTCATGATACAATTACCTCTAGTAATATTTTTATATAAACCCATATATTGGATGTATATTAGATATGGTACCATTTTAGGGTGTTATTGTAAATACATCATATAACTCTATTCTTGACTCGTTTCGTCCGAGTTGAGTTCTTTATTATGAGGAATCCTCTTTAATGCGCTTGATAGCGTTGTGATAGTGATCTTCTGACACTTCAAAACTAGTAAATAATCGAACATTAAATATAGCATCCTCATAAAAGAGTACCGCCAGCAAAACGCGGATTTACAACACTAAGGATCTCTGACCAGAAAAATAGCCGGTTTTCACCACGTGCTAAGGGTGTAACCGGCTCTGTTGCTATTCCTTGGTTCAATGGCTGTAATGATTCACTCCGTAATGCGGTAGGATCGGCACAGAGAGACGAAACGCCTACTTGCACGCGCAAACCATCGGATGATGATGGAAATTCACCAGCGTAACTTGAGCTCTGTTCATGACATCATCGTACATCAAAAAATGAGAGTTTAACATTTTCAAATAATCAGAACGTTAGTTCTTCATTTCTTCGGTTTATAACGGTAAAACAGTAAACGACAATCGAACCTTGGGTGGGCATAGTATCCCTTCGTAAGGAGGTGATACTATGAAAATAGAAGATGCAATAACAATCATGATTTTATTCGCAACTTTTGTCCTTGCGCTTTTATCATACATTTCAAATAATTACAGGAAAAAGTAAGAACCCACCCCAAGGTTAGCGCCGCAGGTGGGTTCTTTTCCGCTTAGACTTTAGAAGGGATAGACCCATCCAAGCCAATTGTTAAGCCGGGTGTTCAAGCACTCGGCTTCTTTAAATTTATGATAGCATAATTGGAAAAATAAGTGAGCCCGGGTTGTCATCCTCAGGCCTAAGAATGATTTATGCAAAAATCACATTTCTGATTTATAGTATTTGCAGACCTATAAAAGGCTTTGCGACCGATCAGACCTACCCCCAGCGCCAGCAAGGTTAGGCCTGCGGCAAATAGATATAGGTTCACAAGGCCGAGCCATTCGGCGAGGGCCGCCATGCCACAGCGAAATGCAGAACACCAGATTCAGTAGGGTGGCTTGAGCAGACAGCACTTGGGGCAGCATTTCTTTGTCTACGCTGCGCTGAATCATGGTGCGCCGGTTGATCGCCGAGAGTTCAGCGAACGGACCCATCAGCACCACGAGAATGAGCGCGATAAAGGGCTGGGTGTTGAGAGCGTAAATGGCAGTCAGGACGCTATACCCCGCCATACCGATCAGCATGGCGTTCAGAAAGTTGTTGCCGATGGCCCGTGTGATTGCCAGGACCAGCAATCCGCCGCCAACCGTCCCCGCAAAATAGGCTGCATTAATGAACCCCCACCACTCTTCTCCACGCCCAAGTGCTACTTGAACGAAGGCCAGCGTAAAGGCACCGATCCATACAGAGCCGCCGAGCATGTCGATGATGTCCATAAAGGTAAGCAGCCGCAGGCGCGGCATCTGCCAGATCATTTTCCAGCCTTCGGTCAAGGTGTACCATTTGGAAGATGGAGCTGCCGCTTCGTTTTCGTCAGGCAAAACGTCGGTCTGCTGCTGTACCGGCTGGGCTTCCGTCGGCTCCTTGACGCCAAGCGTAAAAACCGCCGCCAACCCGTAGATTACGACCGTCACAAGCAGCGTATGACTGGGCCCCAGCAAAGCGACGATAACGCCGCTTAGCCCCCAGCTCGCAAACTGCACCACCTGATCGCTAATGCTGATCAGGCCGTTTGCCTTGAGCAGACCCTGTTCATGAGTTACGAGCCGCGGAACGAGAGCGTTGCGGGCGGGGACCATCCATCCGCCTAGGAAGGACATGGCAAAAACCAGCGCAAACACAAGAACAAGCAAGGGATCATTTCCGCCAAGCTGCAGGTAAACGGCCAAGCATATGAAGAATAGAAACTGGCCCGCCTGTGAGAGGAGCAGCAGAGTTGGGAGTTTGAAGCGGTGAAGCATCAGCGGCGCGATCAGGCCACTGAGCATTCGAGCGCCGCTACGCATTAGCGGCATAAACGCTGCCGATACTAGCGATTCAGTTTGGTTAAGCACCATCACCGTAAGCGCCATAATATAGAGGACATCCGCGGCGTTAGCCGCGGTCTGAGTGATCCATAGGAAATAGAAAGGCCGGGTTAAGATCGATGATTTCATTGCGGTTTTCTTCCTTTCTTCGTGCATGACGCAAATGTTTGCAATAACAATAATGATATGGGAATTTGAGGTTTTTTGCATCCACATAGTTTTCTTGGCACGGACTGCAAGGGAAGAGAGGGATTTACGTTAATCGGTCCCGTCGTTTTACATGAGAATCGGTGATATTTTCCGCTAAGCCCGTTTATACTGTGCCGTACCCTAAGTGAAGGCAAGTTTTGGCTTAAGGTGGGCATAATGGAATCATTGCGTGCGACAGAAAGGAAGGGAGTGCATGACGATGGAAATGGATCGTTCCTGTGTCATCTTGCCAGAAGAACAAGCGCCCGAAGGTGCTCAGGGTTGTGAACGGTGCGAATTATTCAAACAGAGTAATCGCGTCATCTGGGGGGAAGGTAACCCGAATGCCTCGCTGATGATGATCATGGATAATCCGGGGGCTCGGGAGGATCGGGAAGGAAATTCGTTTTTATGCGGTACCCGGGAGACCCTCCAACTCGGCATGAGGGAAGCGGGTATTGATATACACTCGGTTTACGTCACCTATTTGCTTAAACGCCGCCCAATTCGTGCTTACAATAAGCCTGTAACCCGAGCGGCATGTCTTCACCATCTGCAATTGCAGCTTCTTCAGAAGCAGCCGTCGGTATTATTTGGCTTTGGAAATGTCGTCTCGGAAGCATTGTTCCCCCAGAAGGAGGATGCCACTGTCAAGGCGTTGCGAGGGAACTGGTACGAGTTTGAGCATATACCGATCGGATTCACCTATCACCCGCTTGCGGTAAGAAGGAGACCCAATTTACTAAAGTTTTTCGTTGAGGATTTGAAAGCTTTGAAGGAGAAGTGGGAGGGAAGAGCAACGCTGGAAAAGTAATTGCGCATTTCCTCCATTGTTTCTGGTGTGGTACAGATTGGAGGAATTAACGCATTGAATTAATTGTCAAATACCTTGTCATTAGGTAAGTTAGTAATAATGGCAAGGTATTTTTCATGAGAAAGGCGGCCAACTGATGTTAACTGATGTAACATGGCTAGAAAAAGATCCAGAACCTATGAATATTCCTTTCAATATGCCTGAGTCCAATTGGAGATATCAGGAAATAGAAGTTGAGGATGGGGAACTTTCTGATTTTTCAATAGTGGCTCTTTTTTTTATTACACCCATTGCTCTAAGTCATTCCGATATTATTACGATGATGCCAATAACATCCGAAGAGGTATATGACAAATGTTTGCGGGAGATTGCACCATGTTTTGAAGATGTAAAAGGAGTTTTTGTTCCAGGAAAGGATCAACCAATCGAATTGAACTTTAAGCATCTAAAAGATCATGTGAAAAATAATGTTATCAGGTTATTCAATAACAATTCCTTACATCCGTTTATTAGTGATTTGTATGGGGCGGCAGTTAATAGGCCAGATGGTATTATTAATAAAACAGTCAATTTTAAAATTAAAAGCCAAGAAATCGCACCGATAAGGGATAACTCTCTTGATGATCTATGGTTTTTTTTGTCCTCCACTTTCTTAAAGGATGCAAATAAGATAACATTGATACCTACTAATTGGTTTTACTCTGAAGATCTGAAGTACTCCTTCTCTTTAAGATACTTTATATCGAAAAGAGACAATATATTTTTAGAAGTGGACGATCCATCCGGAAGGGTAATTGGACTTTTAATCTATTAACATTTCTTCAGGTGATTAACAAAACTTTAAACATACATTTCGAATAATTACAAGAAAAAAGGATGAACCATGATTGCATAGAACCTATCAGTTTTTAATTCTGTCGGGGGTAGGATCATTCAACTGGCGTCAGCTTTTTTAATTTTTTTGTGGACGTTATTGGTTATAAAAATGTTCCAAGATCGGTGATATGGGAGCTTTAACAAAAGGGGTTGGCTGGTAAGAGTTTTGACGATGGTGATCATTGTGGGCTTGCTTATCTTTTTATTTCTCAAATAACGTTGCTTTTTCCGCTGATGTTGGTGCATTCGATTGCGTTTCCCTCTGATATTAGTACATCCCATCTACAAGATTACTTTGTCCGCTATAAATACTCTATACGCAAAAGGACTGGATAACATCATCCAGCCCTTTTTACATCTTCCTATCTTCTTCTCATGAAAATTATCTTGAAAAAACTCATGTTCAAAGCTGCAAATAAAGTCGGTACAGCATTCGGGTAGCTTCCCCACGCGTGACAGCCTCGCGAGCTTTGATCTGTTTATTAGCAGGAACATCGATCAGACGCTGCTTCACTGCCAAAGACATCGTTGGCTTGGCCCAATTGGATATTGTTTTTTTGTCTACGAATTGGTTCAGGTAATCCTCCGGATTTGAAGGGTAAAAATAGTGTTTCTTTTCGTGCAGGTATCTTGCGCCGATGGCGGTCATTTCTTCCCGGGAAATCGTACGATCCGGCTTGAACGTGCCGTCAGGATAACCTTCGACGATATGTTTCTTTTCGGATGAAGCGATATATGGATGATGCCATTGTGGCGGCTCCACGTCTGAAAAGCTCTCTGTCGCCGTTTCATCCAAAGCGTAAAAGGCTCTTACAAGCATAGCCGTGAACTCGGCGCGGGTGAGCAGGGAATCAGGCTCGAAACCGCCTTTGCCTTTTCCGGTAACGATTCCTTTGGAGCCGAGAAATTGTACAGCTTGCTGCAACTCCGGATCTTGACCGTCAACATCGGGGAATGATTTGGAGTTTTCGCTCACGAAATATGTTCCACTACGGCTGATTTCCGCTTCCATGCCGTTTTTGGACGAATTGAACTTTCCGCCGATCGGCTGCGTGCTGCTCCCATTTTGATAGAACACGCTGATATTTGTGTCATCCGGCTGATTTGTGGGCAGAATGAGCCCGATATTGCTTGGAACGTTTGGAAGCTCCTGACCTTGCCCATTAAAAAATTGTACGCGATATCCGCCGTTATTTTCTTTCACCAGATGAATCACAATAACAGGAAATGATTGGAACAGGCGATCTGTTGTCGCAACATTCAGCACCAGTCTCGCCTCCCCCGCATAAACGGTTATATAGTCGATATCCTTCCGGCCGATTAAGCCATTTTTATAAAGCTTGAATGTATATTCATTTTGATTGGGCACGGTCACGATTTCCGCATTCACAATCAGTTCTCTCACAAGTGCGATCTTGTTCTCCGATAATGTCTGCTTTACGGTTGACTTTACGTTGGACGCATTGCTGGCTAAGCGGTCAATCACATCAGACGATATAACGAACTGGCCGTTAACCGGATTCAGTTTGTCGATGCTTGCGGCTGAGATCATAAGCTCTCCCGCTTGCGTCAGTCCCTCTACAATAAACGATTTTTGTTTGTCAGCCTCGGGGATCGCCTGGACGGCCGTGAAATACGTACTAGGCAGCGTGCTGCCATCAACGACATACAACCAAAAGTAGGTGGTCTCGTCTGGGACACCGGCTCTGGTTGCCGTAGCTTGCACAATGGTCTGTCCGGATTTAATCGCTGTTACAACCGGTACACCATTCACTTTCGATAAGGTTCCTATGCTTGGATCATCAATGGTATACGTTATTGTAGTCCCGGGAAGCACATTGCTTGCGGCAATGATCTGTTGCTGCCCAGGCTGCAGCATCGTGATAAATGGAAAAACGTTCATTTCGAGCGATGTCCTTATGGCTGGCCAAGTTGTTGCCTCCGAAGGATTACCCGCTGTTTTACTTGTTGTTTCAGAGAGATTACCCGTTGGTTTACTTGTTGTTCCTGTAGGATTACTCGTTGGTATGTCTGTTGTTCCAGAACGATTATCAATGGATGCTTCTGTTATTTCAGAAAAATTACCCGTTGCTTTGGTACCAGGAATGCCAACTGGCGTGTCTTTCATAAAGAAGACGACAAGCTTCGGCAAGGTGTAAGAATCTTTCCATGCCCACAAGGTTTGATCTTTTTTCAATACATAATTCCTTTTCGAATTAAACCCCTGGTGATACACGGAAGCGATATTTGTAAGCCCGGAAAACACTTGCTCATTACCCACTGACCAAAGCTGATCGTCCGTTTTTAAAGCATAAGTGGTATCGATATTCGGGTCTTTCAAATAGGCGTCTAGCTGGACAATACCTCGCGCACCTGTTGCTTTATGTAATTGAACCGCAATATTCCCAGTGTCATTCGTTCGCCAAAACCAAACCGTGCCATCTTGTTTGTAGGCATAGCTGATCATATCGCCCGGCTCGATATTGATGATATCTGTAAGTCCTGTGATCTGTTCTGGATCTTTGTTTTTAGATCGGTTTTGGTTTTGCGGAAGAAACGAACTTGTTCTCCATTTCCAAACGGAACCATCTTTTTTAACCGCGTAAGCGACACCGTTTGCAGATTTTAGGGATACGACATCATCAAGCAGCTTGGTTTGACTTGAGGCCGATGAGGATTTATTCATTCGACTTCCCCAACTCCAAACCGAACCGTCCGATTTTAATACAAACAAGGTTTTGTAGTCGACAAAAAAGTCGGCGACGAGTGAAGTTACATTGTTCAAATCTTTAATGGGCGTTGGAGCATCCGCAGGAGTAAGAAAAGCTCCTCTTCTGGAATCCCAATACCATACGTTTCCGTCTTTTTTTAGCGCAACATAGTTGGTTATAAGTCTATTGTTCCGTTCCTTCGCCTCAAACTCGATCTGTTTCACGTCCTGCATGCCCGATATTTTCATCAGCTTGGCTTGATAGAATGAATCGGAATCATTCGGAGGATAATCGTTGAAGTTCCAGGTCCATAGGGTTCCATCTTTTTTTGACAATAGCATATTCTCATTAAGAATGTCGTAATCCTCGCCGATGCGTGTATAATGCTGTTCGCTAACTGTACTTGTATCATTCCCCTCGGCTTGGACTATACCTGAATGGGCCGTGAGAATTAACATAATACTGAGCAGTCCTGCCATCAATCGTTTCATGGTCGACCTCCATCAAAAATTTTTTTGCTTGTCTCGTGGTTCTTTTTCGCTGATCTTGAATGGTAAGCCGATTGCCTTTCCTGGCTTTTCAATCTGGTTCCCTCTCTTTTTCTATTATTTCACATAATAGTTTAATCGGTTAAAAGAAGTTTGGATTTCATTTTCACCAAATTGTCACAATATAGTGGCTAGTAATGTGATGAGGAGCATCTCACTATCTGCGATTTTGCTTCATTTATCTTTAACTCACAGGCGCTTCCAAATTACAAGTACAGTAATAGTACAAGGATTTAATATACCACCTTAGGGGGCTTACACTATGGACGTATCTGTAACTGTGCTTGGTGCTTTGACAGCATTGATTGTAGCCATTGTGTTAATATTGCGTAAAGTTCCTCCGGCGTACGGCATGATGATTGGTGCTCTCGCTGGCGGGATTGTTGGCGGAATCGGGCTGGTTGATTCCGTGAATTTGATGATGGACGGCGCCAAAGGCATGATACCGGCCGTGCTGCGCATCTTGGCGGCAGGTGTGTTGGCCGGTGTCCTGATTGAGTCGGGCGGAGCGAAAA
Source organism: Paenibacillus sp. (assembly GCA_031254035.1). Taxonomy (GTDB): domain Bacteria; phylum Bacillota; class Bacilli; order Paenibacillales; family Paenibacillaceae; genus Paenibacillus_AQ. The sequence continues at coordinate 8,682 of JAIRVF010000116.1, forward strand.
CGATCGCCGAGACGCTCGTTCGCAAGGTCGGCGAGACGCGAGCTTTGTTCGCACTAGCGTTCGCGACGATGGTGCTGACGGCGGTCGGAGTCTTCATCGACGTTGCGGTCATCACGGTAGCGCCGATCGCAATCGCGATAGCGCGGCGTGCTGGATTATCTCGCATGGCGATTCTGCTGGCGATGATTGGTGGCGGCAAGGCCGGCAATATTATGTCGCCGAATCCGAACGCCATCTCGGCGGCGGATGCATTTAAAATCCCGCTGACATCAATCATGATGGTGGGGATTATCCCGGCTCTGTGCGGGCTTGTTGTCACTTATATCATCGCAAAGCGGATATCGAAGAAAGGCACGATGATTGCCGCTGATGAAAGCGTTGACAATGATGAGTTGCAGCTTCCAAGCTTCCTGGCGGCGATGATGGCGCCAATCACGGCGATTGTACTGCTGGCACTTCGCCCTCTCGCTGGCATCGTCATCGACCCAATCATCGCATTGCCTGTTGGCGGCCTCGTCGGCGCTTTGTGTATGGGCCGGATCAAACAAATCAATCATTATGCAATATCGGGCCTTGGCAAAATGACTGGTGTCGCCGTTATGCTGCTTGGCACGGGAACGCTCGTGGGCATTATATCGAACTCGCAGTTGAAAAATGTCATCATCGACGGACTGGCTTCTTCCGGTCTGCCGGCATACCTACTTGCCCCGATAAGCGGTTCGTTAATGTCATTGGCTACCGCTTCGACGACGGCAGGTACAGCGGTCGCAAGTTCGGTGTTTGGCTCAACGATTACGGAGCTTGGCGTCGCTTCCTTGGGTGCTGCGGCTATGATTCATGCCGGTGCGACCGTCTTTGACCATATGCCTCACGGCAGCTTTTTCCATGCGACAGGCGGAAGTGTTAACATGGCAATGAAGGAACGGCTGCGTCTCATTCCATTTGAGACGTTGATCGGTCTAGTCCTGGCGATCGTATCGACATTGGTGTTTGGCGTATTCGGCTGGTTCCTGTAACCCGGGGTTCCACCAGGGATCAGTGATCCAGGTTTAAGGTTTGATAAAGAGGGAGTGGAGAGAGATGAAAATAGTAATTGCTCCGGACTCATTTAAAGAGAGCTTGTCCGCAATGGAGGCATGCCATGCGATAGAGAGAGGATGGCGTCATGTCTACCCTGAAGCGGAAATCATACATGTACCTATGGCTGACGGTGGGGAGGGCACGGTCCAGTCCCTGGTCGATGCGACGGGCGGGCGCTTGATCCACTGTGAAGTAACAGGACCGCTTGGCACACCCGTAAAGGCATTTTATGGTTTACTCGGTGACGGAAAGACGGCGGTTATCGAAATGGCGGCCGCCTCGGGACTGGCGCTCGTGCCACCGTCGCAGCGCAATCCGCTCGTGACGACAACACGCGGCACCGGCGAGTTGATTCAGTCGGCGCTGGACCAAGGGGTCGGCACCATTATTCTCGGGCTCGGCGGCAGCGCCACGAACGACGGCGGTGCGGGCATGGCGCAGGCGCTCGGTGTGCGGCTGCTTGATACAGATGGCGCGGAAATTGGCCATGGCGGCGGAGAACTGCATCGCATTGCCCGCATTGACGTGAGCGGAGCCGATCCAAGGTTGAAGAACGTTGATTTCGTGGCCGTGTGCGATGTAGATAATCCGCTAACTGGCGAGCGGGGGGCTTCGGCTGTATTCGGCCCACAGAAGGGCGCCGATCCGGACATGGTTCGGCAGCTTGACGGCAATCTCGCTCACTATGCGGCGAATATTACGAGATGTTTGAGCCGCGACGTGGCCGGGGTTCCCGGCGCAGGCGCAGCCGGTGGACTTGGCGCGGGCGTGCTCGCCTTTTTGGACGCAGAGCTGAAGCGGGGCGTCGATATCGTTATCGAGGCGACTGGGCTCGCCTCACATGTGAAAGATGCGGATCTCGTCATTACGGGAGAAGGCCGCATCGACAGCCAGACGATTTTCGGGAAGACGCCAATGGGCGTGGCCAGCACGGCCAAACGTTATGGCGTACCAGTCATCGGCATCGCTGGCTCACTGGCGAATGGGCATGAAGTGGTACATGAGCACGGCATTGATGTCGTCTTCACGATTGTGCCCGGCGTGTGCAGTCTCGACGAGGCAATGCAACATGCAGCGGACAATATGGAGCGCACGGCGCGCAATATTGCGAGGATGTTGCAATATGGCGGTAATATAACAAAATAAGACGATGTGATATGGGGGCGGACACTTCCTTGTTGGAAGGGTCCGTCTATGGATTTTTCTACAGGCAGACTCAGACAAGGCGTAATTGATGAGGCAACAAATAGCATAAAATTTATTGATTAATGTGGGAGATGTGTTTTTTGACTGGTATAAAAAATTACGATGCTTTAACTGCTAAGTTAAATTTTCTTGGCTCTTGGACATTCGAGGAAATAGTAGGAATTGATTATGATGTAGATATTGATTTTGAAGGTAATTATACGACTGTACTTACTTTGTCTTTTTTCGTCTCGGTAATTAAGACAGGGCGACGATTTAACATGAAAATAAGGTATGATAATAATTTATTTTATAAAATCTTTATTGGGCTATGTATTGGTTCTTCTATTAATTGAGCATTTTGCATTAACCTGAGCCCTTGATACGCAAGGATCTTTAGCCATAAAAAAGGGACTTCACCCCAACTTGGCGAAGTTTTTCGGTGACCAAACCAAAAACCCCAAGAATGGAGGAAGTCATCTTGTATATTCTCCAAGAAAGTCTATTTTCCTTTGAAGATCTGCTAAAAATGCATTCAAAAGATCGATTGCCTATCTTTTTTAGTTC
>JAIRVF010000140.1 GCA_031254035.1 Paenibacillus sp.
CCTTGCAAGCAAGGTCTTTATCTCACTTGTTGTTCAGTTTTCAAAGATCAAATTCTTTCGTTTTCAGTGCCGCTCGTTCGTTTCAGCAGCAACTTTTATATAATATCATGTTCTTTCGAGCATTGCAAGAACTTTTTTTCAAGTTCTTTTTTTCATTCATTCTTCATTCATTTCCTGAACCGATATCTCGTCGGCCGGATTTATAATTTACCATGATTATAAAAACATCGCAAGTCACAAAATTTTACAATTTTAAATATAATGAGTTCCGTTAGCCCTTGCCTTATCATGTTAGGAACACATCCACCCGAGCAGCTTAGCTGTTCGGGCGGATTCCGACCATTGTCAAAAACATTATGCTATGAGATCAATTGGCTTAGATGTGATTCAAGGTTCCCCGATTCCTCTATTAAATATATTCGCCTACTACCGTAAAGCGTTCATTTACATGTTTCGGATTTTCGATTTCATCAACCACGGCGATGGCATAATCAGCATAACTGATGTAGCTTTCCCCCTTGGAGTTAATCAGCAGGTGGTCTTTTCCTACTGCTTTATAAGTACCAGTTCTGTTGCCTTCGGCATCAAAAAAGGCTGAAGGGCTAAGGAAGGTCCATGTAATCCCTTCAGACTGTAGCAGCTCTTCCAGGTTTTTACCCTGATTGGAAGCCGTAGCATAATACATGTTTGGGAAATCCGGCGTATCCATCACCTTCAAGGTTTTGGCCTCGTCTGCAAACAGACTACCCGCCCCGCCAACTACAAACAGTTTCGTATTAAGCACACCTTTCAAGGCATTAATGAGCACTCGCCCCGCTTCCACATGAAGATGTTCGCTGCCATGAGGCGCTGAATAAGCATTCACCACAACGTCAAACAACTTCAAATCCTCGGACGTTAAATCAAACAAATCCTTTTCAATAACCAAAGGATGCTCGCCTTTCAGTTTGGATTCATTTCTTACGATTGCCGTAACTTCATGTCCGCGGTTCACTGCCTCCTGATAAATCAAGCTTCCTGCTTTGCCGCTGGCGCCGATCACTGCAATTTTCATTATATTCTTCCTCCCCGTGCAGTAAAATAACCTGTAATTTATTTAGTTACATGTAACCATGATAGATACAGGTTTGTGTTTTGTCAACTGTGCTTTGCATTGGTTCACTTGTAACGGCAGTATGGGCATGTTATAAATTAATATATTCGTATAGAAAGAAAGAAGGGGATGCACGGTGTCCATCAGCAGCAGGTTCTCTGTCGCGATACACATTTTGTGCTTGCTGGCGATCAACAAAGATAAAACGACCAACACTTCCGAGTTCATTGCCGGCAGCGTCAATACCAATCCCGTCGTCATTCGCAAGGTCATGAGTATGTTAAAGGGCGCAGGACTCGTTCATGTACGTGCCGGGGTGGCCGGAGCCGAGCTTGCAAAAGATCTGCCGGAGATTACGCTTTTGGATGTATACAAAGCCGTTAACGTCGTAGCCGAAAACGATTTGTTCAACTCTCATGAGCACCCGAATCCGGAATGTATCGTTGGCAGGAATATTCAGCACTCCCTAACCAAGCAATTTTCAATCGCGCAAAAAGCAATGGAACATTCTCTTGAGATTGTCACTCTCGCAGACGTGGTCCAAGATATTCTAGAATCCGATAGCGTTTAAGCTTCCATCATAGATAAAATAACCACAGCAAAAAGCCGACTGCACAAGCAGCCGGCTTTTTTAGATGTTGTCCCCACCTCATCTGACAGCTTTGAACTAGATCTACTAACGGACACAGCGGCCACTATAAGGGTCGATTTTGAACATTTGGTTTTCTAACGGTCACAGATGCAGCTATTGGGTTGGAAAGTCCATTCTTGATGGTGTTTCGAAGCAATTAAGCGCTGTGATGTCCGTTACTTTTTAAAAATCGTGATTTTTGGCAAAATAGCGTCTCTGATGTCCATTAGAATATTCCGTGCGGCCTGTTACCGAATTAGCCTCCATGACGTCGGTTAGAAGACATCCCGTAACCTTTCGGCGACTTCCCCCTATAACATCCATTAGAGAGTGCACACGATCGCATCCACACCGCACACAAAGTTCCCGGCACGCGGGGTCAGCGGTGAATGACGGAGGTTCATCCCCATATAGCTGTCACTGTGTCTTCAAAAGCGGCTGCCAGCTAAGCCCCTCTCCGCAGACTTTGGCTCTCAGATCCGAAATGCTCTGCAGCGTTTCCTCCCGCTGTTTTTCCAGATCATTGACGGACTTCTCATGAAGCGCGTCAAGGTTCTTGCGTGTAACCGCTGCCCTATTGGCAATGGCCTGCTTATATGTCGTAATGTCTTCGGTCAATTTTGCAGTTTGTTCCTTGTAAATCTTCGTATAATCCTGCATTGCTTTTGTCTTGCTGATTTTACCGAGCTTATACTTCCAGATTGGACTATTCACGTAGTCTTTGTTTGAGGCGGCTTTCAATGTTTGCATAGGGCTGTTCACGAAGTTTTCGTTTACAGCATTTTTATATTTAAACGCCGGGCTGTTTAGGTAGTTAGAATTTATATCCTTGTGGTATTCCCAAGTCTCGCTGTTCAAAAAATTCTCATTAAGCGCTACCGCGTACTCCCACATCGTACTATTCAGGAAATTGCGGTTGGCTTTTGTCACATAACAGTTCATCGGGCTGTTTAGATATTTGGGATTAATAGCATGTTCATATGTTCTCAGATCACCAGCCTTGGTTTGGTTATCCCCATACTTCTTCTGAAGCATATCCAAGTCAGCTTGCAATTGATCATTCCATTGCTTCTGGTCCGCCAATACTTTGCTCTCCAAATCATTCATGCGAGCCGTATACTGCTTCAAATATTCCTTATAGCTTGCATCAATCTGTTGTTGATACTTGTTGTAGGAAACCGTGATCTTCTTATTGTAAGCTGTGTAGTCATTCCAAACCTGGTTGATCCATTTGGTATCCGCCGCCGCGTTAGCAGCACCAGATGGCAGAACCATAACCAAGGCAACCATCAGACAAAAAATCGTCAGTAGCGGTTTATGTATATTCGGCCTCATCCTCATCTTCCACATCTCACCCTTCATGTTCTTAGTAGCCCCATAGGTATCCATATTTTACCCATTGAAGCCATACCCTCCAATATGTAACCAGAAAAATCTTACTTTAGGACCATGAAATCGATACTTTGGTAAGCAAACGAAACTTTCGTATTAATGCAAAATTCTTTCACCGGGTACAGGCCCGGTATGCGGAGGGCGATAGTCCCGTATAACCTTTAAACTGTCTGGAAAAATACGCGAGCTGCATGCCGATCTGATCAGCAATATCCGAGATCGCAGCGTCGGTGAAGGAAAGCAGCCGTTTCGCCTCATCCATCCGTTTGCGTTGAACATAGTGCATTGGGGTGACTCCCATAATCTTTTTAAAATACGAAATAAAATAATTCGGATGCAGATGCACAATTTCCGCCAGCAGTTCAATTTCCATCGGTTCATGCAAATGTTTGTGGATATAGGCCAGCACATCCCCAAGCTTGCTCCGTTCCGTCTGCTGCAAAAAACCCTTCCAAAAATCCGTGTATCCCCCGTCCTCAAGACAACAGGCAAGCATCGTCAGCAGACAAGCCTGAGTGCGCAGCATCGAAAACGGTCCACCCCTATGGAATAAATCTACCAATTCCTTAAAGGTCCGTTCAATAAACTCGGGGTTGCTTGCATCACAAATATAAAGCCTGCTGTCTGCAGGGAATAACGGCCATTCCCCGACTTGAGCATCAAAATGGCAAAAATACCGTGTATAGGGATCATTCTGATCGGTCAAAGTCATCTGATTCGTACCCGCAGGCATGATCATCATCTGATTGGGTTTGGGTTCATAAGAAACGCCGTTCAGGACAACCGAACCTTTGCCTTCTGTAATAAAATAAAACCGATGAAATGACGGGGCGATTTCCGTCCGGTTCCATCCGGAAAGCCCCTTTTTGTGCTGGGCATAACTAATATTCACCGTCAATCTATCCGGCAGTCGGCCGGACATATCCATGGACTGCTTCATGAATGTTCCCTCCCGTTTCAGTAACCTCATTGTAGCATTCGCCATTTATCCAAAACACCTTAATTTTATGCAAAACTCTCTTAGTCTAGGTCATTCTCATGCTCTACTTTTCAAGCTAAGCTTAGGTTAAATAGCAGAGATGAAAGGTGGAATTCCGGCATGAAAAAAGTACGCTTTGGTATTATCGGAATAGGGAATATGGGGTCGGCGCATGCATTGAGCCTAACTCAGGACATTCGTGGCGCCGAACTGACAGCTGTATGTGATACAAATCCTGATAGACTGAATTGGGCGAAAAACAATTTGCCGGATTCCGTGCAACTTTTTGATACACTTGAAGCTTTTCTGGCATCACAAGCGATGGATACCGTGCTGATTGCTACACCACATTACGACCATCCAGGCATGGCGATCCAGGCATTTGAAAATGATTACCACGTATTAGTAGAAAAACCTGCGGGTGTATTTACGAAAGCGGTAAGAGAAATGAACGAAGCCGCAGCCAAATCGGGTAAGCTTTTCGGCATAATGTATAACCAGCGCACCAATCCGCTCTACATCAAGCTTCGCGACCTGATTGAATCCGGCGAACTCGGTACCGTCAGAAGAACGAATTGGATCATTACCAACTGGTACCGCTCGCAAAGCTACTACAATTCAGGCGGCTGGCGTGCAACCTGGGGTGGTGAAGGCGGCGGTGTTCTGCTAAATCAGGATCCCCATCAGCTGGATCTCTGGCAGTGGACGACAGGTATGATGCCCAAGCGGGTTCGGGCATTTTGCCAATTCGGCAAATACCGCAACATTGAAGTCGAAGACGATGTGACGGCTTACGTCGAATACGAAAACGGCGCCACAGGCGTGTTTGTAACAACAGTCGGAGAATGCCCCGGAACTAACCGTTTTGAAATTAGCGGAGACAATGGCAAAATCGTCATTGAAGACGGCAAAATGACATTCTGGCGGCTGCGCGTACCCGAACCCCAGTTCAACCGCGGATATACCGGAGGTTTCGGCCAGCCTGAATGCTGGAGATGTGAGATTCCGATTCCCGGAAATGGCGGCCCGCAGCATAAGGGGATATTGCAGAACTTCACGAATGCCCTTTTGTACGGAGAAAAGCTGGTCGCTCCCGGCGAAGAAGGGATTCACGGATTGACCCTATCCAATGCGATGCACCTGTCTGCCTGGACTGATGATTGGGTCGATCTGCCTCTGGATGAAGATCTTTTTTATGAAAAACTTCAGGAGAAGATACGCAATTCTACTTTCCACAAGGAACAAACAGCCGAAACCGTTCTGGATGTTAAGGGAACACACTAATCACGAGAGGAGGAATAAACAATGAAGCTTTCCGTATTTACTGTGGTGACACCGGACCTGACTCCGGAAGAACTCGTTAAAGCCGCCCGGGAGGCCGAGCTTGACGGTGTTGAATGGAGATTCAAGGAGGTACCGGCCTCGGCCGCTGGGGAAACTCCCTCTTTCTGGGGAAACAATATTTGTTCCATCGACCCCTCCCTTTCCGAGACTGAGATGCTTAGATTTAAAGAGATCACGGAAAATGAAGGTCTTGAAATTGCCGGTTTGACGCCATACCTACACGAGATGAAGCTCGATGAAACCGAGTATGCTTTCCATACTGCTCGACTGCTGGGGGCCAAAATGATCCGCGTCGGCGCAGCTCCTTATAATGGAACCCAATCCTATCCTGAGCTGTTCGAGGCGAACGTCCGCTATTTGCAGGAAGCCGAGCGAATGGCTAAACAATACGGCGTCAAAGGCGTTGTTGAAACCCATCACGGAACGATCGCCCCAAGTGCAAGCTTGGCTCACAGGTTGGTCAGCCACTGCGATCCGGATCATATCGGCGTGTTATTTGACCCAGGAAATATGGTGCATGAAGGTTATGAACATTACCGCATGGGAATGCAGCTGCTTGGTCCGTATCTGGCACATGTCCATATCAAAAACGCCCGCTATGTTAATGAAGGCAGACGTGAGGATGAAACAGCCAAATGGCGGTCGGAGTGGGCGCCGATGCGGGAAGGCATTATCGACTTCGGAAGAGTGCTTCGGGATCTGAAAAGCGTTGGTTATAACGGATATCTGGGCATAGAGGATTTCAGCGGCGAATACGGCTCGCGGGAACTGCTGAAACAGTTTGGCGAATTTATACGCGAAAGGATGCAAGATGAATGACAGCCTCCAAACAGGACGGAATGAATTATGCCCCTAAAGGCAAACCCAATCCTGTTGTAAAGCCGGGAGAGTTCGTTTTCGCCGCTGCTGCTCTTGATCACGGTCATATCCAGGGCATGAGCCAAGGGCTGATCGAGGCGGGCGCGACCCTTAAATGGGTATTCGATCCGGACCAAGCTAAAGCCGAAACTTTTGCCTCCCAATTTCCAGGTGCCAAAGTGGCGGACAGCCTTGAGCGGATTCTTGAAGACGACGAGGTTCGATTAGTTTCGGCGGCGGCCATTCCTTCCGAGCGCTGCACATTGGGGCTGCAGGTGATGGAAGCGGGCAAAGATTACTTTACCGATAAAACGCCGTTTACGACATTGGAGCAGCTTGCGGCCGCCCGAGCCAAAGTCCGGGAAACCGGCCATAAGTACATGGTATATTACAGCGAGCGGCTTCATGTGGAATCCGCCGTGTATGCCGGGCAGCTCATCCGGGAAGGGGCTATCGGGCGCGTACTTCAAGTCACCGGGTTTGGCCCGCATCGTCTAAACGCATCCACCCGGCCGGATTGGTTTTTCCGCCAAAAGCAATACGGCGGCATTTTATGTGACATCGGCAGCCATCAGATTGAGCAATTTTTATATTATTCCGGATGCCAAGACGCGAAGGTGCTGCACAGTAAAATCGCCAACTATAATCACCCGGAATATCCGGAGCTGGAGGATTTCGGCGATGCGACTTTGGTTGGCGACAACGGGGCAACCCAGTATTTCCGGGTCGACTGGTTTACACCAGACGGACTTGGAACCTGGGGGGACGGCAGGACGTTTATTCTCGGAACCGATGGATACATCGAGCTCCGTAAATACATAGATGTGGCCAGAGACCCGGCTGGCGATCATGTTTACCTGGTTAATAAAGACGGGGAACAGCATTTTGCCGTTCATGGGCAGATCGGCTATCCGTTTTTTGGCGAGCTTATCCTCGACTGCCTGAACCGCACCGAACATGCGATGACGCAGGAACATGCCTTCAAAGCCGCCGAGTTATGCCTAAAAGCGCAGGAAATCGCTGTCCGCATTGCCCCCTGTGTGCACGGTGCGTGGTCCGGGGCGATGGGTGCCCATAAGTCTTAACCATGCAGAAATCCATTAGGACAGGACGGGATTCGCATGCAAAAAATTGGAGCAGCCATCATTGGATGCGGGGCGATTTTCCCCCTTCATGCCGAAGCGGTCAAGAAACTGGATGATGCGGAACTGCGCCTTGTTATTGACATAAACCCGGATAAAGCACGAGATGCTGCGCTCTTTTATGGATGCGAAGCCGCAGCCGATTATAAGCTTCTTCTTCAGCGGGAAGACATACAGGTTGTTCATATATGTACTCCCCATTACCTCCATGCCGAAATGGCTATCGAGCTGCTGGCTGCCGGTAAACATGTGCTGACCGAGAAGCCCATGGCCGAAAATTCCGCTTCGGCTAAAGCCATGCTGAACGCTGCGAGAAATAGTAAAGGTCAGCTTGGCGTAACATTTCAGAACCGCTACAATGCAGCCTCTCAGATGATTTATGAATACATTCGTTCCGGTAATTTAGGCGAACTGATCTGCATGAAAGGAATCGTCACCTGGCACCGCGATCGTTCCTACTATAGCAGCGCAGCGTGGAGAGGCAAATGGACCACCGAAGGCGGTGGCGTCCTGATCAACCAGACCATCCATACCCTCGATTTGCTGCAGTGGTTCGGGGGTGAGGTCACTTCGGTACATGGGAGTGTCACGGCCGACACGCTAAGAGATGATATTGAGGTTGAAGATACCGCACATGCATGCATCAACTTTAAAAGTGGCGCAAGGGCGTTATTTTACGGAACCAACGCTTATGGTACCGACTCGCCTGTCGAGCTCGAAGTCGTGTTCGAACATGGCGTTTTATATCAGCGGCGCGATTCCCTTTATCTATGGAAAGATGGTAAGGAAACACAGCTCTGCGAGCCGCCCCGGACCGCTTCAGAAGGCAAATCTTACTGGGGTGCGAGTCACTCGAAATTGATTACCGACTTCTATCAACATGTACGAGAAGATCGGCCGTTTTGGATCAACGGGGAGGAAGGCATCAAGGTACTGCAACTGATCGCCGGTCTCTACGACGATACTCGTAGCCGGCGGGGCTTACGTTATCCCCCGGAAGGATAAGGATCGCCGATTGCCCTATCCTATAAAACAGGTGGAAGCCTAGATGAAGTTTGAGTTATAGAAAAAAATTCCCGCACACTAACGGCTGGCCCGAAAAGGCGAAGCTAAAATTGTGCGGGAGTTCTATTTTTATATATGATGGAACGAAAATTAGACTTAATTTCAGCTTGTAATTTCCGCTAACGAAACTAAGAAACGCTATTGCCACGAAAAAGAGGTCATATCAAATGTAATGAAACTACACATCGTTATTTAGGTGAAACTTCGCTTCACCACAGTTTATTTTGACCATTAGCGATCCCCAGTTTCGTCCCTCGTAATTAAGGGGTTTTCTCACGAAATCTCACTCATTCGCAGGATTTCACCGTCATGGAACCAGGTATATGTAGGATCAGAATGGGTGGCTACCACGTC
>JAIRVF010000157.1 GCA_031254035.1 Paenibacillus sp.
AACTTCATAGTAAGCGCCTCCTGTTGGGGTCTAGGCCTTTTGCCTGGTCTCACCCCCATCATACGAGGCGCTCCTGTTTTTGTCTAAGCCAATTTTTTAGCGTCCACAGGAATGTTTAGCGCATTTCAGGTTCGAAAAAACTATCGGAACACTGCGCTTTGATGTCTAAATCTAATATGAGAAAAGCACTCCGATGAGTGGCTTAGGCGATCCCGTAAGGGGCCGCCTTTTCTAATTAATCAATCAGAAATCAAATACAAAATCCTCGTCAGTCAATGGTTCGATATTAATTGCACGTACGTACCCGTTGCCTTTTTTCGAGAAGAAGTCATGCTGTTTGGTATGCGTGCTGATGCCGTTGAAAACGATCGGGTTGATCGGCTCTTCTGGGAAATACGGTTCAAAGCCGAGATTCATCAGCGCTTTATTAGCGTTATAGCGGACATATGTTTTTACTTCCTCTTGTAGGCTCAGCGGGCTGTAAAGATCATCCGTATACTTAACTTCGTTCTGATAAAGCGTATCCAGTAGCTCATACATTTCCTTATTCAGACGTTCCTGATCTTCCGGGGTGAAATCCTGAAATAGCTCCTGAGCAAGAATCCCCACATATAGACCATGGATGCTTTCGTCCCGAAGAATCAGGTCAATAATTTCCCCGCTGCTTGTCATCTTGCCTTGTCCCGCCAAATAGAGCGGGTAGAAGAAACCGCTGTAGAACAGGTAGCTCTCCAGGAATACTGAAGCGATCATCGCTTTATACAGACCCTGTTTCGTCTCGATGTTGGTATACCACGATTCGATCAGCTTGGCTTTGAATTGCAGCTGTTCGTTATTTTCTACCCAGCGGAAAATGTCGTCAATTTCCTCGGTTGAAGCGAGGGTGGTGAAAATGCTGCTGTAGGACTTGGCATGGATCTGCTCCATCATCGACATGAAGCCGAGTACAGCTTTTCTCTGCAGCCCTTCAACATTCTCCAGTATTCTAGGCATGCCCACGCCGCCCTGCAGCGTGTCGAGCAACGTCAGGCCCCCTAGCACATGTTTGTAGACCGACCGTTCGTCATCGGTCATCTTGATCCAGTCCATTTTGTCATCGGAAAGGGGAATTTCATCGTCGGTCCAGAACTGCATAATATTTTGCTGCCAAAACATCAGGGTAAAATCATCATCCGGCCGGTTCCAGTTTACTGCTTTCATCAGGCAATAACTCCTTTATATGAAGAAGGCAATGGGGGACCCCGGGGAGTCCCTGCATCACCTTATCGTATTTTCGATATTTTAAACCGCGCAGCTTGTGCATTCTTCGATGGACAGTTTTTTCGTCCGGGTGTAATAAAGCGATTTAAGCCCTTTTTGAGCGGCGTAAATGTAAAAGCGCGACAGTTCGCGGGTCGAGACGGTGCTGTTGACGTGCAGTACGGTCGATATGCCTTGGTCTACATGCTGTTGAATTTCGGCAATCATGTCGATCAGGCGGAACTGATCAATGTTGTAGGCTGATTTGTAAAACCACTGTGTTTCTGCACTCAGGAAAGGCATTGGATAATATGTCGTCGAGTTCGCGTATGTACGCGTTTCGATATGTTCAACGATCGGCATGACACTGGACGTAGCGTTCTGGATATACGAGATGCTTTGCGTTGGCGCGATTGCCAGACGATAGGCGTGGTACAGGCCGTGTGTCTGCACTTGCTCCTTGAGTTGCTCCCAATCCTCCGGCGCTGGAATTTCGATGCCTGCAAAGAGTTTCTGCACACGTTCCGACTTCGGCCGGAAGTCCGTTTCGATGTAACGGGTAAAATAGGTGCCCTTCGCATATTCGGATTTCTCAAAATCATGGAAGGTAATGCCGCGATCACGGGCGATTTCCATGCTTTGCTCAAGAGAGTAATAGTTCATCATCATGAAAAATGTGCTGGCAAATTCCCTGGCTTCAGGGCTTTCATAAGCGATTTTGTTTTTTGCCAGAAATCCGTTCAAATTCATGGCTCCAAGCCCGACGGAATGAAGTTCATTGTTGGCTCGCTGCACACCAGGTGCATTGTTGATTTGGGACAGGTTGCTGACGACGGTTAATGCTTCGATACCGACTCGTACGGATTCTTTTACTTTTCCGTGCTCCATGACGTTGACGATGTTCAGCGAAGCCAGGTTGCAGCTGATGTCCCGCCGGATGATATCTTGGACGCCATAGTTGTTGATTTCTGAGGTCTCCTGTAGTTGGAAAATTTCTGTGCACAGATTGGACATTTTGATCTGGCCGATATCTTTCAGTGCATGAATGCGGTTCGCATTCGTTTTGTTCACGATATATGGATATCCGGATTCAAGCTGGGTGGATGCGATTTTGGTCAGCATGTCGCGTGCGCTCATAACGGTCTTTTTGGTGACCTTGTCATTGGCGAGCAGCTCGTCGTACATCATGTCGAGATCCATATCATCTAGATGTTGGCCGTATGCTTTATAGACCGAATAAGGGCCAAATACGACAAGCGGTTTGTTCTGAGCGGCAAGCTCGTAGAATTTGTTTGGGATGATCAGACCGATGGACAATGTTTTGATCCGTAGCTTCTCATCGGCGTTAATCTTTTTGGAATCTAGGAACTCGAGGACGTCCCAGCCGAAAATGTTGTAATAGCCTGCGCCGGATCCCTTGCGTTGACCCATTTGGTCGGCATAAGAGAAGGAATCTTCCATGAGTTTAAGCACGGGCATGATGCCTTTTGCCGCTCCGGCGACCCCTTTGATCGGTTCTCCGCGTCCACGTAATTTTGACAGGTTGACAGCTACGCCGCCGCCGATTTTGGATAACTGCATGCAGGTTCCGAGTACATAGTTGATCGAGTTGAGGGAGTCGTCCATTTCAAGCAGGAAGCATGACACCAATTCGCCGCGGCGGCTTTTGCCTGCATTCAGAAATGTTGGCGTTGCTGGCTGCAGCCGCTGCTCGATCATGGCCTCAGCGATGCGGAGCGCCTTAGCGATATCTCCATCGCCAAGATGAAGGGCGACAATGGCTACGCGGTCCGGATATTGCTCGAGATATTGGCTTTTGTCATTTGTCTTCATCGCGTAATCTTTGTAGAACTTAGATATGGCCATGTAGGATTGAAACTGGAAGTCGCTTTGGGATGTAAGGGTAAATACCGCTTCAACTTCCTTGTAGGAATATTTCTCTAACACATTTTCGTAGTAGTCATTTTCAATCAGGTAATCAAGCTTTTCCCGAAGGGAACCGAACTTCATCGTATCTTGCTCGACTTCTTCCATAAAAGCTGCGACCGCTTCTTTATCTTTCTCTAATTGAAAATATCCGTCAGCACCCCGCTGCATCAATTCGTTGTTCAGTTCAATATGCTTCAATGGTCTGCACCCTTTCAACAAAAGTTTCTATATCCTTCGATGTGCCTGACAGTTCGAATTTCGTAATGACTGGAACATGGTACATTTCGGAGATCGTATCCGCGCTTTTGGCAAAGCCTGGCCCCCAGTTGCGGTTGCCACTGGCAGAGACGCCTCGAAGCATCTTGCTGTTGCGGGATAGGAAAGATGTTACCTTTTCCGGTACCTGCCCAAAGCCGGTTGTATAAGTCACGAGAACGTAAGGCTCATTCACCTGCTCTTCTTCTCCGATGGAAACGGCCCGCATATTTAGCTTGTTTATAAAACGTCTGACATTCCCGGTTTTGGAATCGTAGACAACCAACATATCTATCACTCCTACAAATACTTTACAATAAAAAACGACGCTGCTTCTGTCCCAGAGGCAAGTCGTAATTTGTTATGATTTATGCTGCTTCAATCAATATGTAGATGGTAAAATGAATTCTACATCAATATATTGGGATAGTCAATGTACAAATGTCTACATTTCCATGTCAGCGTTTCCGTCTGGTGCACGAGAATAAAGGGCGTGTAATCTATCATTTTGAGGTAAAAATCCCCATTTGCCGCTAGGTTGCAGGATCATAATTTTGAGTCCAAAAACAAAAAAACAGGCTCTTCTCCCCAAGATCTAGAGTGGCAGACCTTTAGAGTGAAGACCCTATTTTCTTGAAAATATAAGATCTTATAAATTTCACTTTCATAAGACTTATATTTCATCCACGAAATGTAAACTCCGCCAGTCAAAGACGGCGAAGACGTCTACGCTTGTTTCAACGAAACTCTTACTTGATATTAGACGCCACCTACAGGTGGATGCTCCAGCACTTTATCGATAATGCCATATTCAGCGGCATCCTTCGCGCTCATGAAGTAGTCGCGGTCGGTGTCTTTTTCAATGCGTTCAAGCGGTTGACCTGTACGTTCGGCAAGAATGCGGTTCAGTGTATCACGCATTTTCAGGATGCGGCGAGCACGGATTTCGATATCCGTAGCCTGACCCTGAGCACCGCCGAGAGGTTGGTGGATCATGATTTCACTGTTTGGCAGCGCGTAACGCTTGCCTTTGGCGCCAGCATTCAGCAGGAAGGCACCCATGGAAGCGGCGAGACCCACGCAGATGGTGGACACGTCCGGCTTGATATATTGCATTGTATCAAAAATCGCCATACCGGCTGTAATGGAGCCGCCCGGGCTGTTGATATAGAGGTGAATATCCTTTTCAGGGTCTTCGGCAGCCAGGAACAGCAGCTGGGCAATAATCGAATTGGCAACCACGTCGTTGACATCGGAACCCAGGAAAATAATGCGGTCTTTCAGCAATCTGGAATAAATGTCGTACGCGCGCTCGCCGCGGTTGCTTTGTTCAACGACCATAGGAACATAACTCACGTGGAAAACCTCCCTATTCAATTGGATCAAATGTAATCATTCTATACATAATTTTACCGTATTAATCCCATGATAAACAATTCCAAACAAAAAGTCAAAGAAAGTCAAACTCTAGGCAAAAAAAATAGCCTATCATTGGCTGTTGGTTTACGGTCTAAACATAATGGCGAAAATATTTAGAAAAATAATGGCGCGCCCGCGAGGGATCGAACCTCGATCTCAGGCTCCGGAGGCCTACGTCATATCCATTGGACCACGGGCGCAAAGTTTAATGTTGTAGAAATGTGGTGTTAGCAAGTTATGCCCTCAAACATTTCGTACAGCAAGAGTTAGTATATAATAAATTATTCGGAATTGCAAGTGTTCCTTTTACATTGATCCTATTTTTTTCGCAATCATTAGCCTTTCGTGAACATGCCTGTATAAGATGAAAGAATCTTGCAAAAGATAGACGTTGGACTACTTGCAACAGGCAAGGAAATTGAGTAGAATGAGAGTGGGACTTAAAACGTTAACCCGGGACATTTTAAGGCCAGTAGCCGGAGAGAAGGAACTTGAAGTTGCAGGAGTGGAAAGCAATGCGGAAAATATTAGAGATGCAAAAGCAGCTTCTGCCTGATCTCATGGACATTCTCAAGACTAGGTACACCATTCTTCATCAGATCATGCTTTCGGAGTTGATTGGTCGGCGCACGCTAGCGAATTCGCTACATATGACGGAACGAGTGCTGCGTGCTGAAACGGATCTCTTGAAAGCCCAAGGGCTTATTGATATCGAGAGTTCCGGTATGAGAATCAGCGAAGCGGGACGAAGACTGCTGGAAGAGATGGGCCCGATGGCCAAGGAACTGTTTGGGCTGAACGAGTTGGGGGAGAAAATCCGCCGAGTTTACGGCTTGCAGAAGGTTGTAGTCGTGCCTGGGGATTGCGAGTCCTCACTACTTACCAAACGGGATCTCGGTCGTGAAGGAGCCAAGGCTCTCCTCGGAGTTATGAATCAGGAAGACACGGTGGCCGTAACTGGCGGATCCACATTGGCTGCAGTTGCGGAAGAACTGAATCCTCAAGCATCTGTACCGATGAAAAATAGCTGGTTTGTACCGGCTAGGGGCGGACTTGGAGAGAGTGTAGAATTCCAGGCAAACACCATTGCTTCTACTATGGCAAAGCGCGTAGGCGCTCAGTACCGGCTGCTGCATGTACCGGATTTGCTGAGTGACGATTCGTACCAATCGCTTGTGCAGGACCGTAATATCCAAGAAATTGTGCAAGTGATCCGGCAGTGCCGCATTATTGTGCATGGCATTGGAGATGCGATGGAAATGACCCGGCGCAGAAAGCTGGATTCGTCTGCGGCGCAGGAAATCCAGAAGGAAGGCGCGGTGGCTGAATCTTTTGGCTACTACTTTAATGATAAGGGAGAAGTCGTCCATCGAATGATCACGTTGGGCCTGCGTCTTGAAGACATTATCAGAACCGAGATTGTGATCGGGATCTCCGGAGGGAAAGACAAAGCGACCGCCATTCATTCGGTGCTGAAGTTCGGCCACGAGAATATCCTCGTTACGGATGAGGCAGCTGCGAGCGAAATTTGCAGACAAATTGACGAACAATCTTAAGAACAGATACAAAATAAACGAGTTATCAATACAGGCGTAATTGCTTGTTTTGAATAAATAATGGATTTTGCAGTATTTAGCGGAATCCTGGACAAAAAAGACATTTTGGGAGGCTTATTCAATGAGTGTAAAAGTAGGCATTAATGGTTTTGGACGTATCGGACGACTCGCTTTCCGCCGTATTCAGAATGTGGCAGGTATCGAGGTTGTGGCAATCAACGACTTGACTGATGCTAAAATGTTGGCTCATTTGCTTAAATATGATACAACTCAAGGTAAATTCGATGGAGAAGTTGAAGTTCATGACGGTTTCTTCAAAGTAAACGGCAAAGAAGTAAAAGTTCTTGCTAACCGCAACCCTGAAGAACTTCCTTGGGGCGAACTTGGCGTTGACATCGTTCTGGAGTGCACAGGCTTCTTCACAACGAAAGAAAAAGCTGAGCTTCACTTGAAAGGCGGAGCGAAAAAGGTTGTCATCTCCGCTCCAGCTACAGGCGACATGAAAACTGTCGTTTACAACGTTAACCATGAAATTTTGGACGGAAGCGAAACCGTTATCTCCGGCGCATCTTGCACAACGAACTGCCTGGCTCCTATGGCAAAAGTTCTGAATGACAAGTTCGGCGTTATTGAAGGTTTGATGACTACAATTCACGCTTACACAGGCGACCAAAACACTTTGGATGCTCCTCACGCTAAAGGTGACTTCCGCCGCGCTCGTGCAGCTGCTGAAAACATCATCCCTAACACAACAGGTGCTGCAAAAGCAATCGGTCTGGTTATCCCTGATCTGCAAGGTAAACTCGACGGTGCAGCTCAACGCGTACCAGTTGCAACAGGTTCCCTGACTGAACTTGTAACTGTACTCGACAAAAAAGTAACAGCTGACGAAGTCAATGCAGCCATGAAAGAAGCTTCTGACCCAGAAACTTATGGCTACACTGAAGATCAAATCGTATCTTCCGACATCAAAGGCATGACTTTCGGATCCCTGTTTGATGCAACTCAAACCAAAGTTCTGACTGTAGGCGACAAGCAACTCGTTAAAACCGTTTCTTGGTACGACAACGAAATGTCCTACACAGCTCAATTGGTTCGCACATTGGAATACTTCGCGAAACTGGCTAAGTAATAACGGCACAGCGTAACGAACATATTGAGCGGAAACAGAACTTTTTGTTTCCGCTCTTTGTAAATATAAGTTTTTTCGTAGTAGGCAAGTGGTTAGGATAGAAGCTGGAGAGTATGGATAGATAAAATAAGAGGATTTTAAAAATCCCAATTGCGGTATGTTACCCCTGTTATTCCTGAAAAACAAAAAAATGGGTTGCGGAGGAACGAACAATGAATAAAAAGTCTGTACGTGATGTGGAAGTTACCGGAAAACGCGTATTTGTGCGCGTGGATTTCAATGTGCCTTTGGAAGAAGGAAAAATCACTGACGATACGCGGATCCGCGAAACACTTCCAACGATCAAGTACTTGATCGAGCGTGGAGCTAAAATTATTTTGGCAAGCCATATGGGTCGTCCGAAAGGACAATTCGTGGATTCCATGCGCCTTACTCCTGCCGCTGTACGTCTGTCCGAGCTGCTCGGCAAACCGGTAGTGAAGATGGACGAGGCTGTCGGCGAAACCGTAAAGGCCGAAATCGCGAAAATGCAAAACGGAGACGTGCTGCTGCTTGAAAACGTGCGTTTCTACCCTGGTGAAGAGAAAAATGATCCGGAACTGGCTAAGCAGTTTGCAGAGCTTGCTGATCTGTTCGTCAACGACGCATTTGGCGCTGCTCACCGCGCACATGCTTCCACGGAAGGTATCGCGCATTTCTTGCCAGCCGTATCCGGTCTTTTGATGGAGAAAGAATTGTCCGTATTGGGCAAAGCGCTCTCCAATCCAGAGCGTCCTTTCACCGCTATTATCGGCGGATCGAAAGTTAAGGATAAAATCGACGTGATCGACAACCTGCTGAACATTGCGGATAACGTGCTGATTGGTGGCGGTCTGTCGTATACCTTTATGAAGGCTCAAGGATACGAAATTGGCTTGTCCTTGTGCGATAATGATAAACTGGACGTAGCACTCGGATTCATTCAAAAAGCGAAAGATCTCGGCAAAAACTTCCTGCTTCCGGTTGATATCGTTATTGCGGATGACTTTAATGCCAACGCAAACAAAGATACCGTTGAAGTAGGCAACATCCCTGAGAAATGGGAAGGCGTGGACATCGGACCGAAAACCCGCGCTAAATATGCCGAAATCATTAAAAACTCCAAGTTGATCGTTTGGAACGGACCAATGGGCGTATTCGAAATTGATCCTTTCTCCAACGGTACGCGTGAAGTGGCTGAAGCCTGCGCACAAACCGAAGGCTACACCATCATCGGCGGCGGTGATTCTGCTGCAGCGACGGAGAAATTCCATTTGGCTGATAAAATGAATCATATCTCCACAGGCGGCGGCGCTTCGTTGGAGTTCATGGAAGGCAAGGCGCTTCCTGGCGTCGTGGCTCTAAACGACAAATAATCCGGGTGGCTACAGCTTATAAAGAATAGGGGTTTTGTAATCATCTGAAGAGCGGCGAATGAAGCTGAAGTGATGACAAAACCCTGACTTAAAAAGGAGTTGAAGCATGTGAGAACACCAATCATCGCGGGCAACTGGAAAATGTTTAAAACAGTTCCTGAAGCTAAAGCATTTATCGAAGAAGTGAAAGGTAAAGCGGAAGTGGATGGCGTGGAAAGCGTTATCTGTGCACCATTCACCAACCTTCCAGCTTTGGTCGAAGCAGCTAAAGGCACTTCCATCAAGATCGGCGCCCAAAATCTGCATTTCGAAGACAACGGCGCATTCACTGGTGAAATCAGTGGCGTTATGCTGAAAGATCTGGGCGTGGATTACGTTATTATCGGCCACTCCGAACGCCGTGCTTATTTCGCGGAAACCGATGAGATCGTCAACAAGAAAATGCATGCAGCATTCCGCCATGGCCTGACTCCGATCGTATGCGTTGGTGAAAAGCTCGAAGAGCGTGAAGCTGGCCAAACGAAAGATGTATGCAAGGTACAAACGGAAGGTGCTTTCCAAGGTTTGTCCGCGGATCAAGCTGCTGAAGTAGTCATTGCTTACGAACCGATCTGGGCTATCGGAACAGGAAAATCTTCAACATCACAGGATGCGAATGAAGTAATTTCCTATATTCGTGACCTCGTGAAAGGATTGTATGGAGAAGAAGTTGCAAACAAGGTTCGCATTCAATACGGCGGCAGCGTGAAGCCTGAGAATGTAGCCGAGTACATGGGCCAAAGTGATATCGACGGCGCCCTTGTTGGCGGTGCAAGCCTGCAACCAGCTTCGTACATCCAGCTCGTTGAGGGGGCGAAGTAAGATGACCGCACCTAAACCAGTAGCACTGATCATCATGGATGGTTTCGGTCTTCGCAATACGGACGAAGGTAATGCCGTCGCTCAAGCGAAAAAGCCGAACTATGACCGCCTTATGGCCAAATATCCGCATACAACGCTAACCGCTTGCGGTGAAGCTGTAGGTTTGCCTGCGGGTCAAATGGGCAACTCTGAAGTGGGCCATTTGAACATTGGCGCGGGTCGTATCGTATACCAGGATTTGACCCGGATTTCGAAGTCGATCCGCGAAGGAGAGTTCTTCGACAATGAAACGCTGGTTGAAGCTGTCCGTTCCGCCAAAAACAACGGCAAGAAGCTTCATTTGTACGGCCTTTTGTCCGACGGTGGGGTCCACAGCCACATTGCGCATTTGTTCGCTATGCTTGACCTTGCGAAGAAAGAGGATATGCACGAAGTATATATTCACGCTTTCCTCGACGGACGCGATGTGTCTCCGGATTCCGGCAAGAAATTCATCGAAGATCTTCAGGCAAAAATCAATGAAGTGGGCGTCGGCAAAATCGCGACCGTACAAGGTCGCTATTATGCGATGGACCGCGACAAGCGTTGGGAGCGTGTAGAGAAATCCTACCGTGCGATCGTATACGGAGATGGACCTAAATACACCGATCCTTTGAAAGCCGTTGTAGAATCTTACAACAAATCGGTATTCGATGAGTTTGTAGAACCTACAGTGATTGTGGATGAGAACGACCAGCCGGTATCTCTCGTGGAAAGTGGCGACTCCGTCATATTCCTGAACTTCCGTCCGGACCGTGCCATTCAGCTGTCTCAAGTGTTCACGAACAAAGACTTCCGCGGCTTTGACCGGGGTCCGAAGTTCCCTGAGAACCTTCATTTCGTATGTCTGACACTATTCAGCGAGACGGTGGAAGGGTATGTGGCTTACGAGCCGAAAAACCTGGACAATACGCTCGGTGAAGTTCTGGTGCAGAACAACAAGAAGCAGCTTCGTATTGCGGAAACGGAAAAGTACCCGCATGTGACGTTCTTCTTCAGCGGTGGACGCGATGTTGAGCTTCCGGGCGAAACACGCATTCTGATCAACTCGCCGAAGGTAGCTACTTACGACCTGAAGCCTGAGATGAGCGCTTATGAAGTAGCGGATGCCTGTGTGAAGGAAATTGAAGCCGACAAACATGATGCGATTATTCTAAACTTTGCCAATCCAGACATGGTTGGTCACTCCGGCATGCTGGAGCCAACAATTAAGGCGGTTGAAGTAACAGACGAATGCATGGGTAAAGTAGTTGACGCCGTCATCACCAAAGGCGGGGTAGCGATCATTATCGCGGACCACGGAAACGCCGACATGGTGTTTGACGAAGAGGGAAGACCTTTTACGGCGCATACGACTAACCCGGTACCGTTTATTTTGACGGCGGATAACGTGAATCTGCGTGAGGAAGGCATCCTGGCCGATGTGGCCCCAACCATTCTCGACCTGATGCAGCTGCCGAAGCCTGCCGAAATGACCGGTGAATCGATGATTGCAAGCCGCAAATAAGAGGTATAATAAAAAAGATACGTTTTAACCTGGACTAAATATGATTGAACAAAGGAGAACAAGAACAATGACTATTATTTCTGACGTGTACGCTCGCGAAGTCCTCGACTCCCGCGGCAACCCAACTGTTGAAGTTGAAGTTTATCTCGAATCCGGCGCTATGGGCCGCGCGATCGTTCCATCCGGCGCTTCCACAGGCGCTCACGAAGCTGTTGAGCTTCGCGATGGCGACAAATCCCGTTACCTGGGTAAAGGCGTTCTGACCGCTGTTAAAAACGTTAACGAACTCATCGCTCCAGAAGTGATCGGTATGGACGCTCTCGACCAGCTCGGCATCGACAAGTTGATGATCAACCTGGACGGAACTCCTAACAAAGGCAAACTGGGCGCAAACGCAATTCTGGCTGTTTCCATGGCTACTGCTCGCGCAGCAGCTGAAGCTTTGGATCTTCCTTTGTATGTTTACCTTGGCGGATTCAATGCAAAACAATTGCCAGTTCCTATGATGAACATCGTTAACGGCGGCGCTCATGCCGACAACAACGTTGACGTGCAAGAATTCATGGTCCTGCCAGTTGGCGCTCCTTCTTTCAAGGAAGCACTTCGTACAGGTGCTGAAATCTTCCACAGCCTCAAATCGGTACTTAAATCCAAAGGCTTGAACACGGCTGTTGGCGACGAAGGCGGCTTTGCACCTAACTTCACTTCCAACGAAGACGCATTGTCCTCCATCATGGAAGCTATCGAAAAAGCCGGCTACAAGCCAGGCGTTGACGTATTCCTCGGTATGGACGTTGCTTCGACTGAGTTCTTCAAAGATGGCAAATACCATCTCGAAGGCGAAGGTAAATCCTTCACTTCTGCAGAATTCGTTGATTTGCTCGCTTCT
Source organism: Paenibacillus sp. (assembly GCA_031254035.1). Classification (GTDB taxonomy): domain Bacteria; phylum Bacillota; class Bacilli; order Paenibacillales; family Paenibacillaceae; genus Paenibacillus_AQ. The sequence goes on from JAIRVF010000157.1 coordinate 12,221, forward strand.
TGGGTTGATAAATATCCAATCATCACAATCGAAGATGGATGCTCCGAGGACGACTGGGAAGGTTGGAAACTCCTTACTGAGAAGCTTGGCGACAAGATCCAACTCGTTGGTGATGATCTGTTCGTAACGAACACTGAGCGCCTTGAAAAAGGTATCAACGAAAATATCGGTAACTCCATCTTGATCAAAGTTAACCAAATCGGTACGCTTACTGAAACTTTCGATGCAATCGAGATGGCTAAACGTGCAGGTTACACTGCGGTTGTATCCCACCGTTCCGGTGAGTCCGAAGATAGCACAATCGCTGACATCGCGGTTGCAACCAACGCAGGCCAAATCAAAACAGGTGCGCCTTCCCGTACCGACCGTATTGCGAAGTACAACCAATTGCTCCGCATCGAGGACGAACTGGCTGAACTGGCTCAATATAACGGCCTGAAATCTTTCTACAACTTGAAAAGATAATACGGCTTTGACGCTGTATGTTTGAAGAACTGCCCTTGGCTTGATGCCGGGGCAGTTTTTTTTAGATTTCAGAAAGGGTTTAATTTTGCCCGAATAAAGATTCCTAGTTTCGTTAGGGGAATATATGAACTGTTTTCTGCTGAAGTAGTTTATTATAAGTAGAAAGCATACTGTGTTTCCACTATTGACCGTCTATAAATAATGGTACAATTATACTAAGAATGTTGTCGGAAGGTTGTAGAATTCAAAACATACTTGTTTGAGTATTATGATTTCGAACAATCTAGATTGGATTATAAATTGGCTTTTACACCAAAGAAATGTTGGAATAAAAAGATTAAAGAATTTAGTTATGATGCAAAAGATGGATATGCAGTAATAGAGAAAGTTGTGTCTGGTAAGTCTTACAGTTGGAAGTTGATCAAATATAGTGGGGAAGGCCAATTATTGCCTATCAACAAATAAAAGAATTAAAAAAATAACCACTTCATATTAACGCTTAGAAAAAGGGAGGCTTTACGTTCTTATGAAAAAGAAAGCTTTATTTAGAACTGGAATATATGTTATTGTTTTTTCCTTGTTTTTTTCTATATCATCAGTTTCCGTATTGGCAAAAACTAATCAGCAAAACATAGCTCAATCTTATTATAAAATCCTTAACAATATTATTAGTAAATATGGAATTAGTACCTTTGATAATGAGGAGGGGCTTGTTTATGCAAATATGATTGATTTTGACAAGAATGGGGTATCTGAGTTGTATATTTTATATTTGAAGAAAGACAACTCTAGGGGATATGATCAACTGAAATTTTATCAAGAAGTTTGGGGTTTTGAAAAATCAGAATTACATAAATTATACTTCGACGACCAAGGACCAGATGGCTTAATAAGTGATCGTTCTATATCCATAACCTCAACAAATAAAAACTCATATTTAATTTTTGAAAGTTCCTATTCTACAGGGAATGGCACGCCACCATATGATAATGAGTGGTCACTCCATCGTTCAATTATGACTGTAAAGGGTGGGAAATTAATTGAAGTTGCTGTACTTGGGTATACTGAGGCCAGCAAAGTAGAAGGAGAAGGCACAAAATATACCTATACCATCAAAACTAACGGAAAAGTAAAGAATATTTCAAATAAGGAATATAATAATTACGTAACGCAATATAATTTGAAAAATCAAAAGTATTTGATAGATGGCGATGCAGGATCTCCAACGATTTCTTTCGATGCATCCTCAAATGTGAAAACTATTAATAGTTTTTTAAAAAGACTCAAAAATATGATGTAAGAGTAGGGATAAGAGTAGGGATAAGAGTAGACATAAAAAATGCACCACCCTCTGCTGACTGTTTTAATTTTTGAAGTGGTTCAAAATAAATAAAGACGAAAGGAAGAATTTCCAATCAACTTTAAATCTCTTCTCTTTTTGGTGCCTCTTCGTTTGTATTAATGTTGATTCGAATGCCGAGTGTAGAGTAAAAAAGTGAAGATGGAAGTCCTTGTCTTAAGAAATAGGCTATGGTACAATAAAAATGCTGTTTTATTGTACGATTTGGGTTATGGTATTTATTAGAGGATTTTGTAAAATTCTGATATACATGATGTTGATGCTATTAGGAGGTGGAACGAATGGATATCTTAATGAAAGTGCTGCTTGTTATTTTCTCGATCGCATTGATCGTTATTGTTCTATTGCAAAAAGGGAAGAGTGCAGGTCTGGCAGGTGCCATCTCCGGTGGCGCAGAACATCTTTTTGGAAAAACGAAAGCACGCGGTATGGATTTGATCCTGCAGCGCGTAACGGTGGTTCTCGCCTCCGGGTTCATGATTATTTCAATTCTTGTGGCCATTTTTTCGAAGTAATATAGCTGGACTTTGAAAACCTTCGCTCTTGCACTGAAGAAGAGCGGGGGTTTTTTAATATATATATTTGAGCCATACATATTTATGTAATAATGTCGATGATATTAAGTAGTACCCTGAATACGTTCAGGGATGTAAACGATTAAATCCGTGTATACTAGGGAATGTGTATAGTAAAGCGGAAAAAGTACGTTCTGAATCCATACATAGATACTTGCGGAAGGTTTTCCATATCCGTGAGTCAATTGAGGAGATAATCATGATAACGGAACAATCAATATTGGATTTGATGCAGGCACCGGACTATAAACCGATGACCTACCAAGAGTTGGAGAAGCACTTTGGGATTGCAGATAGCGTGGAGTTCAAGGAGTTCCTGAAGCTGCTCAACGCGCTGGAACAGGAAGGGAAGATCATGCTGACACGCTCAGACCGATACGGTCTCCCTGAACATCTGGATTTGCTACGTGGACGGCTGCAGGTGCATGCCAAGGGCTTTGCTTTTCTGATTCCCGAGGATAAGGAGCATCCCGATGTCTATATCGGTGTTAATGATCTTCTGAGTGGTATGAACGGCGATACAGTGCTCGCTCGCATTACAACCCGTGGACCTGCCGGGGGCAAACTGGAAGGCGAAGTCGTTAAGATTATTACGCGTGCGGTTAATCAGGTGGTGGGCGTGTTTCAAAGCCAAGAGGTATATGGTTTTGTGCTGCCGGATGATAAGCGGATCGTCCGCGATATTTTTATCCCGAAAGAATCAATGGCCGGTGCGGTGGATGGCGATAAGGTCGTCGTGAATATCGTGAGCTATCCGGAGGGCCGCGCTGCGGCCGAAGGCGAAGTTATAGAGGTGCTTGGACATAAGGATGATCCCGGCGTGGATATCCTGTCTATTATACGCAAACATCAGCTGCCTGAAGGCTTCCCTGATGAGGTCATGGCTGAAGCGGAGAGCGCCCCGGATTCGATCACGGATGAGGAAATCGCACAACAAGGTCGTCGTGACCTGCGCGGTAAGAACATCGTCACCATTGACGGTGAGGATGCGAAGGATTTGGACGATGCGGTGAACGTCGAGCTTTTGGAGAACGGGCATTATCGCCTCGGCGTTCATATTGCGGATGTAGGCTACTATGTACGGGAGAAATCGGAACTCGACAAGGAAGCCTATAATCGGGGCTGCAGTGTTTATTTGGTCGATCGGGTTATACCGATGCTGCCGCATCGTCTCTCGAACGGGATATGTAGCTTGAATCCACAAGTGAACCGTTTGACGTTGTCTTGTGAGATGGAATTTGATAAGCATTTGAAGGTCGTAAAGCATGATGTGTTCACCAGCGTCATCAAGACAAAAGAGCGGATGACCTATAACAATGTGCGCAAAATTCTCGAAGATGAAGATCCGGAGCTAATGGAACGCTACAAGGATTTGGTTGGAGACTTCCGGCTTATGAAGGAGCTGGCAATGAAGCTTCGTGGTAAGCGGATGAAACGGGGCGCGGTGGATTTTGATTTCGTCGAATCCAAGGTGATCGTGGACGAAAACGGCAAACCGGTCGACATCATCAAACGTGAACGTTCGATTGCCGAGCAGATTATCGAGGAATTCATGTTGGCGGCCAACGAAACTGTGGCGGAACATTTCCACTGGCTGAAGGTTCCTTTCGTTTACCGGGTTCACGATAACCCAGATCCGGAGAAGCTGCAGAACTTCATGGCTTTTGCCGAAAATATGGGTTATCACATCAAGGGGCGGGGCAATTCGGTGCATCCACGTGCGCTGCAGACTCTCTTGGAGGAAATAAAAGATACCAAGGAGCAAACGGTGATTAGCACCATGATGCTGCGTTCGATGAAGCAGGCGAAATACGATGCGGATATGTCGGGACACTTTGGCCTGGCAGCTGAATACTATACGCATTTCACCTCGCCAATTCGGCGGTATCCGGATCTGGTCATCCATCGTGTGATCCGCGAGGTCATTGAGAGCAATAACGTTCTGCCCGAGAAACGGCATGAATATTTGGCTTCCCGGATGCCTGACATCGCCCAGCATTCCTCCGAGCGTGAGCGTGTGGCGGTGGAAGCGGAGCGCGACACCGATCAGTTGAAAAAGGCGGAGTATATGCTGGACAAGGTCGGCGAAGAGTTCGAAGGCATCATCAGCAGCGTAACCGGCTTCGGCATTTTCATCGAGCTGCCGAACACGATCGAGGGGCTGATCCGTATGGCTGGCCTGACGGATGATTACTACCATTTCGATGAGGCATCCATGTCGTTGATCGGCGAACGGACATCGAAAGTATTCCGTATCGGCGATGAAGTGAAAATCCGTGTAGCACGGGTGAACATGGATGATCACACCATCGATTTTGAGATGGTGGATATGAAGCCGCGCCGTGAGCGGAATCGCGGTGGCGGGTTTGGCGGCCGCGGTGGTGAACGCGGCGACAAGGGCGGTTTTGCGCGCGGCGGTGGACGCGGCAAAGCAGGCAATGGCGGCGGCAAAGCCGGCCGCCCAGGCAAGCGCGAGCGGGCCGCAACGGCTGCTGGCGGTGCGGGAGCAGTCGCGGGTGCAGGTGGCAAACGCGGCAAGCGCGGTAATGGCGGCGGCCGTGGTCCGGCGACGCAGGATGGGAACGTCGAGGCCAATCGGCCGATGGCGTTCGGCTTTGGATCCGGCAAGGGCGGCTATAGCTCGCCGGATATGGGTGAAAATGGTAGCAGCGGACGCAAGAAAAAAACGTCGGGCAGTGGCATTTTCATGGGTGAAGGCAGAACTTCTTCAGAGGGAGAAGGCCGTCGGAAGCGCCATAGCGGTGAGCAGAATACAGGCAATGGTGAAGGCGGAACTTCCGCTTCGGAGGAAGGCGGATGGCGGAAGCGCCGCAGCGGTGAGCAGGATGCAGGTAACGGCGAAGGCGGCTTCCGCAAACGCAAGAAGAAAAAAGGCGCAAGCAAAAACGGCACAGCAGCTTTTGTGCGGAAGAAGAAAAAGTAAAGTCTCGGTTGTTACTTGTTATGATTAAGCCTCTCTGGGATGATTGAAACACCTGGGCGAATGATCGAATTACCTTAGTGTTATCACTAGGTATATGACCGAGCTATCTGATTGTTATCAGTAATTGCAAAAAGATGCGAAAGTGCAGGCTTTTTCTGGCGAAGAGACTCTATTTTAGAAAAAGCCTGCAAAAATGCATCTTTTCGGAGCGTTACATTGATTTTTGACTCCTGATGAGGGAAATAGATGTATTTTTGCAGCAATTTATTGTTAGGAATCGAAAAAAAGATCCCAAAAGTGCATTTTCGCATCCTTTTTATAGAATTGCTTGAATTAATCGGCTAGAACTGGCTCTAGACGAAAAGGAAACAGCAGCTATTCCTGTTAAAATAATTATCGAGGATGGTTAAAAGGTAACTTTTTAAGGGGAATTAGCCTTTAGGTGGAGATAGATGGAGGATGCTGTCTTTTCGACTATGACCATGTTTTTGCAGATATCAATACAGCTATTGTTAAGGGCAGAACTTGGTTTCGTCTTGTGCGCGGCGTCGCGTTGCATGACGGAGGCCCACCTTGATTTTGCCTGGAGCAGTTGATACAATGGACTTCTGGTACAGTGCATCTTTTATGGATGTGGCTTGCACCGGAAGTCCGATTATTTTGTAATGGGTGAGGAGTGAAGGACATGGGTGGTAAGAAGAGTGACGGGAAGGTACTAGCTCAGAACAAAAAAGCTTCCCATGATTATTTCATTGAGGATACGTACGAAGCGGGCATGGTGCTGACTGGGACCGAGATCAAGTCGATTCGGAACGGGAAAGCGAATATTGGCGATGCTTTTGCGACGATCCGTAATGGGGAAATCCATATTCACAACATGCACATCAGCCCGTTCGAGCAGGGCAACCGGAGCAATCCAAGCGATCCGACGCGGACGCGTAAGCTGCTGATGCATAAGGAACAGATTCACAAACTGATCGGTCAGACCAAGCAGGAAGGTTACACGATCGTACCGCTTAAGGTTTACATCCGCAATGGTTATGCCAAACTGCTGCTCGGCCTTGGTCGCGGTAAAAAGCAATACGACAAACGTGAATCAGCCGCCAAACGTGACGCACAACGCGATATCCAGCGTGCGCTGCGCGAGAAGCAGAAGATTGCGCGTTAACACACTGTTAAATGAAGTTTTAGTAAGTTTCACCTGTGTTTCCTTACATCGTCTGTGTCATTTTGATCGGATGTTGTGATATAATAAATCATGTAAGAGATACGGCAACGTGATCTGTTACAAGTAACATGCTTCTGATCGTCCTTTCTTATGGAGGGAAAGGATGCGGAATAGATTGCTTCTTATGCTGCAGAGCAGCTCATCTAATCCGAAGAAGCCCTTTATAATAAGGGGGCGTTCTTGGATTCGACGGGGATAGTTCGAGCATGAGTAGCGGGTAGTGGGGACGCGTCCGCTTCATCAACGCTAAAGCCAATAATAACTGGCAAACAACAAAACAACTTCGCATTAGCAGCTTAATAACCTGTTAGCGAGCTCCTATCCTGCATCGCCCATGTGCCGGAATAGGGGCCCAACTTTAGTGGGATACGCTGTCACATCTCCGCCTGGGGTGTGCTGAAGAAGATAATCAGGCTGACCCAAAGTATAGCCGGTTACGGGGCGATACTCGGGTGACATCAAAACTGTGACTACACCCGTAGAAGCTTATGTGGCGTTGTCTTCGGACAGGGGTTCGACTCCCCTCGCCTCCATTTGTTAAATCCACAACCGAATTCGGTTGTGGATTTTGCGTTTAGATAGGAAGCTTTAAGATAAGTTCGATGTGTTCTTTGTATACAATTACCTTTTCTACATAGCTGGCAACGAATTTCTTGATCTTGAGAAGGTCCCGAGAGGCCACATGATCTTTGAATTTGGAATGCAGCAGATGGTTCGGAAAAATAAACCTTTGTCCACAAAAAACCACAATCATTGATGTAGGGCAGGGGTTCTTCAGTAGGATGGCTAACTCCAAATAAATGAATTCTACCAACCTGCTTTGTGGGGGTGCCTTATTTTAGATATCACTAAGGATTTGTTGTTACAATTCCGCTCCCTTATATCCCATCTTTCGATAACCCTTCACTCTTTTCTTGAACATCGCCATTAACATAGGGACCTGAAGGTCAATATAATCATATATTTGCACTTCTTCTTTATTCGCATGACTTCGGTGCAGGCGGCCTGCATATTGCTGTAAGGTGCCTGACCAAGAGATCGGATGGACCAAAAACAAGGTGTCCAGTCTGGAATCATCGAAGCCCTCACCAATTAACTTACCGGTGGCAATAACTACCCGCTCTTGATCATCTGGAATAGAGGCTATTTTGGCGCGTACAGCCTCTCGCTGCTTTCTGCCCATTCTGCCTCTCAACACAATTACATTCTTGGCAAAAGCCTGCCGCGTTATATTTATCCTCTATATTGTCCATTGATTTGTTCCTCGCGTTTTATTTATATTATATCCTGTGAGATGCAGAGTAATAATGCTGAAAATTATAACTGGATTAAGGAGATCAAAATAATGCTGAGATTAAGAAACTCAACCATTAAAAAGCATTTGGACAATCATACGAGGGAAGAGCTCAAGGATGAAATTTTGAATTTGACCAAGAAATTCCCGATCATTCAGGAGTATTATTTTTCAGTGATATTTCCTGACCAAGGTGAGGTCTTAGAGAAGTATAAGAAAATTATTGAGAAAGAGTTTGGTCACCACAATAGACAAATTTTACGATATCCGATTATGAAGAAGGCAATAAAGGACTTTAGTAATATTTCAAACAACAAGGAGCAAATTGCAGAAATAATGGTTTTTACAGTGGAATGTGGAGTGGACTTCACACTTTCATTTGGAGACATTGATCAAAAATTCTACCATACTATAGCAAGCATATATGAACAAGCCTTAAAGTATATTGTAGACAATCAATTAGAAGAAAAGTTTGTAGATCGTTGCAACGAATTGATGCAGAGCAGTCAGGATATTGGCTGGGGTTTTGGGTTTGATATGATGGATTTATATAGTGACTATTTAGGACACATGGATCAGGAAGACCTTGAATAGAAAGTAAATTTTGTTTAACAAACTAAACAATCTAGAGAAATCAAAAATGAGAAAAGACATTACGATACGTCCAGAAGAACCAAAAGACTACAACGATATTAAGGGATAAACGTGGAAGGAAGTTTTCGATTTTATAATCAAGTTGGATTTAAAACCTCTGCGGAGTTTGATATTCTCCCCACTAGTAGAATACGAATACCGATGGAAGAACCCCGTTGCATGATGAGCCAAGAAACTTATCCTGGCTCATTAGATGGAATAAATGGATTTGTGGTTTATGGTATGTATTACAATGCTTGAGGTTGAACGAATAAGATTTTGGCTTCACCTCGTAAGGGCTGGTAATTAGTAAAAAAAATGACGACGGGAACACTGTTTACTAAAATGGGTTTGACTATCGTGTGCCAAGACGATGGAGGAGTTAATTTATTTGGACTTGCTTCGATATTCATTGGCGCTGACGCCGACATTTTCCTTGAACTTCTTGTAGAACCAATCGAGCTGTTTATACCCGACAGCAGATGCGACCTCGTAGACCTTCATGTCCGTATTCGCGAGCAGGGCGCAGGCTTTGTTCATCCGCAGCTGCAGAAGATAATCGTTGAAGCTCGTTCCTTCAGATGACTTGAACAATTGGCCGAGATATGTCGCGTTCATATGAATCTGTTTGGCGATGCTCTTCAAGCTGATCTGCTCTGAATAATGCGCTTCGACGATCTGCTTCAATTCGGAGACTGGATTGTGAGAATGCCTCCACTTGGCAGTTTCCAAGAAGTCGACTAATTCTTCGCCCGTCTGCCTTGCAATGAAGATAAGCTGTTCGATATTACGGCACACGAGGATGCTCTTGTAGGATGCAGCGGCTCTGCGTTGGAAGAACTGCTCGCCTTGTTCGCCGTACTGGCTCGCATAATGATAGAGATTGACCATCCATTCAACGATGATGGCTTGTACATCGGACTTGGACAGCCCGTTGCGCTTCCAGATTCCCACTTGTTCCTGTAAGCGCCGCGTCACGTAGTCCTTGCGTCCTTGCTTCATCGCTTCCAGCATGTCTTGGATGAAATGCCGATTCGTTTCACTGATGCCGTCACGGTCCATCTGTAGTGTCGATGGCATGATGACGGATGGGGTGCCGAGCAGGAATTTGCGTTCCATCGTCGCCAAGGCGTTCTGGTACGATACAGGTACGTCTACAGGGTGATTTACCGGGTTGCCGATGGCGAATGTAAGCGGGATTTTGGTATATCTTAGCGTGATGTCATGGTAAGAGTACACGAGTTCGGTAATTTGCGTAAGCGATGCATGACCAAAGTTGAGTACGAGAACGATGTGGCCCTGCTCGTCTTCGAAAATGCCGCCGGTGGGCATGATCAGCTCTTCCAGCACGTTGCGGACGGCGAAGGTAGCCGTCTGCCACTCCTGAGTGGTCCAATTGGAGTCACTTAGATCGAGCGCGGCGAACTCGACAATCACGGCGGTCCATGTGCGGCTTGCCGGTAGGACGATGCTCCACAAGCGGAGTATGGAGTCCGCTTCGGCGAATGGAATTCGCCCCTGCACCCATTGTTTGAAGGCGTCGTTACGGATTGTTGAGATGGCGAGGTTGCGCTGTTTGTTCAGTATGAAGTTCGATTCGATCTCGGCTCGGAGCTTACAGACTAAGGTAAGGAGTTCCTCCTCCTTGACGGGCTTGAGCAGATAATCCTTTACACCGAGCTTCAGGCATTGCTTCACGTAATCGAATTCATCATAGCCGCTGACTGCGACGGTCAGCGTATGTGGGAAGGCGAGTAGCTCCTGAATGAGCGTGAGGCCGTCCATCCCGGGCATACGAATGTCACTAATGACAACGGCGTAGTTCTGTTCCTTGACCATCTTCAGCGCTTGATCACCGTCGCTCGCTTCCCCTGCAATCCGGAAGCCTTCGCGTTCCCAATCTATCGCGTATTTCAACGCTTTAATTGCTCCAGGTTCATCATCAACGAGCAGTACATTCAACATGTCGGGTACCTCCTGGTGCCATATTTACCCTTACTATATTGGATCTAAACCGGTATAAGCCATTAGTTGTTTTGGGCACTCAAATGATAAAGGAGAAACATTAAGATTAAGTTCATCTCATGCATTAAGGAACGACATATGCACAGGTCAGTTGAGACTCCCACGGCTAAAGCCGCAAGCTGATCCCTTCGGTATTATTGGGATTCTTGGGTGCGTGCATTTGTACTAACTGTAGTTCCCCCAATTTCAGGTGTCTCATCAGCCTGTCCTTAGACTGTGCATATAGCATCTTAAGCTGCCAGACTGTTACCATCTGCCACAGGTTGATTCATGATATTGATCGCTCCAACCCGGTGATAGTTGATGAGAGATACCGTTGTAGCTGTGCGTCTATATCCTTGTCCCATACAATTATTGTATCAATTTAGCCATATGACAACAACGATTGAACGAGAAGAAAAGCACATGTACTATGTGTTTGCCCTGCCTACCCGTATAATCCAGATTGGCTGCAGCAGTGCCGCGAGGTAGTGAATGCCGAAATCAAGCAGGCGTTAACCACCGGAGTCGAATAATAAAGTGCGTACATGAGCTTCAGTGGGGCGTAAGCCTTGGCAGAATCAGTGCTCAGAACGGGCTGTATCCAAGCGATACAGCCCGTTTGTTATGCCACGCATGGCGATTAACTAGGCGATGAACGTCCGTTTGAGAGCTGGTAGTGGCCAACCACTAGACAAGAGCAAGGGTGTCCACCGCGAGGTGGAATCTGAAGGAAGCTGGCCAAGTAGGCATTGAGTGAATTCTATAATATGGATGGTTCTTTCCTATATTTAGAACGGTTGAATGATTATCGGATCCCTTTACAATAAACAGTAGCGATAGACGAATGAGTCGATGATTGAGTCATCATTATTTTGAAATCGCTTACCAAAACAATCGAAAGGGGAAGCAGGGGAAATGAAGAAAGCTGTAGCAGTGCTTATATCCCTCGGGATGGCGATCGGATTACTGTCTGGATGCGGAGGCTCGAAGGACGCAGGGGAATCATCTTCAGCTTCAGGCAAGGTGACGACGTTCACGATTAACTCGACGACGCCTAACGCGACATTCAATACGCCCACCGGCAAAGTACTCACGGAGAAGACCGGGTTGAAGTTCGACTATATGACCGTTATCGGCGGCTCGGACGAGGCGAGGCAAAAATATGAGGTATGGCTCGCTTCCGGTGATTTCCCAGATGTCTTGGCAATCGATCCGAGCATGACGGCGAAATACCGTGATGCTGGCGCGATTATTCCACTTGAGGATTTGATCGGTCAATACGGGCCGAACATTAAGAAGAAATTCGGCAAATTCTATGAACTACTACGTGACCCAGATGGTCACATCTATTCTATTTTCGCTCCGAACCTGAGCGAGAAGGTGCCAAACGCGCAAGCCAGCTTCGTTGTTCAATACGAGGTGTTGAAGGAAGCCGGATATCCTGAGATCAAGACGTTCGATCAGCTACACGATATTCTGAAGGACTATGTGAAGAAGCATCCGAAGTTGGATGGACAAGATGTTATTCCGTTCTCCTCTCCGGACCCAGCCAGAACGTATATGAATGCCCCGATTGCGGCAGCTGGCCAGCCGGACCATGGCGAATTCATCATCGACAAGGATCAGAATGTGCATCTAGCAGTCACAGACCCGCTCACGAAGGACTTTTATAAATTTTTAAACACCTTAAATAATGAAGGCATGTTAGATAAAGAACTGTTCAGCTTGACATGGGAGAGCTTCTCGGCCAAAGCAGCGCAAGGCCGTATTTTAGCAGGGTTCGTTCCCCAATGGATTATGGGCGGCATTGAGAATTCGCTCACTGCGGCGGGCAAGTTCGACCAATTATACGCGAAGTTCCCAATCCATATCAACGATAGCATTGAAGATCATACCAATACGATTACACCAACGAACTCTACGAACAATTGGTGCATTACGAATAAAGTGAAAAATCCAGAGAAAATTATTCAATTTATTGATTATCTATTTACGGATGAAGGTCAAGAGTTAACTGCATGGGGCATTGAGGGCAAACATTTCGAGAAAAAAGACGGTAAACGCACCGTAATGGAGGCGTTTGCAAAAGAACGTGCAGAGAATCCGACCGTGGATGCACAGGAGGGTTATGGTTCCTACTCGTGGTTCACGTTCGGTAACGGCTCAAAGCTGGAGGAGGGGGATTGGGCTACACCGACGAATCCGGACACCGTCGAAGCCTCTTATGCGCCTAAGACCAAAGAGGTACTGGCGAAGTACGGCAAGCAAGTTTGGGCGGATTTCTTACCTGCACCAGAATATATTCCGACTTTTACCTGGCAGTTGAATGCGCCAAGCGAGTACAAAGGCATCTGGAATAAGCTTGAGCAAGTGATCTACCGCGGTGCAGCGCGAGTCATTCTCGCGGAGAACGACAGCCAGTTTGAATCGGAATGGAACGATCTTCAGCAGCAACTTGAAAAGTCTGGGCAGAAGAAGGCTGAAGAGCTCTGGACGAAAACATGGAAGAGCTATCTCGAGACATATAACAAGGCAGTTCAATCGCAGGAATAGGGAGAAAATAGAATCTGCCTGATTGAAGCATCGGTTCAAAGACCAGAAGTGCTGTATCAGGCAGATTCTTGTTCACGAGAGACATAAAATTCAATAAGGGAGGGCTTTGGATGCCGCAGACCGTACAAATTTCGCCTCATCCTGTGAATAAGACACAGACACAGGGCAAATCTTGGATTCGGCGGTTAGGTGACCAATATCAGCTCGTATTGCTGTCGATTCCGTTCGTCCTGCTCGTCATTCTGTTCAACTATGTTCCGCTCTGGGGATGGCTTGCCGCATTTCAAGACTATAAGCCTTACAAAGGGGTGACGGGTAGCGAATTCGTTGGGCTTGCAAATTTCAAGGCACTGTTCGAAGATCCACATTTCCTTATCGTGCTCCGCAATACGCTAGTCATGAGCGGGATGAGCATCGTTACGAGCTTCGTGGGGGCGATTTCCCTCGCTTTATTACTCAATGAAGTTCAAGCCATCTGGTTCAAACGGGTCGTGCAGACAGTCACCTATATTCCCCATTTCGTCTCGATGGTTGTCATCGCGAATATTGTGCTCCTCTTCTTGTCGCCAGACGGCGGATTCATTAACAGCCTGCTAATGAATCTGGGGTGGATCGATAAGCCGATTTATTTCATGGGCAAGGGGGAATGGTTCTGGATTATCAATACGTTGACGGGCCTCTGGAAAGAGCTAGGGTGGAGTACGATCATCTATCTGGCAGTCCTTTCGGGCATTAATTCCGAGCTGTATGAAGCAGCAGCGGTGGACGGTGCAGGTCGATTCCGTAAAATGCTTCATATCTCGCTCCCGGGGCTCATGCCGACAGCGACACTGCTACTCATCATGTCGGTTGGTTCGTTGATCAATACCGGTTATGAATCGCAAATGCTTCTTGGCAACCCATTGGTCATCGATTATTCCGAAGTGCTGGACCTATATGCCTTATCGGTCTCGTTCGGAAGCGGGGATTATTCAGTTGGGGTTGCGCTCAGTATGTTCAAATGCTTAGTCAGTGTCATACTTGTCGTCACGGTGAACCATATCGCGCGCAAACTGAGCGATACGAGACTGTTCTAGGAGGGAGTACGTAATGAATCCAAGACGAAGTGTATCAGATATTACCTTTCAAGTGCTAAACTATGTATTCCTGTTCCTTCTAGGATTTGCGACGTTGTATCCGTTTTGGAACCTGCTTGCGATCTCGTTCAACGATTCGCTGGACACGTTGCGAGGACAAGTTTACTTTTGGCCGAATAAATTTACTCTAAACAATTACAATATTATTTTTCAGAATGAATCGTTACTCGGTGCCGCATTCCGCTCCATTGCCCGCACGGTAATCGGAACGGCGCTGTCTGTTGGGTGTACGACAATGCTGGCATATACGCTATCGCGGCGGGAATATCTGCTGCGCAAGCCGATCAATTTGATTCTGGTCGTGAGTATGTATGTGAACGGTGGTCTGATTCCGGTCTATATGCTGATCAAAGGTCTGAACATGACGAACACGTTCGCAGTCTATATTATTCCTGGGCTGATCGGCGTGTTTAACGTCATTATTATGCGATCTTATTTCGACCAACTGCCGGAGGCGATCGTGGAGTCGGCAAGAATCGATGGAGCGAGCGATATCGGCGTGCTGTTCCGCATTGTTATTCCGTGCAGTCTGCCGGTGCTTGCGACGGTTACGTTATTCATAGCGGTGGGCCACTGGAATTCCTGGTTTGATAATTACCTCTACAACAGCAAGGACAACTTAAGCTTGCTGCAATACGAATTAATGAAAATTATGACAAAGTCTACGACCGAAGTGATGAGCAATGCACAGGCCACACTCAACCATGAGGTACTGCGCCAGACTACGCCGTATTCGATACGTGCGACGATGACGATCATTGTGACAGTCCCGATTTTATTCGTCTATCCGTTCTTGCAGAAATATTTCATTCAAGGGATTACGGTAGGTGCGGTCAAAGAATAATAGAGCAGATAATAGCCCCTGGTGTAGGCGCATTCAGCGCGCCCGCAGGGGATTTTCTGCGAAAAATGTTATAACTATCCGTCAATATCATGGGTAAGATAGGGACAGACACATGATACGTAGTGGATTCAGGAGCTCCCATCGCTAAGAAGGAAGGTGAGGATATGCGGATACGAACGAAATTGGTCCTGGTGAATGCGCTGATCGCGACACTCTTGCTTGGCTCCTTAACCTATGGATTAAGCACCTATACGAGCCGAATTCTCTATAATAAAACCGTGCAGGACATGCATTTCTCAGTCTCGCAGCTGGCGCAGAACGTGGACAATATGCTGCTGTCTTATGAGCAGCTCGTCGATTCGCTATATTCCAACGTAGAGCTTCAGCATCGCCTCTTCCTTCATTACCCGTCGCAGATGGTGGCGCAGGATACTTACAACAATTATTTCGTGCCCTTCACGAGATGGGTGAAGGCTAATCATAATCTCATCCGGTTAACAGTCTACACAGACAATCCGACCTTCCAGTTCGCGGATGTAAAACTGATCGATTCGGAGATTGTAAAGAGCGAATGGTATGAGCGCAGCCTGAAGAGCGACATGAATATTTATCGCGAGTGGACTTATAACGGTTATGACACGTTCTTCAAGCTGAAGACGTTCCGGCTGATCAATCGTATTAAGGTGGAATCGAATCATAATCTGTTCGTCGCCATCGATCTGAGCGAGAAGGAATTATATAAACTAACGAATTGGGAGGATCAAAACAAACGGTTCATGATGGTGCTGCCGAACGGGCAGATTGCCGTGGACAACTTCGATCAGGATTATCGCATTCGAACGCTCTTGGATGAGCCTGAGCTGGGGCGGGCGCTGAAGCGTCAGGGAGACAGCTTCGAATATGTGGATCCGACCAGCGGTAACCGGTATTGGCTATCACAGCAGATGCTGGAGTCCCGTAGTAGCGTCAATGGGATGCGGATTCTTGTTATGACACCGTTAGAAGAGTTATCCGCGAATGTGCACGAGATAGAACGGATTGCGGTGGCGTTATGCGCCATTGCAATTGGGTTGTCTGTGCTTCTTATCTATTCAAGTACGTCGAGGCTGACCAAGGGGCTGATAACGCTCGCAAGGCACATGCAGAAGGTTGACGACGGAAGGTTGACAGAACGCATGGCAGATACCGGACGACGGGACGAGATTAGCGTTTTGGGCACGAAGTTCAATAACATGATGGGGCGTATCGAGAGTCTCATTTCGGACGTCTACGTGGCAGAGCTGAACCAGAAGGAACAGGAGCTGTTGCGCAAAGAAGCGGAGATGTACGCTCTACAGACGCAGGTGAACCCACATTACCTATTCAATACATTGAATGCGATTCGTGGCAATCTCCTCGAGCGGGGGGATCGCGACAATGCGCGGATTGTGATGCTCCTCGCGGATTCGTTCCGTAATGTGCTGCGCCAGGAGCGGCAACTCATTCCGCTCAAAGAGGAGCGGAGCATTGTGAAGACTTATCTCGAGATTCAGAAGTTCCGTTACGTGGAGCGGATGCAGTATGGGATTGAGATATCGGAGGCGCTAGAGGGCGTACTGATCCCGAGACTCGCACTTCAGACGATCGTGGAGAATGCCGTCATTCATGCGGTGGACCGCAGCAAGACACCGATCCGCATTTTGATAAAGGCATGGGAGGAGGACGATGAGACGTATGTTTTGTCGGTCACTGATAACGGTCCGGGCATGACAGCTGATCGG
This sequence comes from Paenibacillus sp., assembly GCA_031254035.1. Taxonomy (GTDB): domain Bacteria; phylum Bacillota; class Bacilli; order Paenibacillales; family Paenibacillaceae; genus Paenibacillus_AQ. The sequence goes on from JAIRVF010000157.1 coordinate 29,020, forward strand.
CTGAATGAAGTACGGCACCAAATGTACGAGCAGTCTAATGGCGAGGGGGTGCATCTTGGTATTCGGAATACCCATCAACGGCTGCTCTCACTCTATGGCGAAGGGTACGGCGTCGTCGTGGAGAGCGAGCCCGGCGTTCAGACGGTCATCACGATTCGTCTGCGAAAATTTCCCGTTCAGCAATAGACCCTGCGATTTACAGGCTTGATCGAATCCAAAATCATGAGATTTTTAATGAACATTTCTATATTCCCGATCAACAAAGATTCCAGGAGGGGGAGTTTCGCAAGCAAGTTCAGTTTATGCAGGCGGGTAAGTTAATTAATGTTAAGTTTCGTTTCTATCGAAAGTAAAGTCTCGAGAGCGTAAAATATCAGTATAATTGGAAGCCCTCCGAAGTAGACATTTCGTCTGACGGAGGGCATTGTTATGTGTGTTGGTTTTTTTATGGGGAATGAAGACTATGGATTGTGGGACTTTCATGGCGCTCAATCTTATAATCAGTGTTTGACTTGTTTTTTTTCTAAACCAGTGTTATTGTATGTGTAAGAATAAAATCTAAACGTTTACATTTATTATTTTTGGTTTTTATTGGATTATGATGATTATATCAATGGATTATTTATTTTTTTAATGAAAAATCTAAACGTTTACATTTTGGGAGGTTATGAATGGAGTCTAAACCCAATATCCAAGATGTAGCAAGACATGCAAATGTGTCTATTGCGACTGTCTCTAGGGTAATCAATAATCAAGGCGGTGTCCGTAAAGCAACAGAGGAGAAGATTCTGAAGGCGATTGATGAACTGGGCTATATCCGCAGTGCAGCAGCTAGAATAATGAAGCGGAAAGAAACCAATACAATCGGTGTCATTGTCCCTGACATTAAAAACCCATTCTTTCCTCTCGTCATGGCCGGAATTGAAGAAAAGGCCAGAGAGAAAGGTTATTTCACGATCTTGAGCAGTACAAGCGAATCACCTATTGTGGAAGAAAAAATCGTGAAGAATTTTATTGAGCGTGGAGTCGATGGAGTCATTATAACAACCGCTAATGAAAATGGAGAACACCTTAAACTGCTTCAGGAGCAAAATATTCCAATTGTAGCGGTTGATCGCAGTATCAAAAGTTTTGATGTGGATACTGTCCTTGTAGACAACGTAAAAGGATCGTATCAGGCAGTTCAACATTTAATTTTACAAGGTCATAAGGAAATTGGCATCATTTGCGGACCTGAGAATACAACTCCAGGGCTTGAAAGATTCCTAGGCTATAAGAAGGCATTGGAAGATTATAATATACCTTTTGATGAGAATTATGTGGTGATGGGAGATTTCGGAGAGCGTAGCGGCTATCAGGCAACAAAGGTCCTTTTTGAACTTGATGATAAGCCGACAGCTATTTTCTCTTCGAATAACTTGATGACGATCGGCTGTATGAAGGCTCTCGAAGACTTGAAATGGAAGCTTGGCAGCGAAGTGTCATTCATTGGCTTTGATGATGTTGATATCGCGACATTTTTAAATCCGAAACTTAGTGTTGTTGCAAGGCCGATGAATGCGATAGGAGAAATTGCATTTCAATTGTTATATGAACGAATTAGCTTTAAAGAGTCTATTCCAAAAAGGGAATATTTATTGGCTCCTGAGCTGAAAATTAGGCAGTCCTGCCAGTTAGTGAAGACCGCGTTTTAAATTTTTGTTTGAAGGTATGCTTTCAATCAACTGAAGATGGGTTCACCAGTAATCAAAATGATTTGATTAGTCTGGTGTTCTTGCTCCAATTGAAAGCGCTTTTAATAAATATATCATTTAATGAAAAGAGGAGCTAACTAGATGAACATCGCGAAAATGATTGACCACACCCTTTTAAAACCAGAATCAACAAAAGAACAAATTGTTAAGCTTTGTGAAGAAGCGAGAGAATATGGATTTGCATCTGTATGCGTGAACCCGGTTTGGGTAAAAACGGCGAAAGAAGAGCTCGAAGGCAGTGATGTTAAAGTTTGTACAGTCATTGGTTTTCCACTTGGGGCTTCAACCACTGCAGTTAAAGCATTTGAAACGAAAGATGCGATAGAGAATGGTGCTAGAGAAATAGACATGGTAATCAATATGGGTCATTTGAAATCCGGTGATGATCATGAGGTAGAAGCCGATATTCACGCTGTTGTCGATGCAGCACGGGGAAAAGCGCTTGTTAAGGTCATTATCGAAACATGTCTCCTTACCGATGAAGAAAAGGTACGTGCTTGTGAAATGGCAATGCGTGCAGGCGCTGATTTTGTAAAAACTTCGACAGGGTTTTCCACAGGGGGAGCTACAACTTCAGATGTTGCATTAATGAGAAAAACAGTTGGGGAACAAGCAGGAGTAAAAGCATCCGGAGGGGTACGAGATTTGCAGGATTTGAAGGCTATGTCTGAAGCAGGTGCAAATCGGATTGGAGCAAGCTCTGGTGTGAAGATTATGATGGGGCAAAAAGCTGAAAGCGATTACTAATCCCTTATGTTTTTTTGATTAAAATAAAAAATATTCAGGAGATGTTGATGTGAAAGGTAACAGCTTAGTTCAATTACCAGATGGATACTTAAATCGCACACCAATTTTTCAATTTATTCTGTTGTCCATGCTTTTCCCATTATGGGCGGCAGCAGCAAGCTTGAATGATATTTTAATCACGCAGTTTAAACATGTGTTTGAGTTAAGCGACTTTTCAAGTGCTTTAGTGCAAAGTGCATTTTACGGCGGTTATTTTCTAGTCGCGATCCCTGCCTCAATGGTCATTAAGAAAACGAATTACAAGTTTGCTATAATTACGGGTCTGATATTTTATATTGTAGGCTGCTCGCTTTTTTATCCAGCTTCGCACATGGCAACTTACACGATGTTTTTATTTGCAATCTTTTCTATCGCAATCGGATTGGGATTTCTCGAAACTGCAGCAAATACTTACAGTTCTATGATTGGACCAAGCAAGTTTGCGACGCTTCGTTTAAATATTAGTCAAACGTTTTATCCACTAGGATCCATTTCGGGGATTCTACTAGGTAAATATCTTGTTTTCCAAGAAGGAGCAAGCCTTGAGGCGCAGCTCGCAAATATGTCTCCAGCGGAGGCACATGCTTTTGGACTCGAAATGCTACAGCATACACTTGAACCGTACAAGTATCTTATTTTTGTTCTTGTCGGTGTACTTATATTGTTTATTCTTACTAAATTCCCTGCTTGTAAACCAGAAACTAAAAGTGATAAAACCTCAGAGAAATCCCCAGGGATTATTGAAACACTCAAATATTTAGTTGGAAAAAGGGATTTCCGTAAAGGGATTGCTGCTCAATTCTTATATGTTGGAATGCAGGTAACCGTTTGGTCTTTTACCATTCGCTTAGCGCTTTCCGTCAATCAAGACCTTAATGAGCGTATGGCTTCAAATTTCATGGTGTTTAGTTTTATTGCCTTTTTTGCTGGCAAGTTCATTGCCAATTTCCTTATGACTCGATTCGCGCCGGCCAAGGTATTACTCACCTACTGCATTATCGGTTCGATCATGCTTGCTTATGTATCATTCGTGCCAGGTATGACAGCGGTGTATGGGGCAGTCGCCGTGAGTATGCTATTTGGACCGTGCTGGCCAACTATTTATACAGAAACGCTTGGAGTTGTAAAAGAGAAAAAATATACAGAGACAGCTGGAGCTATTCTGGTTATGTCCATTGTTGGCGGCGCTTTCATACCTGCAGTTCAAGGATTCATGTCTGACATTTTTGGTTCAATGCAACTCTCATTCCTTGTACCAATGGCGTGCTTTATGTATGTAGGTTTCTATTTTTTCAATAAAGTAAAAAAACAGCAAGCACTAGAGAAAACAGGTGAGAAAACATCTGACGTTGCTTAGATGATCGTAGTTTAAAAGCAGTATTAATAGCGGTGCCAACTTGTTGGAATAGGAGACGATTAGGATGATGAAAGGGATTGTAGAACTACAGCGGAAATTTTTTGGAGAAACGAACAAAGTCATTTTTCACAATGAATATATAACAGCGAGTATGTTCCGTTATTCATCCGGAGTAGAGGCAATCGAACTGAAGAATTCGCGGGGGAGAATGGTTGTTCTTCCTTATATGGGTCAGGTGATCTGGGATTTGGAGTTTGATGGTGTTGATCTTAAAATGGAAAATATGTTTCCCCAGCCGAGAAAGGTAAGTAATATCGTAGACACTTATGGATGTTTTGCTTTCCACTCAGGTTTGATTCGCAATGGCTGTCCGGGACCTGACGATGATTATGAATTACATGGTGAAATGCCTTGTGCTGAAATGGACAGAGCTTGGTTAGAAATAACTGATGAGGGTGTTAAGATCTGTGGTGAAACGGAGTATGCGAAAGGCTTTGGTCACCATTATTTGGCCAGCCCGAGTGTCAAAATATTTAATGATAAAACCTATATTGAGATCAACATGACGGTAAAAAATCTCTCTGGAGCAGAGATGCCGCTTCAGTATATGTGTCATACAAACTATGCGTATTTAGAAGATGCAGTCATGAAGCAGAACATTCCATCGGATGCTCTCAAGCTTAGAGAATCTGTTCCAGCCCATGTGAAACCAACCGAAAAGTGGCTCAATTATAATCGAAAGCTGCTATCAGGTGAAGAAACACTCTCAGTGTTAAAGCAACCTGAAATGTACGATCCTGAGATTGTGTTCTTTGGAGATGAGTTGGATCGTTACCAGCAAGACGTAGAATTTGATATGGTTTCTCCGAATGGTTGTGCATTCTTCACCAAATTTTCAACGGAGGAATTAAATCATGCAACACGATGGATTTTGCATAACAGTGATCAGCAGGTAGGCGCGTTTGTTTTACCAGCTACATGCCGCCCTGAAGGTTATCTTGCTGCTGAAAAGGCGGGTACATTAATTAAACTTGGCGCTAACGAAGAAAAATCATTTACTGTCGTAACAGGTAAGAAATAGGGAGGAAAAAGAAATGGATATCGCAGTTATTGGATCAAATATGGTTGATCTCATTTCATATATTGATAAAATGCCAAAAGAAGGGGAAACTTTGGAGGCACCAGACTTCAAAATCGGCTGCGGCGGTAAAGGGGCAAATCAGGCAGTGGCAGCTGCTAAAATGGGCTCAAAAGTCATGATGATGACCAAAGTAGGCGACGATCTTTTTGCAGACAACACGATTAAAAATCTCCAGAACTATGGGATTGATACGGAGTTTACAACCAAGGTCTCTGGTACTTCAAGTGGAGTTGCACCGATTTTTGTAGATCAGGAATCAAAGAACCGGATCCTTATTATTAAAGGGGCGAACCAATACCTGCTGCCTGAAGATATTGACAATGCAGCTGAGAAGCTGAAGACATGTTCACTCATTGTTTTGCAGCTTGAAATTCCTCTGCAGACCGTCTACAGAGCTATTGAATTTGGCAATGAGCATGGCATTCCAGTTATTTTGAATCCTGCACCGGCATCAAAGGAATTGGATTTGGATTATGTTTTAAAATGTGATTATTTTATCCCAAATGAAAGTGAATTAGAGATTTTAACAGGTATGCCTGTGGATAGTAAAGAGCAGATTCGGGCCGCTGCATCCACATTGGTAGATAAGGGCATCAAAAATGTGATTGTCACAATGGGCAGTCGCGGGGTTATGTGGTTAATGAAAGATAAGGTCTATACGATAGATTCATTTAAGGTTAATGCTATTGATACAACGGGAGCTGGCGATTCTTTCATTGGCTGTTTTGCTCATTACTTGGTGAAAGATGGAGATGTCCTTCAGGCTCTCAAAATGGCAACTGCTTTTGCAGCATTAAGTGTTACAAAACAAGGAACCCAAATCTCTTATCCAAGTGCGGAAGAATTGAAACTGTTTATGAAGACATACAGTTAACAATATTGGAAGTCAAGAACAATTCAGCGGACAAAAGTAGCACTTTTCGGGCGTGGAAATGCCGCTGAGAAGTGCTACTTCTATCAGAGGGATGTACGGCATGTTCTTAGAAACTATTTATAAAAGTAGGTTATAGATATGGATCGTGATAAGCAGCGATTGAGTATTGAGGCGGCGAGACTGTATTATCTTTCGGACTATAGCCAAATGGAAATAGCATCAAGGCTGGGCGTATCCCGCCCTACCGTCTCCCGGCTCCTGCAGTATGCGAAAGAGCAGGGCTATGTCTCTATTCAAATTTCGGATCCTCTTGAGGATTTGAATGAGTTGGCTTTACAGATTAAGCATAAATATGAGCTTGACATGGCGCTTGTTTGCTACTCGCCAGTAAACGAATATAAGGAGATCCAGAAGCATATTAGCAAGGCAGCAGCCGATTATTTGCATGAAACCGTTAAGGACAGCGACATTATTGGGGTGACTTGGGGAAGAACAATGCATGCGGTCGCGCTTCAGCTTCAGCAGAAGCAGGTTCGGGGCGTTGAAGTCGTACAGTTAAAAGGAGGAATTAGCCACTCCCATGTAAATACATATGCTGCAGAAACAGTGAATTTGTTCGCAGCCGCTTACCATACGATTGCCCGCTATTTGCCGCTACCCGTTATCTTCGACAGCATTGCTGTGAAGAAGATGGTAGAGGAGGATCCGCATATACGTCGTATTTTTGAGATGGGCAAGCAGGCGAATATCGCAATATTTACGGTAGGAACCTTAAATGATGATGCGCTTTTGTTCCAGCTCGGATACTTTAGTGAAGAGGAGAAGCTATTGCTGCAGAGCAAGGGAATTGGCGATATATGCTCTCGCTTCTTCGATGCGCAGGGGAACCTATGCAGTGAAGAAATTAACAATCGGACGGTAGGGATTGATTTGCATGATTTGCGTAGTAAGGAGCAATCCATTCTTGTAGCCGGGGGGCAGCGTAAGGTTGAAGCCATTCGGGGCGCGCTTGTCGGCAAATATGCTAACATACTAGTGACTGATCAATTTACAGCACAAGCTTTATTGTAATAACTTACTCAAGTGAACATCCCCTTTGGATAAGAATTATGGACCTAAGCTCCTGCCTTATCTAAAGGGGATTTTTTGTCCCATAATCACACATATTACTGCGAAGGATCTCGTTCACGATATTGCAATGAACATAATTTCAATTATGGATTTACATTTGTTCAAGTTGCGTGTTATG
>JAIRVF010000065.1 GCA_031254035.1 Paenibacillus sp.
CGGACACTAAATTCTGAACTATTAACTTTAATGCAATACATCATGTCTAATCATCCTACCATTAATAACGATGAATGGCATCATGCGGCTGATACTTCTATAAAGATCGTTGCACAAATAGAAAATATTATTACCCAGAATTATATGATATTTAGCAATAAAGATTTGAAATTTCAGACCAATGAAGTTAAAAATGCGCTTTTAGATTTTAAATACGAAGCTTACCTCAATAGGAAGGATTATGATTTCTTTCAATCGATCCTATTTGATTGCTACAATAATTGGGTTGAATGTATAGATTAAAAGTTTTTAATGAAGAAGATGACCTCTGTATTAGAACAGGGGTCAACTTTTTTTGCCATAGGTGTCGTTTTAAAGCTCAATATGAAATTAATTCCGTGAAATCATGGAGATCGACGATGGCTTCAGCCTGGATAATGATCTTATTGCAAAGGTGCTTAAAATTTGAAGTACAAAAAGGAGGGTGCCCAAATGTAAACTGCACCTCATCAAGTAGCGAAATTGATGCAAAAGTGCATCTATTCACGCCACAACGGCTTGATTTGGATAAAAAGCTTGCGAAAGTGCAGGCTTTTTCTTTTTGCAGAGCACAATTAGGTCATTCATGGTCAAAAGGTTGCACTTTCGCATCAATTGTATTTCGACTTCTAAACTCGAGGATAGAGAGTTGTTCTGAAGATATAAGAAAGTATAAATTTCGGAGATCTCGCATCCTTATATCGCAAGAAGAATTACCGCTAAACGCAGTCTGTCTTCTATGAGAGTACGTCGATAACGTTTTTCTTACTCACTATATTATTAAGCATGAAAAATCTCCCGTTACAGTAGTCGTTTTATTTATTTCACCTGTCTACCGTAAGGGGAGCATATCACTTTGGGGCAGCCCCCTTTATCGTATCATGCTTCCAAGCTAAACAGCTTGCCAAGCGATATCTGAAAATCCTTAAATACATTCGACCGCACACGATCCTGCTCCGTATAGAAATCCCGCACCTGATACGCTCCATCCCGCAGCGCATTTACATGAACCGTGCGATTGCCGGGATCAACGATCCAATATTCCTGAACGCCATGTTTCTGATAAAGATTGAACTTCTCATTGAAATCCTTAAGCGCAGTTGATGGCGACAACACTTCGATAATCATCGTCGGCGCGCCATGACAGCCGTTCTTGGAAATCTGATTCTTGGAGCAGACCACAGACAAGTCCGGCTGCGTCACATGGTCAGGCGCATCAAATTGATCGCTCTCGCTGAAGAACACGTCGAACGGTGCGACAAACACATAACAGCTCTGATTCTGCAAGTGCGTTCGCAGCGCGAAATGCAGCTCTCCTACAATAAACTGATGAAGGGCTGTGGGAGCCGGCGACATGTTATATGCTTTGCCGTTAATTAATTCCCATGCTCCATTCCAAGTCAACCAATCTTGATACGTGTGCAGCTTCTTCTCATCCGGATTCGACACTTGGATCTACCTCCTTCGAATTAATCACCTGATACCGCTTATCTATAGCTCACTTTGTTTGAGTGTTCGATGATTTCGTCTGTTATACTTCACCGCAACCTGGTCCGATGGACTTGTGAAAATCTGGTTGCGTGTGCTTGAATTATACCACAAATAGCTGCGAAATCTGAGTACGCAGCTGTTTCCTTCACTAACGACTGGAGGAATTCATTAGGCCATCCACAGACATGAAGGCGTAAGCATTTCCCCCCAATGCGGTGCGCATTTGCCCCATCCGATTCATACCTACTGCCTCCCAACCATAAAAGGGGGCCCCAAAGGTCTTTCAACCTTTAGAGCCCCCTTTTTTTTAATCCATTCAATTTATACGCTAAGACGTTTCGTCATCATATCCGCCAGCTTAATCGACTGGCCGCTGTTCAACCGGGATTGCTCTGCCGCAAAGGCCATCAGATGACTCTGCAGCGAAGCTGTTGCCGAAGTTAATCCTTTGGAAGGGTTCGTATCGAAATCGCGGACATCTTGCAGGAATGAGCTAATCAATCGATCGTCGCCACCGCCGTGACCGTCTCCTGCTACGTTGCAATCAATCTCCACCTTCTCACCGGTAACATAACGGTATAAAGTATAGCTGCCTTGATCCATATCCCCGATAATTTCGCCCTTCGTACCCATGATCTGAACTCTGCGAGCTCCACTCTGCGTGAGACCCGACATGATGAACGAAGCATTCGCGCCATTCTCGAATTCCATGTTCACAACCTGATGATCGACCACATTGTTATCGCAGCGATAGACGCAGCGTCCAAACGGTCCTTCTTCAAGCGCCTTTAAGATGCTTTCTTGTGAAAGGTCATTGATATGCATATAACGTGCCCAAGGGTGCTCCGGCGGCTGCATGTACATCTTAAGCGCCGAAAATGCACATTCCTTCTCCACTTCACATCCGTTGATACAGCGATCCGTAGAGCCTTCCGGAGCATTCTCCGAACGGAAATGAAGCAGTGATCCGTAGGAACTCACATGAGTACATGGTTGTCCCATCAACCAGGAGATAATGTCCAGGTCATGACACGATTTTGCTAGTATCATCGGACTTGTCTCTTCCGATTTACGCCAATTCCCACGTACATAACTATGCGTCATATGTTGATAGCCGACATTCTCGGTCAATTGAATGGTTGCTATGGTGCCAAGTTCGCCCGCCTCAATCCATTTCTTAATACCCGACCAGAATGGGGAATAACGAAGAACGTGGCTGACAACAAGCAACCGCTTGAAGTGATGGGAAGCTTGTTCCAGCTCAATACATTCATCTTGCGATGGAGACATCGGTTTCTCAAGCAGTACATGATAGCCTAGCTCCATCGCTTTCATTGCGGGTACGTAATGCAAACGATCCAGCGTGCTGATAATCATCACATCGGCCATACGCCCCTGCTCAAATACCGGTTCCCATGTGCTGTAGACATGCTCCGGCGCAATGTTATGAATAGCCGCGAACTGATTTCTTCGTTCCTCATTAGGTTCCGCGACAGCGACAATTTGTAATTCATTCGGAAATTTCTCCGCATAAGGCCCATAAATAAGTCGACCTCTGCTGCCAGCACCCAGTACTACTGCTGTAATTTTTTTCACAGGCTTCTTCCTCCCCCATCTTGCTATATAAAGAACATTTCACCCTGCTGCCTCCATGCGTACAATCAATTAGTTCAACTTATACAGCCTACGTACCATCATTCTAAAATAGGGTACCTGACGGTTAAAGAGATCGTTACTGACATTTCGTATACTATTGTTGACCTTGAATTTTAAGTTTCCATTCATGAACTCGAACGCACCATTCGATATTCTTGAGGCGTCATTTCGTTCTGCTTCTTAAAAAACCGAATGAAGGCAAGTGCGGAATTATAGCCGAGCGCAGCTGCAATTTCATTTACTTTCATCGACGTATTCAGCAGCATTTCCTTCGCGATCAGATTCCGATAATCATTCACATACTTTGATAGACCAATGCCTGTCATCTGTTTGTACAGCCTTGAGAAGTAAGACGGATTGAGACCCACATAATCTGCTAGCGCATTTAGGGAAATATCGTCCGCGATATTCTCTTCAATATAACGATGGACTTTTTGAATCACTTCCGCTGGTAGCTCCGTCCGGCACGAATCATTCCAATCGAAGATACAAGCTGCCATCTCGTAAAAATATTGCGTAAGATCAGGCCAACAAATATTGTCGTTAGGTTTGAACAAATGATCCAAATCGATTAGCGTATTCACATAATCGCGAACAGCTTGATTTTTATTGATATATGATAGGAACACCGCTGAAAGCGAATGATACAGCTCGGTTTTGCGTTCATACGGTGTTAACGGGTCGTTCCAAATGGCTGTTAATTCAGCGTACTGCTTGTAAAATTGCTCTTTATGATTGTTCTCAAGACAGGTCATCAAGAACTGTACCCTCGTATGATAGAAGAAATCCTGGCGGCTTCCCGCTTCTCGGGTTTCATTCCCATCCATTTCGGTATCATTCAGAATCACTTCGCTTGATAAGCCGTGACCATACACAAAGCAATATTTGATCGAATGAAATCGATCGGATACATGGCTCCAAGACGTCTGCTCGGTACCAATGACGAAGGACACCGAGAGCCCCAGCAGCTTCTTGCATGTTTCCTGCACACACTCGAGAATACCTCTTGTATATTGATAGTCTTTGGACCACTCTGAAGAACCCGCGGCAGCCATGCCTTCTTGCGGCTGAATCAACCAGACAATGCGAGATAGATCATACACGAAGGAGAAACAACGGACATGCTCAGACAAATACTCATCTGTAATATTTTGATAGGCATAGGTTAGCAGCGCTTTATCCGGTGTCGTGAATATTTCTTTCCATGCATCCACTCTGCCAAGCAGCATATAAACAGGCTTTTCCGCATCCAAAGGGATATCGACTTCATGGAATACTTGCCGAAGCTGAGATTCCGTGGTCTGCTTGCCTTGGAATAACCCCCACATATACTCTTTCTGCAATGAAGGCAAGGCCTGCCTCATCTTCTTATGCGCTCTCGCGATAATTTGCTGCTGATCCTGCTCTTCTTCAATTTTGGCAATTGCCCGCTCGACGGACTCGATTATTTTCTCATCGCTCTCAACTTTAAGTATGTATTCGAAGCCACCATATGTAATCGCGCTTCTTGCATAACTAAAATCATTATAGCCCGTTAAGAATATGACTTTACACGACGGCCACTGTTCTTGAATTTTTTGAAGCAGCTCAATGCCTCCAACACCAGGCATCTTAATGTCTGAGATCACAATATCAATCTTGTTATTCTTCAATACCTCCAAAGCCTCTTCTCCCGAATAAGCTTTCATTACATGGAGCGGCAAATGAACGGTCTGCTCTAACAGTTCAAGAAGACCATCGACGATAATAGGCAAATCATCGACGATTAGAAGTCTGTACATGTTGATTCCTCCTCTAGCTTGCACTGAGATTGATTGTAACTTGAAGCCCGCCAAGTTCAGATCGTGACACGGTTACGCCATATTTCTCGCCATAACGCAATTGTATTCTGCGGTGGACATTCATGATACCGGTCGTCTCTTCCATTCGTTTGGACGATTGCCGCAGCCGCGTCTGAAGCTGCTCAATTTCTTCATCGGTGATGTTTGAACCGTTATCTTCCACATAAATTGAGAATACATCATCGTGCATCTTACTATGAACCCACAGCTCGCCCTTCTGAACCATATTGCCAAAGGCATGCTCGTAAGCATTCTCAATAACCGGTTGCAAAATAAGCCTTGGAACAAATAAATCCGGCACTTCTCCTTCAAATAGAACTTCGATCCGATCACCGTAACAAATCGTCTGCATATCCACATAGGTACGGGAATGATTCACTTCAAGCTCCAGTGGAATTTCATCCTCGTCATTGCGGGTAATAAACTGAAAATATTGACCGATATAAAGGCAAAACTGGTAAGCCTTCTCCTTCTGATTCTCCGACTTAATTAATCGGCATAACACGAAAAAGCAGTTATATAGAAAATGAGGATTAATCTGAGATTGTAAGCGCTTAAGCTCCGAGCGTTGATTGCGAATTTGCTGTTCATAATTTTCCTCAATGAGTGTTCGCAAGGATATCACCGTATCATTAAATGCTTGATATAAATAACCGAACTCGTCTGCTCCGCGATCAATCGTAATCGGCTCCAGTACGTTCTGCCGCATACGCCGGAACGAATGAACAAGCTTCATAAGCGGACGGTAGATCAATCTTAATAGAAAATAAGAGAATAAAAGCACGATGCATACCGCAAGAATACATGCCACCCAGAACCACATTCGATACATTTGCAGCGGCCCTAATACGTTGGCTTCCGGAACGCATGTAATCGAATAAGAATTCCATAACTTCGAATATTTATAGACGGTAAGATAACGTTTTCCATCATATTTTAGCGTCTCGTAGCCTTCTTCAGACTTCGCATTCCGCTTATCGGTGGCAAAGGCCGTCAAGCATTTCAGCAATAACGGATCCTTATCGCTCTGCGCTCCCCAACCGCGATCCAAATTAAGCAATACACTTTGTGCGCCCTGGGCCCCATTGATCTGCGTCAGAATTTCCTGAATCTTCTTTTTAGATAATTCAACCGCCACGACATAAGTCGGATTCTTCCCCGATGTGGCCGGATACTGCATCGTAATAAATATCCGGTCATTCCAATAAACAAATGGTCCCTCATAAGTTTTGGCGCTTTGCTGCATTGCTTTAAATTCCGGTTCGTTAATTGATGTTTCATATTTCGAACTTAGAATGGTACGTTCAAGCAAAGGCACATAGGCCTTTGCTTCTTGAATAAACGGGCTTGAATTCTTCATTAGATCGAGCCGTCTCTGAATTTCTAATATTTTTCGTGAGCGGTCGTAATAACTCATTTCTGTGCCTGTCGCTGCGAGTTCCATTAAATCCTTATCCATCACATAGTTCGGCAAATACCGGCTGATCCGATCTGCTTCGTTATCCAGTGAATCCAGATAAAAGCTTGTCATGTTCAAAATAGACTCCGAAATTCCCCTCCGAATATTATTCGAACCCTTCTCATTAATCAGCCAAGTAATCATCATAAGCGGCAACAAGGCCGCCAGAAAGGCAGCCATGATCTTCTTGAATATGGATGAATCGTTCAAAAAAAATCGGATTTTCATCATCTGTTCACCTGCGTTCTTTTAGTAGATCATCCGATATTATTCTTTGACACTGCCCATCACAATTCCTTTAATGAAGAACCGTTGCAAGAACGGATAGACGATCAGAATCGGGAATGCTGCGACGAAAATCTGCGCCGCTCTACTTGTGCGATCTGATAACTTAATCATAAGTTCAACGTTCTCCGCCTTAAGAAAGCGGAAATCATTTTTGATAATAATAGTCTGCAAGAATGACTGCAGCGGATAATTCTCCGGATGATTCATATACAAAATCCCGTCAAACCAACTGTTCCAATGCCCCACAATCGTGAAGAGGCCTGTGGTTGCAAGAGCTGGTAAAGACAACGGTACATAGATTTTCCATAATGTTGTGAAGTGACTGGCCCCATCGATTCGTGAAGATTCCTCCAGTTCCTTCGGTAAGTTACGATAGAAATTAAGCAATAGAATTACGTTGAACACCGGAACCGCTCCTGGCAAGACCAAGGCCCAAATGGTATCCAGCATACCTAACGACTTCACCGTTAAATACATGGGTACAAGGCCGCCGCTGAAGAGAATCGTAAATACAAAAACCCAAGCATACCAGGTACGTAATCTAAACTGCGAAGTATCTTTCGATAAAGGATACGCCGTAACAATCGTCAGCAGCATGCTGACCGACGTACCGAGCACAACGCGTTTAATAGACACCCAGAAGGCCCGCAAGTATTCCGGCTTTCCGAATACGTTGTCATAAGCAGCCGTCGTAAAATCAACAGGCCACAATGTTACTTTGCCAGCTGCTGCCGCATTTCCTGAGCTGAATGAGATGGCCAAGATATGAATAATTGGCATAAGACACAACAAGGATATAAAAGTTAGAAAGATGAAATTGAATACCAGAAACACCTTTCTAGACCATGAGCTATGGTTAGGCACGATATGTCTCCCTTCTGAATTACCTGCTATAAGTGCGTGTTCAAAAAGGTCGGTATTCGATGTCGAACCCGCTTCCTGATTCACTTCGTGTTAGATATAGAATGTATAAGTTATCAGCACAGCTGATGGAATTCTATATCGCAAGAAAACCTACCGCTGAATCGCGGCCCTTCATCCTTGAATTAGCTTCGATCAGGTTTTCTTATCAAAAGCGGACCTTTTGAACAACCCCTAGAAAATACGGTAATTCGCTACACGATAAGCTAGCACATAGGAACATGTGATGAGAATAAAGCTTACGACTGATTTCAGCAGCCCTACAGCCGTTGCAAATCCGAACTGAGCCTGCTGGATCCCCATACGGTAGACGAAGGTATCGATAATATCCGCGCTTTCATAGACCGGAGGACTGTACATGTTGAATATTTGATCAAATCCAGCATTAAGTACATTCCCAATACTCAAGGTCAGCATCAGAATGATAATCGGCATCATGCCTGGAAGCGTAATATGAAAAATCTGCTTGATCCGGCTTGCGCCATCGATTTGCGCTGCCTCGTAGAGCGACGGGTTAATATTCGTGAGTGCCGCCAGATAGACAATCGTACCGAAGCCGAATTCCTTCCATACGTCCGAGAGAACCATCACATATGGGAACCAGCTATTGCTGCCCAAGAAAAAGATCGGCTTAATTCCGAACAATCCCAAGACTTGATTAAGAATCCCAGAGGATGGTGACAAAATATCAATCAAAATACCGCTCAACAAAACCCAAGACATAAAGTGAGGCAAATATACAAGCGTCTGAAAGGTTCTCTTAACCCATTCCCTACGCAGTTCATTCAATAGAATCGCGATCGTAATCGGAACGATCAGCCCTGCAATGATTTTCATAACCGCAATGAATATCGTATTAAAAAAGATTTGGCCAATATCCGGATACTCCATCAACAACCGGAAGTTCTTCATACCGATAAAAGGTGAACCAAACAATCCTTTATTTGGTACATATTTCTGAAACGCCATCATGATCCCCGCCATAGGGATGTAACTGAAGATAAGAACGATGATAAGACCTGGCAGCAGCATTATATGAAGCGGCCATTCTTTTTTAAACATTCGCGTTAACCCTCTCATGCCCTTCACCTCGCAGTGTTTCTCTGTAAAGAAAGAGGGACTGACTTCGATCAATCCCTCCATTGGTCTTGCTAAACATCTGTCTTGCTAAACATTATTTACTTGCTTTGTACCATTCGTTAACTTCTTTCGTAATATCATCGCCGCCAAGTTTTTTCCACTCGCCAACGAATTTGTCGAACTCGTCAACAGACACTTGGTTCATAATGATCTTGAAGTATACTTCGTCACGCTTCTTGGTCAAGAGTTCTTTACGCTCTGCCATAGTTGACGTAGGAGCGCCGTAGAATTTGTCTTGCAGATACTCTTTATTTTGCTGGATTTGAGGATTATACGATACCGCACCTTTTGGGCCCGAAATTAGGTATTCCCACCACATATTCATGTCGCTGCCGTCAACATATTTCATTGCACGCTCATAACGCGTTTTTTGGTCTTTTGTTTCCAAAATGCTAGTATCTTTCGTTTCGATTGCTTTCGGCAAGATCTCGCCGTTGTTATCGAGCTGTCTGCTTACACGAAGCGGGTTAAGCAGCCAGTAGTTAGCTCCTTTTTCTATCAGATCTTTACCGTATTCGTAAACTTTCTGTTCTTCAGTTGGATGTTGCTGCGTCACGATGTATTGGTTCAGCAATCGGATAACGCCTTCAGGATGCTTAGCATTTTTGTTAATGACATAGTAATCGTCAACACCTATGCCGATTTGATTCAGCGTTGGGTTAGCGTCTACGGAAGGAATCGGGTATACGCCCCATTCTTGAACAACTTTACCGTTTACAACTGCGCCTTTAGCCAGCTGTGCCGGTGTCCAGGAAGCGCCGAATACAAGACCTATATTGTTGTTGTAAATAAGCTCGGACTCTTTATCAGCATCTTTAACCGTGAACTCAGGATCGATCAGACCTTTTTTGAACATATCTTGAAGCGCTTTAAGTGCATCTTTCACTTGCGGTTGGATGTCACTGTTCATCAGTCCGCCGTTTCCATCTTCCATCCAGAGATTTTCATAAGCATGGTAACCGTTAAGGAATGCGCGTAGTCCAGTTACCCCTGTATCAATACTGAATGGGTTTTTACTTACCGCTATACCGTAAGCCTTGCCTGAACCGCCTGGATCTTTCGTTTTGAAAGCTTCAGCGATCGTCAGCAGATCAGCCATTGTCTTCGGTTCTGGCAGGTTCAACTTTTTGAGCCAATCCGTACGTACGAACAAGTATTGATATTGATAAGGATTATAAGAAGCTGGAATCCCCATTAATTTGCCGTCGAACGTAGCCGTTTTAATCTGCATGCCGCCGTCCATCATCAAAAATTTCTTTGTTTCATCCGTCGCGTTTTTGTCATACACATCTGTGATGTCCATGATCATGTCCGCTTCTGTTAGTTCTTTCAATTGTGTTGCATTCACTTTCACGAAGTCCGGCAGATCGTTAGATGCAATCGTCATTTTCAATTTTTCTTTGAACTGAGGATCATCCGCCGCTATCCATTTGTTCGTAATCTTTACGCCGACATCTTTCTCATAGGCATCATACACGGCGTTCTTCTCAAAACTTTCCCCTTCGTCGAATTTAAGATACTGGTCGCTTTGTGAAACCGTCGAAACTTCAACGACCTGATTCTCATCTTCTTTCTGTCCCTGCTGCTGCGCTGTCTCAGGCTTTTTCTCTGCCTCTTTTGTGCCTTCATTGTTGTTGGAGTTACCACATGCCGTCAATGCCATGCACAGAACCAGGGCAACACTCAACAAGAATTTGCTGCTTTTCATACAAACCCTCCCCAATGTTCGTTCTCAATGTGTGTGCAGTTGATTTCTCTTTGTGATCCTTCCTATATTAAGTATAGAAAAGCGCCTATCCCCATTCTATATACTAGTCTTTACTTTCGTATACACCTCTTGATATTGAAGATTGACCATAAGCATTATTAATTCTCGCACCCGCTGCATACAATAAACTGGAGGATTTTTCAAGGAGGACCACCCTGGCGCTAATCGCAGCAGCCATCCCGCCCCGCTATAATACAAAAGCCACCCGGCGCTAACGTGCGTTCTTCTTGTTATAGGAAGGAGCACAGAATTCATGAGTGATGAAATTAAACAGCTCGAATATGCGATCACCGAAATCATGGAAATTGCCGACGGCTTTGGTCTCGATTATTATCCGATGCGATATGAAATCTGCCCGGCAGATATCATTTATACCTTTGGCGCTTACGGCATGCCGACGCGGTTCTCGCACTGGAGCTTCGGAAAAACGTTCAATAAAATGAAGATGCAATACGACTTCGGGCTCAGCAAAATTTACGAGCTCGTCATCAACTCCAATCCCTGCTATGCGTTTCTGCTCGACGGCAACTCGCTCATCCAAAATAAGCTGATCGTCGCACACGTGCTCGCCCACTGCGATTTCTTTAAAAATAACTTCCGTTTCTCCGCCTCCAACCGTAATATGGTCGAGAGCATGTCCGCTACAGCCGAACGGATCAGTCATTATGAAAGGGAATACGGCACGGAAGTCGTTGAAAATTTCATTGACGCAGTCCTCGGCATTCAGGAGCATGTCGATCCGCAGATGATCAAGCCGCAGCAGCATTTTGACAAGCAGAGCTATATGGCGTTCAAAATGAAGGAGCAAAAGGAGTCCGGCAAACAAGAACCGCCTTCAAGCGCATACGATGATCTATGGAGCCTGGATAAACTCAAAACCCAAGACAAGAAAGAGGCTGCCCCACGCCGTTTCCCACCCGAGCCGGAAAAGGATATCATGTGGTTCATTCAGGAATTTTCCGAAGTGCTGGAGGATTGGCAACGAGATATCATGAGCATGCTGCGTGAGGAGATGTTGTATTTCTGGCCGCAGATGGAAACGAAAATTATGAACGAAGGATGGGCTTCATATTGGCATCAACGCATCATCCGGGAGCTGGACCTGACCAGCGAAGAAACCATTGAATTTGCCAAGCTGAATGCCTCTGTCGTGCAGCCGTCGCAAAACAGCTTGAATCCGTATTACCTGGGGCTTAAGATTTTTGAGGATATTGAGCGGCGGTGGGATCATCCGACCAAAGAAGAGCAGGAGCTAGTCGGAAGAAAACCCGGCCAAGGTCGGGAGAAAATATTCGAAGTTCGCGAATTCGACTCCGATATTTCTTTTATCCGCAACTATTTAACGAAAGAGCTTACCGAGGATTTGGATTTGTACGTATTTGAGAAAAAAGGCCCAGAATGGAAAATTACCGAAAAAGCTTGGGAACGTGTCCGAGATCAGCTCGTCGTCTCCCGGGTCAACGGCGGCAATCCGTATCTGGTCGTATCCGACGGGGATTACTTGCGTAGCGGCGAACTCGTCATCCGGCATGAATACGAAGGCACCGAACTTGATTTGAAATACATGGAGCGTACCATGCCCTACGTTTACAAGCTTTGGGGCCGCACCGCCCATCTAGAAACCATTATCGAAGATAAAAAAGTGATGTTCACCTATGACGGCAAAAAGCTGCATCGCAAGTTTGTATAATATTAGACAAAATACAATCGGCCTTTTTACGGTACTTCTACCGGAAAAGGGCCTTTTTTAGTCACAGTACTGGTTAGTTCTTGATATTATGCGAGGTGGTCGCTGTGGTACCGAATCGTTTGCCCAATTCTCTTAGCGGTTATGCGAAATTGAACACTCTTCCTCATTTATCCATCGCTTTATACCCGATACCGTAAACGGTTTGGAGAAGATACTGGGCATCTCCGAGCTTTTTGCGCAGGCGCTGGATATGGATATCTACGGTACGTGTTCCACCGGAGTACTCCATTCCCCACACCAGATCCAGCAGATCCTCGCGGGTATACACGCGGCCTGCGTGTGAAACAAGCAGCGCAAGTAGGTCGAATTCCTTCGGCGTCAGATCCATGGATCCATCATAAATTTCTGCGGTACGGCGGACTGTATCGATTTTAAGCCCCTCAAGAGAGTAAACTTCCGAATTCTCAGGCGATGCCGGATCCCCACCTTTATCCAATCGGCGTACGATGGATTTGGCGCGGGCAATCAGTTCACGAATATCAAACGGCTTGCTCATGAAATCATCCGCCCCAAGCTCTAGTCCCAGCACTTTATCCACAATATCGTTTTTTACTGTTAAAAGAAGTATGCCCAGGCCTTTTACGTTTTCCAGCCGGCGGCAGACTTCATAACCGTTCAGCTTGGGCATCATGACATCCAAGACAAGCAGATCCGGACGGAAGGAGGTGACCCTCTGCAGCGCTTCTTCTCCATCCGTTGCAGCATCAACCTCAAACCCCTCCCGTTTCAAGGCATACATAATGGCACTGCGGATGCTTTCTTCGTCATCTGCAACCAGCACTCTTTTCTGTTCCATGGCCACTCCTTTATTCATTCGATGTTTTGTTTTCATTCATTATAAAGAAAATTGGCATGAGATAAAAACTGCAGCAAAAAGAGCATGCCTTTACGACATACTCTTCAATTTTTCACTTAATGACCTCTTTTCAATTAACGACCTCCGTACTTGCAAGCCTCCCCGTCGATTCGCGGATCACTAGGCTAGATGACGCCGTAACGACCGGCGGCGGATAATCCGGATTTTTTATCATGGTAATCAGCTCTTCAATCACTTTGACGCCGATCGCATGGATATTCTGATTAATGGTCGTCAGTCCAGGTTTAAATAGTTCCGCTTCAAAAATATTGTCAAACCCTATCACGGAAATATCACCGGGTACGGATAACCCCTGAGCTTCGATGGCATGAATCGCCCCGAAGGCCGCCATATCAGAGGTACAGACAACGGCTGTAGGCGGCTGAACCAGCTGCAGCAGCTTCTTCATCCCCAGGAGACCGCTTTCAAAGGAATAATCCCCGTTCAGAACATAATCCGTGCGGTAAGGAATAGAGGCAGCTTGCAACCCCTCACGATATCCCACCAAACGGCTTTCGTTCACAATCTGACCAGGTACCCCCGCCAGATAGGCAATCCGGTGATGCCCCAGTTCATGAAGATGCTGAACCGCCATATGTACTCCATTCTGGTTATCTGTCGTAATATTGCCTGCCCGCTGCCCCGTTACATCGGTATCCACAAACATTGTCGGTATCTCGGATTGAACCAACCCCTGGATGCTGCGATGCTCCTTTTCCACACCAAACACCACCACACCGTCCAAATTACGGCTTTGGCAGTGATCAACAAAGGAGTAATCCGGATCATTCAGCCTGGCCGACAGACGCATGAGGTCATAACCGCTGTTTTCCAGCGCCGTTTTGACCCCTTCCAGCAGCATCGACACATATGGATTCGTAAATGGTATATTAATCAGAACCCCGACGGTCCACGATCTCCCAGTCACGAGTCCTCTCGCGATGACATTGGGCCTGTAACGAAGCAGCGCGATCGCTTGCTTAACTTTACTTCTCGTTTTTTCGCTAACATCTGGATAATGGTTAATCACCTTGGATACTGTTGCTACTGAAACTCCTGCTTCCCTTGCCACATCATGAATTGAAGCCAACATCAATCACCTCGGAATACGGATTGCCAAAATTCGTTTATTATAACCGTTCTACCTCGCATATTCATGATGACTACTCTATTATACTGAAAAGGATAAATCAGATATATAGATATTTTGCATGATATTGGCAAATTAGGCAACCCCTTCAAAAGAGTTTAGCTTCTCTTTTGAATTTCCGCTAGATCATCTGTCAGCTTTTCGATCATATTGACAAATGAAGCAAGCTCCTGCGAGCTGCTGGCCTGCTCTCTGGCATGCACGGTTGTTTTTTCCGTTTCCGCTTGAACCCTGTCCAAACGCTGCATAATGCCCGACACATTGTCCTGTATTTGTTCCAAGGCTTCACGCGAATGTGCGGCCAGCTTACGCACTTCTCCTGCAACAACCGCAAATCCCCGGCCCATCTCCCCCGCATGAGCAGCCTCAATAGCCGCATTTAGGCCAAGCAAATGTGTTTGATCGGCAATCGATTTGATGAGCACACCCATATTTCCAATTTGCTTTACTTCCTCATGAAGCTCGTCCATCAGCACATGAGCCGTTTCTTGGGAATCTGCCGTTACTTGTGCAGAGACGGCAATTTGTCCGGCGCTTTCGTTCAGCTCGGTCATCATACCCGTCAACTGCTGAACGACATCTGTAACCGCTTGCAGAACATGTTCCTTTTCATCCGCAAGATCCTTCAATTTCTCTCTCTCCTTCAACTCATAGGCCTCAAGCACAAGCTGGGAGTCCAAGTTAAACATTTTGCTAAGCGAATGGATCGCAGGAATCCACTCATCCGGCGCGGCCTGACGCAGCAAATCAGTCGCGATGTCCAAATATGTCATATAGCTGCCCAAATAATACTCAATTTTCAAACCGACGCGGGAATGCACAAGCCCAATCGCGATCCTTTTCTCCAGATATGCTTCGTCGATCTTGCCGTCAGCCAGCGACATCCAGTATTCCCTTTGCGTATTTTTCAATCTCTCGATCGTAGTAGTTCTACCGATAAGATCCATGAGCTCAGTCTCCGTGGCAATATGTTGGTAAAAGCGGGTGACGACCTCCTCCACCACTTTTTCGAATACAGGGCGGAATTTCAGTAGAATTTCCATATCTTTTTCGGACAATTTGATATAATCAATCTGTTTTTTTCGCTTTTGCGATACATTAATCATGGCAGATCTCCTTCTATAGCCCTAAATATTTCCAACCAATATACCAACTTTGTATATTATAGACTATATTGAAAGCGAATCCACCTATATTTTTCAAAAAAATTACACATATTTTTTCGAATACCAAAAAGAGGCGTCTGATTGGGAATGCATGGTCTGCCTCGGCCACCATCAGAATAGGTTGATAGCAAAGTCGGTTGACAGCGATCGTAGGGATGATTTGTACTTGTAGCGCCTCGCGAACGGACAAGAGGGTGTCCCCTAAGATTCTTTTGAACCTTAGGGGGGCACCCTCAGCAGGAACGTCATTATCGATTTAACAAGCTACCCACATATCGCAGCAATTCGTTAGCGCAGACCGGGCAGTACCCGTGATCATCCATCAAGCGTTTGCTGACTTCATTAATTCGTTTAAGCTGGTTCGCATCCGGCGTTTTGGTAGACGTGGTAATTTTTACAATATCCTTTAAATCCGCAAACAATTTCTTTTCGATGGCTTCACGCAGACGGTCATGATTATGATATTCGAATTTTTTTCCTTTGCGCGAATATGAAGAAATGCGGATCATTATTTCTTCCCTGAACGCTTTTTTGGCATTTTCCGAAATGCCGATCTGCTCTTCGATGGAACGCATCAGCCGCTCATCCGGATTCATTTCCTCATCGGTCAGCGGATCACGAATTTTGGCCATATTGCAGAAAGCTTCGATATTATCTAAATAGTTCTCAAACAACGTCTTGGCAGACTCGTCGAAGGAATAAACGAAAGCTTTCTGCACTTCCTTTTTGGCCAGCTCATCATATTCCTTGCGCGCAGCAGCGATGAAATTCAGGAAACGCTCCCGCTCCTCTTTGGTGATCGAGGCGTGCTGATCCAATCCGTCCTTGATGGCCCTAAGAATGTCCAATGCGTTAATGCATTGAAGGTCCTGCTTGATCAAAGCACTGGAAATTCGGTTAATGACATAACGTGGATCAACACCGGACATACCCTCTTCCAGATATTCAGTCTGCATCTCCTTCAGATCAGTTTCCTTAAAGCCCTCAACTTCTTCTCCATCGTACATCCGCATTTTTTTGACGAGATCCATACCATGCTTTTTCGTTTCCTTCAGCCGGGTAAGTATGGAAAAAATCGCCGCGGCCCGCAGCGCATGCGGTGCAATATGCACATGCTGCATATCGCTTTGCAGAATCAGTTTATTATAAATCTTTTCCTCTTCGGATACCTTCAGGTTGTACGGGATAGGCATAACAATCATCCGCGATTGCAGCGCTTCGTTTTTCTTATTGGAAACAAACGCTTTGTATTCTGCCTCGTTCGTGTGGGCAACGATGAGTTCATCCGCCGAAATAAGAGCGAAACGCCCTGCCTTGAAGTTGCCTTCCTGGGTCAGTGATAGCAAGTTCCATAGAAACTTTTCGTCGCATTTGAGCATTTCCTGAAATTCCATCAAACCTCGGTTGGCTTTGTTCAGTTCCCCGTCGAAACGGTATGCTCGCGGATCGGATTCCGAGCCGTATTCGGTGATGGTCGAGAAGTCGATGCTGCCTGTGAGATCTGCAATATCCTGGGATTTCGGGTCCGACGGACTGAACGTTCCGACCCCTACCCTTGCATCCTCGGAAATGATTACGCGGGTTACAGGCACCTTCTCGATATCCCCTCCATAGTCCAGTTTCAGGCGCATTTGGCAGGACGGGCACAAATTCCCTTCAATTCGTACACCCAGCTCTTCTTCCACTTCGGCCCTAAGCTCCGGTGGGATCAAATGCAGCGGTTCCTCATGCATCGGGCAGCCGTCAATCGCATAGAGCGCTCCTTGTTCCGTACGTGAATATCTCTCGAGGCCCCGCTTCAGGAGAGTCACCAGCGTAGATTTACCGCCGCTCACCGGCCCCATCAGCAGCAAAATCCGTTTTCGAACATCAAGTCTCCGCGCCGAAGAGTGGAAATACTCTTCTACCAGCTTCTCAATGGAGCGGTCCAGACCGAAGATCTCCTGCTCAAAAAATTTATAACGTTTATGACCGCCCACCTCCTCCACGCCGTACGACTTGATCATGTCATACACGCGCGAATGAGCTGTAATCGCTGCCGAAGAGTTCTGACGGAGCAGTTCGATGTAATCTTTAAAGGTGCCGTTCCACGCAAGTTGATCACTTTCTGCCCGATAGGCCGCTACGCGTTCGAAAATATCCATGCTAGTACCTCCTATGACTACGTTATGAGTTGTCAAAAATTCCATCAAAGCGTCAAGGGTCAGCTTTCATCCCATTTAGATCCTCATTTTTCACATAATCCTAATCAGAAAGTGTACTACATAACTATGCTGAACATGGGGATTAGTTTACCTATTTTTTCGGGAAAGGAGGATTGCCTTTTATCAAATGTTATAATATAGGAAACTACAGAAGATGCGGTCTAAACATCTTCAAACAAAGGAGAATGATCATGACCGTACGGCATGAAACCGAGCTGTATGAGCCGCTTAAGGCTTTTTTTAAGCAGCACGGGTACGAAATCAAGGGAGAGGTGCGGCATTGCGATCTGGTCGGGGTTCATCCGGAAGAGAGCGAGCCATTAATTGTAGAAATGAAAAAAACGTTCAATCTCGCACTGCTGTTGCAGGGGATGGAACGTCTTCAGATCAGCTCGCAGGTCTATCTGGCGGTTGAACGCAGTCGAACCAAACGTGGTGCCGTTAATCAACGGTGGGGTGAGATCACGAGGTTGTGCCGCAAGCTTGGATTTGGACTGATTACGGTTACCTTTTTTAAAACTAAACCACCTTTTGTCGAGGTGTTATGCAGACCCGGCATACAGGATATGCCGAAAACCAAAACAAAAACAAAAAGACGCACAGAACGCCTATTGTATGAATTCCACGAACGCAGCGGCGACTACAACATTGGCGGCAGCAGCCGTGCCAAGCTTGTGACGGCTTACCGTGAAAAAGCGCTGCGCGTGGCGCAAGCTCTTGCGGACGCCCCGCTGGAAGGTGCCTCGCCCGCTTCGCTTAAGAACCTTACCGGCATCGGCAATGCGGCCGCCATCCTGCAACACAACTACTACGGATGGTTCGAGCGGATCAGCCGCGGCCGATATGTGCTTACCTCCGCCGGAATCGAAAGCCTAGGGCAGTATGCCGGCGTGCTGGAAGCCGCCTCCTCATCCACCTCCGGAGGACATTTCGCGGAAGGGGATTAGCTGCGGGCCGTAAATTCCGAAATGGCTTCGCCGATCAAATTCATGCCGAGAAGCAGCTCATCCCGGCCTGGATGGGTGAAATTCAAGCGGATATATCCACTGCCCTCTCCATTCGGATAACATAACGGCCCGGGGAGGAATGCGGCCCCTTTATCCAGTGAACACTTCAGCAGGGCCAAGCTATCGAGTGCATCGGGCAGCTTTACCCAGACGAACATGCCGCCTTCAGGCATCTCATAGTGGGCATTTTTCCAGGCCGGACGCTTCAGCAGCTCAGTCATCAGCTTCAGCCGGGTCTCGTATTCACGGTTCAGCATCCGAATATGCTCGTAAATGTCAAAGGTTGAAGACTCCAGTAAACCATGGAGCAGACATTGGTTGAAATGGCTGGACTGCCAGTCAGCCAGCTGCTTGGCCAGGACCATCGTTTCGATCATAGCCTTGTTTCCTGCCGCCCAACCCGTGCGGAGCGCCGGTACCACCGTCTTGCTGAAAGAGCCGATATACAGCACCTGTCCCCCTTTTCCCGCTTCATCCAGCGAAAAAAGGGAAGGGTACTTGTGGTAAAACTCCTTCGCGCCAATACCGCCAAAATGCAAATCTCCGTAAGAATTATCTTCCACGATCAGCACCTTCCGTGATCTGCAGATCTCCAGTACCTCCTTGCGGCGTTCTAAACTCCATAAAGTTCCCGTCGGATTCGTAAAATTGGGGGATACTAACAGAAGCTTCGGACGCGAGTTCTCCATCTGCGCAAGCAGTTGCTCCGGATTAATCCCTTCCCCATCACCCTCCACCGGTATAATAATGGCTCCCTGCATGTTCAAAATCTGTAGGAAGCCCGGGGAAGTCGGCTGTTCAACCAGCACGGAATCACCGGACTCCACATAAACACGGGCAAGAAGATCCATAGCCTGCTGGCTACCAGTGGTAAGCAGAACTTGCTTCGCATTCACGTCCGTCTGTTTCATCTGTCTGAAGTCCCTGCACAACCATTCACGGAGCGGCAAATAACCCTGCGGCTCGCCATATTGCAGCGCTGCAGGGCTTCTGGATATCACAGCTGCCGCAGCAGCCGCAAGTGGCGAAAGCGGGAACAATTCTTCTGCGGGAAGCTCTTCCGCAAAAGAAATAAATGAACCCCTAGTAGATAGTGATCTCATGAAGTGAAGCGGTGACGAAAGCATCGCTTTGGTTCGTTCCGCAAAGGAATACTGCATGATCTCTCCTCCTTCTCCTAGTTTCAATCACCAGTTAGGCGAGGGTCAAAAAAATAGTGAATCAGATTTGCACGAAAACTGCCCGTCGCCTTAGCTACTTTCGGCAAATCGAATGTCCTATTATTTTTTGATCGCGCCTATCTGCTTTTGTCTGTACTATATGTATATCACCAGTTAATTGAAAACAGGACTTTTTTGGCGCGCGGTCAATGCAAACTTTTCGATCGCCTGCGCCCGGGTGGAGACTCCCAGCTTCACGTATATTTTTCGCAAATAATTGTCGATGGATCGGCGGCTTACAGAAATTTCGGTTGCTATTTTATCATACGTAATTCCCTGTACAATCCTCTCCATAATAAAAATTTCCGTTTCGGTCAAATGATACAAACCACCATCTGCGCCAGCCAGCTGCACCTGCCAGATCCCTTTCTTCAGCCAATCCATCGGAAGCGTCGCCAAACCTGCGCGAAGCCCATCAATCATCAGCATGAGCTGCGCCGCAGACGCCTGTTTCGACAAGATTCCACTTCCGCCTAGACTCATCACTGAATGCAGCAGCTTAATTCCGTCAGTATCCGTCAAAATAATGATATGGCTTTTCGGCGAGAGTTGCTTCATTTTTTCAAGAAGTACTTCCGCCGTCCCTTCCGGCATTTGGTAGTCCAACAGTACCAGTTCCGGTTGCTGTTCCATCACGAACATTAGTCCTTCATCCCAAGTTGAATTTGTACCTATGACCTTAAGTTCTTCTCTTTCTTCCAAAATCAACTTGGTTCCTAGCATACTTGTGGGGTGACTGTCTATAATCACGACCCGCCAAACCTTCGTCATTTCGATTGAAACCCCCTGATCAATAAAGTGGAATAATTGCTTGATCGTATAAATTTTAGACAGTTCATAGGCCGCGTTAAGCGCTTGTTTCAAGACGTATTAAACATCTAGAATAGTGTCAGAGGTATCATTGGATAAATCATGTTAACATGTGCCATTCTGCTGCCCTGCTATAAATAATCTAACAAGATTGTATCGCAACGCTTACAACTGGTGCAATCTATTTTTGGGTTCTTCTGTGACTTTAGATCCATCTTTTGCGTTAATGGCAGGAGAATGATAGAATGAGGACTGGCAAGAAAAACCTCCTTCATTGAAGGAAATCCGCTTAGCGGAAGCTTTTCTTGTGATATCAGGAAACGAAGGCCTCGTACTTCTGATATCTGAAAAAACAGCTGTAACCGGGGTGATGAAATGCGATCTTCAACAGAGCCTGAAGCACCTTATCAAAACCGGACAAGAAAGGGAAATTCCCGCTCGGTCAAACTCGTTTTGCTTATTTGGATATTGCTCATAGCAGCAGGGATTACGGCCGCTTATTTATATAGCAACCATTTAAAGCAAGATATGCTTCAGCAGCTTCAAACAGATTCCCGCAAGCAAATGGATGAGTTAAAAATACACTATGAAGCAAAATTCGAAGAATTATCCGGTGAAGTGAAGGAGCTCGAAAGCAAGGTACAATCTTTTAATGAGCTGCTAACGTTTACGAAAGATAATGCCACAAACAAAACGGATAACAGCAATAAGCTGTATACACAGCTGAATGAAGTCAAGAAGCAACTGAATACACTGCAACAGAAGATGGATCTGCTGAAATGATAACGAAAAAGAAACAGATCAACCGTTTTTTCCTGCTTGCGACCGCACCCTTCCTAGGACTTTTTTTATTTATGTTATTCAGCTTCAGTTCCATGCATCTTGAGATCGACACGGCTCCCTATGTCCCTGAGCAAACGCTGGCAAAACAGACGGCAGAGCTCAAGCAGAATCTGGACAAGGCGGATCAGGCCGTGCAAGTGACGATTTCTTCAATCCGCAAAACCTCAGCACTCTACAAACAAACGACGGCTGCCATGAACCAAATCGTAAATAAGGCTCAAACTCAGGCCAAACGCCCGGAGTATATTTATAACCGGAAAATTACTTCCAAGCTGGGTACCCCATTTGAACGGATTGAAAGTGACCGCATCCGCCTTGAGCTATACAAAGTAAATCCCGGGGTATACAGAGGTTACGCCATGAAAGTGAAACTCAAAGATCCTAAAGCCATGCAGATGAGCCTCGGCCTGGACCAAGTCGGTGGATCGGAAACCACCTTGCGGGCAGTGAATAGGTACGGAGCAGTCGCCGGCATCAATGCGGGCGGTTTTGCCGATAGCGGCAGTAAACGGTATCCTCTCAGTACGACCGTCCTAAACGCGGAATATGTAACCGGCTTTGAGCCCAGTTTTAAGGACCTGTTCTTCGTAGGACTAAACGATAACGGCAAACTGATTGGCGGAAAGTTTTCGGAAAAAGCCGAATTGGACCGTTTGGAGCCAAGATTCGGAGCCACCTTTGTACCCGTTCTTCTCAAAAATGGACAACCTATGCCGATTCCGGAAAAATGGCTGGTATCCCCCAAACGTGCACCCCGTACCGTAATCGGGAATTACAAGGATGACCAGCTGCTAATCATCGTCGTTGACGGCTACAACGAAAACGGAAGCTCCGGCGCCACACTGCAAGAACTGCAGAGCAAATTGTACGGACTTGGCGTAATCGATGCATATAATTTGGATGGCGGTGGTTCTTCTTCTCTTATTGTAAACGGAAAAGTCGTCAATCATCCGTCGGATGGAAGCTTGCGCCCTGTGCCAACCCACTTTTTATTCTACAAATAATAAATAATATTAAGTAATACTCATTTATTTTTTTCGAAAGTCTGGGTATAATATTCTTAATGAGCAATGCTAGATTAGCGGGAGGTGGCCTATATGTCGTTCTCATTAACATTTTGGATTGTTACATTGGTACTTGTTATGTTCGTGACTGGCATTTTAACCGCAGCTTATAACGAAGATAAAACCAAAGGGCTGTAGTCCACGGCCAAAAAGGCTTCCTGAACCAGGAAGCCTTTTTTCTTTTCTATGCCACCCCTTAAGGTGGAGAAAAAAACGAAACATCACGAATGAACGTGATGTCCGAAATAGTGGCTATGCATGTTTTTGCAGCTGCGACATATCCGATTGGCACTGTCCGCAGATATAACGTTCCTTAAACTCACTTACATCATCCATGGATCCGCAAAATACGCACTTGGGACGATAACGTTCCAGAATGATATGATCTCCCTGCACCAAAATCTCCACAGGGTCCCCCTCATTCATCTGATACCGCTTTCTCAAAGATTTGGGTAAGACAATTCTCCCCAGCTGATCGACTTTGCGAACTACGCCAGCAGGTTTCATAGACTAAATACACCTCTCCTGTTAACTAGTCAACTTCATTAAAGACTATAGAATGCCAGTCTCAGCGGAGCTGAACAATTCTATAACCGTAAGAAAAACGCCCGCTAAACGCGGTCCTCATGTTTGGAAAATCGGTGACAGACGTTCCTCTTAAGATTAAATCGTACCCCCGAAGCTTTCAAAACACCTTTTTCACCCCAAAAAAAAATGGGTCTTTGTTAATAGTTCGATATGAGTATGTCGAATCCTGCTAACAAATTGAATTTTTATTCCTTTCTTTTAGAAACTTACTCCATCCCAGGAAAATCTAATTGGCGCAACGCTTCAAACACAATGATCGCAGCCGAATTGGACAAGTTCATGGAACGGACTTTGTCAGTCATCGGCATCCGAATGCAGGTATCTGGATTAGCCTTCAGCAGCTCCGGAGGAAGTCCCTTCGTCTCTTTGCCAAATACGAGGCAATCTCCGTCCCGATACTCCATATCATTATATCTCTTGTTGGCTTTTGTTGTTGCATAAAAAAAGCGTCCTTCCGGATACTTCTCCTGTACTTCCGCAAAAGAATCATGATATTCGATATGAACCGCATACCAGTAATCAAGTCCCGCTCTCTTCAGCTTGGAATCATCCGTGCTAAAGCCTAGCGGCCGCACCAAATGTAAATGAACTCCCGTCGCTGCGCAGGTTCTAGCTATATTTCCGGTATTGGCTGGTATTTCAGGTTCTACAAGCACGATATGCAGTGCCATAATGATTATTCACTCCATCCTTAAACTTTATATCTTTAAGAGGTTGTTCAAAAAGTCCGCTTTTGATCACTTTGCGGGGACCGCAAAAAACTTACAAATTCTATAATCTTAAAAAAGCCTTCCGCCCATTAGGCGAAAGGCTCTGCGTTCAACAGGCTGAAAAAATCCTTTCAGCTTGCTTTAACCATGGCTTTTTTGGAATTCGACCATGAAGTCCACAAGAGCTTTGCAGCTTTCGTAAGGAACCGCATTGTATATGGATGCGCGCAAACCGCCCACACTGCGGTGACCTTTCAAACCTACGAATCCTGCCTGCTCTGATTCCTTGATAAACTGCTTCTCGAGTTCTTCCGATGCCAGTCGGAACGTAATGTTCATCATGGAACGGCTGCCGGCATCAACAGGACCGCGATAGAAGCCTTCGCTACTATCGATTATATCATAAATCAGGCCCGCCTTCTTGCGGTTGTTCTGCTCTACTCCTGCAAGGCCACCCTGCTCTTCAATCCATTTTAGTACCTCGTTCACCATATATACTGAGAAAGAAGGAGGCGTGTTATACAATGAGTCGTTTTTCATATGCGTGCTGTAACGAAGCATCGTCGGAATATGCTGCGGAGAATTGGCCAGCATTTCTTCACGGGCGATCACAACAGTCACCCCGGATGGTCCGAGATTTTTTTGGGCCCCAGCATAAATGAAATCAAACTGGTTCACATCGAATTGACGGCACAGAATGTCGCTCGACATATCTGCGATGAGCGGTATGTTTCCTGTCTTTGGATACTGCTGATACTGGGTTCCTTCAATGGTTTCGTTGGAGGTCACATGCAGGTATGCCGCATTCTGTGGAATTTCAATGCTTTCCAGATCGGGGATTTTCATGTATTTATCCGCTTCCGAAGATGCAGCGATATGCGTTTCTCCGATCAACTTCGCTTCCTTGATCGCTTTATCTGCCCAGCTGCCTGATAGAACATAACTTGCCGTTTTGCCTTCGGTCAGAAAATTAAGAGGGATCATGGCAAATTGCGTGCTTGCTCCACCCTGCAGGAACAATACCTTGTACCCTTCGGGATTGCCGAGTAGCGACAAAAGGCGGCTTTCCGCTTCATGATGGACTTCTTCATATACTTTGCCTCGATGCGACATTTCCATAATAGACATGCCCGTTTCCCGAAAATCAACAAACTCAGCCTGCGCGCGTGTCAGAACTTCAAGCGGCAGTGCTGCCGGCCCTGCATTGAAATTGTAAGCTCTTTTGGTCACGATAACTCTCCATCCTCTCTCTGTAGCTAATTTTAGTAAATGATAGCAGGTCTCCTGGGGAGCATCAAGCACTATTATGCATAAACTTTCATCCCCGATCGTATTCCCTTTCTATCTCACTTTAGCATATTTCTTTTACTCTTATAAAGCTTTACCGAAATAAAATATGGAGCGAAAAGGCTGCCCACATGGGACAGCCTTGAGATGCCAGAATTAGCAGTCAAAATACAGACTATATTCATGCGGATGAATGCGGATGGATACCGCTTTGGCTTCGCCGCGTTTCAACTCGATGTAGTTATCGATAAATTCTTTGGTGAATACATCGCCTTCAAGCAAGAAATCATAGTCGGCCTTCAAAGCGTCGAGCGCTTCATCAAGTGTGCCTGGTACGCTGCGGATTTCCGATTTTTGCTCATCGCTCAGATCGTAGATGTTTTTGTCCATTGGTCCGTATCCAAGCTTAACTGGATCGATTTTACGTTTAATGCCGTCCAGACCTGCCATCAACATTGCGGTGAAGGCCAAGTAAGGATTTGCCGTGGAGTCCGGTGTACGGAACTCGATGCGGCAGCCTTTCGGCGTTACGGCAGCGACCGGAATGCGGATTGCCGCGGAACGATTGCCTTTGGAGAACACGAGATTCACCGGCGCTTCATAACCCGGAACCAGACGTTTAAATGAGTTCGTCGACGGATTCGTCAATGCAAGCAGCGCAGGGGCATGATACAAAATACCACCAATGTAGTGCAGCGCCATCTCGCTCAGATTGGCATAACCACCTTTTTCATAAAACAATGGTGTATCGCCGTCGAAAATGGATTGGTGGACGTGCATGCCGCTGCCATTGTCTCCAAAAAGGGGCTTCGGCATAAAGGTTGCCACTTTGCCATACTGGCGGGCTGTATTGTGAACGATATATTTGTAAATAAGCAAGTTATCTGCTGTTTTCTTCAGGGTATCAAAACGGAAGTTGATCTCTGCTTGACCTGCGGTTGCCACTTCATGGTGATGGCGTTCAACGCGCAGTCCGACTTCTTCAAGCAAACGGCACATTTCGCTGCGGATGTCCTGCTGCGTATCTACAGGAGCTACTGGTACATAACCGCCTTTAACACCCACTTTGAAACCAAGATTGCCGCCTTCTTCCTTGCGCCCCGTATTCCATGCGGCTTCTTCGGAATCCACATAGAAAGAAGAGCTGTTCATGCTGCTTTCGTAACGAACATCATCGAAAATAAAGAACTCGGATTCCGGCGCAAAAAAAGCAGTTGTTCCTACGCCGCTAGCCTGCAAGTACTCTTCGGCCTTTGCCGCAATGCCGCGTGGGTCACGTTCATAACTTACGCCGTCTGGCGTATGGATGTTGCACATGATATTTAATGTCGGATGTGCGGTAAATGGATCAATAAATGCCGCATCCGGATCTGGCATCATCACCATATCGGATTCTTCGATCCCCCGGAAACCGGCGATGGAAGAGCCGTCAAACGCTACCCCGTTCACAAACGTTTCCTCATCCACTTCTCTGGCAGGCAAAGAAATGTGATGGGCGCGGCCAGACAAGTCTACAAACCGAAAATCTACCCACTCAATTGCATTATCTTTGATTGTTTTCAACACATTTTCAACCGACATGATCTCTTCCTCCCAATATCCGAACATTAACTCACTATACCAACACAAACGTTCAGTATCTAAATATCTATGTCGTCATTATAAAACGCAAAACCTGACATCGTCAATATCCATGTCAGGTATTTTTTTAATCTGTGTAAGGTATCCTAACATAATTGGGCAGCAACTTATTTGAAAGAAACGCAAACAGCCTGCCCAACTGGTTTCTAACCAGTGAGCAGGCAATAATCTGGTAATCATTACTTCGTAAAGGCTTCAGCAGGGGCTTTCTTCGTATTGAATGTACGACCTACAAGTGGGGCCAGTTTCTCCAGATCTTTCAGCAGCGTGGCAAATTGGCCTGGAAACAGGGATTGCACGCCATCGCCAGTCATCGAATTATCCGGATCGGTATGCATTTCAATGATCAAACCGTTAGCTCCTGCAGCAACGGATGCTTTGGACATCGGCTCCACCAGTTCACGGCGTCCCGTGCCATGGCTTGGATCGGAAATGACGGGCAAATGGCTCAACTGCTGCAATACAGGGATCGCCGACAAATCCAGCGTATTCCGGGTATAGCTTTCAAAGGTCCGGATGCCGCGTTCACAGAGCATCACATTCGGATTGCCTCCGGCAAGTATGTACTCGGCAGCGTTCAGCAGCTCATCGTAGGTTGCACTAAACCCGCGTTTTAGGAGAACCGGCTTGCCGCATGTTCCGAGCTTGCGCAGAAGATCAAAGTTCTGCATATTACGCGTGCCAACCTGCAAAATATCCGCGTATTCCGCGCAAATATCAACGTACTCCGGTGTCATCACTTCCGTAATCGTCAAAAGTCCATGCTTTTGGCCCGCTTCCGCCATCATGATCAGACCTTCCACTCCAACGCCTTGGAAGCTGTACGGTCCCGTGCGGGGTTTGAACGCGCCGCCGCGCAGTACTTGCCCTCCGGCCGCTTTCACAAGCGCTGCAATTTCATCGATTTGAGCGGGGGATTCGACGGCGCATGGACCACCCATAACGACTAGCTCTTCACCGCCGATTTTTACGCCGTTAATATCGATAACCGTGTCTTCCGGATGGAAGTCCCGGCTTGCTAATTTGTAGGATTTCGTAATCCTCACTACATTTTCAACGCCCCTCATCTGCCGCAGATGTTCCGCAATCTTTGGGTCTACCTTTCCCATAAGGCCAATGACCGTACTGTTTGAACCTCTGGAGATAGAAGCTTGAAGCCCGTTGTTCTCAATCACGCGGATGATATCCTGGATTTGTTCTTCCGGAGTCGTATTGGGAGTAATAACGATCATGATTACCATTCCTCTCTGTATAAAAACGCATAAACACTGCAACCTTAATTTTTATGTAGTATTTGAGGCTCAAAACTGAAATTAGTTCTTAACATATTATGTGAGGTGTCGATTCTATCCCGCGCGCTAACTTTAACACATACATGCTTTTATGCTTTTAATCATTAAAGTAACTTTATATCATTTGACTTACTCCGTCAAGTATTGGTACAAAAAACAGGCCTCCCGTAATCGGAAAGCCTGGCTTCAGTCCAGCTATTTATTAACTTTTACCGGAGGCAGCAGCTTCTTCATATTCACCGTCCGCCGGATTTCCCATGTATCCGGATTGTTCGGATCATACTGCTCCAGATAGGCAATAACCTCTTTCGTAATCGGCGTAGGGGTTGACGCCCCCGATGTAACGGCTACCTTCTCGATGCCTTCCAGCCATTCGCGCTTAAGCTCGGTAATGTCCGCGATCCGGTAAGATTTGACATTGGCAATCTCTTCGGATACCTGTGCGAGTCGGTTGGAGTTATTGCTGCGCGGGTCTCCGACGACGATCAGAAGATCGGCCTGTCCAGCCTGCTCCGCGACCGCTTCTTGGCGCACCTGAGTCGCAAGACAAATCTCATTATGCACTTCAGCCGATGGGTAAAGTTCCAGCAGCTTTTTCACGATGTGTTTGATATCCCACTGACTCATCGTTGTCTGGTTCGTGATGATG
Source organism: Paenibacillus sp. (assembly GCA_031254035.1). GTDB lineage: Bacteria > Bacillota > Bacilli > Paenibacillales > Paenibacillaceae > Paenibacillus_AQ. The sequence continues at coordinate 28,841 of JAIRVF010000065.1, forward strand.
ATCCGTGAGGAGGATACCTTCAGATCGTCAATTTCCTCTTCCTTCTCGATGAGATGCACATGATCGGGTGCGATTCCCATGGCGCCTTCCGGCTCCGGATGGCCTTTTTTGCCGATATAGATTACTTCGTAGCCATCAGCCACTTTCTCGCGGATCAGATCATGTGTTTTCGTTACGTCGGGGCAGGTCGCATCGACCGTTGTCAGCCCTTTCTCGCGGGCAATTTTGCGAACCTCGGGCGAAACCCCATGCGCCGTAAAAATAACCGTCCCTTTATCCACCTTACTGAGAATTTCTAGACGATTGGCTCCGTCCAGCGTAATAATGCCATCATCCTCAAAAGAGTTGGTGACATGGCTGTTATGAACGATCATGCCAAGAATATATATAGGCCGCGGGAGATCCAGATTTTGTGCAGCTTGACGCGCGAGCACCATAGCATCGACGACGCCATAGCAGTATCCCCGTGGTGATATTTTAATGACTTCCATATCTGTCTTCACCTGCTTTCCTCATGTTTAAGCTATTGGTTATACCCATTATAACCTATTCCAAAGGTGTCGGATACACAATCGGCAGCCAGATGACAAACGTCGTCCCTTCTCCGAGGCGCGTTACGACCTCAACCGAACCCTGCATCTCATCAATAATCCATTTGGCAATGGATAAGCCCAGTCCGATCCCCTCCGTTACTCCGCGGGATTGGTCCGCACGGTAAAACCGGTCAAAGATATAAGGCACTTCCTCCTTGTCCATGCCAATCCCGGTGTCGGAAATCCGGATACCCACCTGGTTTTTGTATATAAAGGCATCAAACGAAACTTGGCCTTCCGGCGTGTACTTAAATGCATTTTCAATAAAAACAAACAACATCTGCTGCATATAATCCTTGTTGCCGTTAATGTAAACACCATTCAAGATGGAGAAATCTCCCGTAACCCATTCGGCCGTACGCGGAAGCATCTTGGCCCGACGCGCGACCTCTTCCACGAGAATTTCGAGCGGAACAGGTTCCTTCTCAAATGTCCGTCCAGTATCTGCCCGCGCCAAAGACAGCATATCGCTGACCAAGCGGCTCATCCGTTTGGATTCATCGGCAATATCGCTAACAGCTTCCAAAGTCATTGTATGCATCGTTTCCTCATCTAGGTTAGTACGATCCAAATCATCCTTGGACCACATTTTTTGCAACAGATCGACATTGCCCCGGATCGTGGTGAGTGGCGTACGCAGCTCATGGGATGCATCCGATACAAAACGGCGCTGCGCCGCATAAGATTCCTCGAGATTTTTGTAAAATCCCTCCATCCGGCCGAGCATGCTGTTTACCGTATTGATCAGCTGCCCGATTTCGTCCTGTGGTCCGTCATAGGTAATCCGGACGCTCAAATCTGCGCCATTCTGGATTTGGTCCGCAGCCTCGATAACCTTCTCGATTGGAGCCATGGATTTGCGTGCCAAGAACAGCCCGAAAGTGGTGGCCATGATAAGCATGATGGTGGCGCTGATGATCAAAATGCTTCGAAGAAGCCTTAGCAGGTTTTCTTCATGTCCTGTAAACACAGCTAGCTGCAGGAAACCAACCACTTGGTTGTTTTCTAATATGAACGCCTTCTGATAAACCAAAAACGGGTTTCCGTTTAAATAAATCGTATCGAATTCTTTTGCATTGGCGGCAGCTTTGGAAGAAGGTACAGGAAAAACAGTATGAAGCTGTTCAAAATTTTTTGAGATGTAGGTTTCCCCGTTTTGATAATTATGGTACTGACCATAACCTGCCTGAAAATTCCCAAAAGAGATATCAAATGTTACTTGTCCTCTTGATACATCGATAATGTAACCGGGTTTAATATTTTGGCCCTGTTCCACAAGTTTCTTCTTCAGATCAGAATACGTATTATAATGCACAACCCCGTACACGGCAGAACCAAACAATATCAGTGAAACTGCCAAAATGCATGCATACCAGGCTGTCAGCCGAAGTCTTATGGACATGTTTATGAGTCACCTCTCAAAATGTAACCGGCTCCCCGAATGGTTTGAATAAGCCGTTTGCCTCCATGTTCCTCAGTTTTTTGACGCAGCATCGCAATGTAAACCTCAAGCACGTTGGATTCGCCGCTGTAATCATATCCCCAAATTTTATCCATAATAAGGTCGCGCGACAGCACCCGTTTCGGGTTTTGCATAAACAGATGCAGCAGCTCGAATTCCTTCGCGGTCAGCTCCAAACGTTTGCCGCCCCGCAACACCTCTCTCGAATCGACGTCCAGGACGATATCCTCAAACGTCAATCGATGGTCTTCTGTATTCTCCTGGCCAGGTTTTCGACGAAGAAGTGCCCTTACACGTGCCAGCAGCTCTTCCAGCGCAAACGGTTTGACCAAATAATCATCCGCGCCCAAATCAAGCCCTTTGACGCGGTGTTCGATCTCATCCTTAGCGGTTAGCATCAGCACCGGGACATGTATGCCACCTTCACGCAAACGGCGACACACTTCGAATCCGTCCACCTGCGGCATCATAACATCCAGGATCACCAGATCCGGTTCGCTATTGAGGACGCTCTTCAGTCCTTCCGCCCCGTTGTTGGCAGTAATGATATCGTATCCTTCAAACGCAAGCCCTCTGCGCAGCATGGAAATAATTTTTTCGTCATCATCAACAATTAGTACTTTTGATCGCATATACGGATGGCTCCTTTGTTTCTGTACTCATTTTCTCGTATCGTTGTTAGTTCTATTGTAGCAGTGATGTTTGGCCTTTGCACCTTTGTACAGAAACAGCGGAAGGGACTTTCCCTTCCGCTGCCAGAGCTGCTAGCCTTCTGATTATTGCTGGCCGTCAGAAGGAATATTGTATTTGTTTTTATCGCCGACTGTTATCGTCAGCTGCATTTTCTTCCCATTACGGATGATGTCCATCGTTACTGTCGAGCCAACCTTTTGCTTCTGAATATAGTTGACCAACTCGTTATTGTTATTGAAGTTGGTGCCATTTGCGCCCGTAATGATGTCATAAGGGCGAAGATCCGCTTCATACGCCGGAGTTTTAAAGTAGACATCTGCCACCACAACGCCTTGCTTAACGTCGGTTTGCATTTGTTTGGCGACTTCATCGGTCAATGTCATCAGTTTTGCACCAATAAACGGTACCGGATCTTTAGGAATCTCTTGATTGCTTTCCAGCTTTTGCACGACATTTTTGATGGTGCTGGTTGGGATCGCAAAACCGATACCTTGCGAATCCGCGCTCACCGCAACGTTCATGCCGATGACTTGACCATACAAATTCAGAAGCGGTCCACCGGAGTTACCTGGGTTGATGGATGCGTCGGTTTGCAACAGATGCTGATATTTACGCGTGCCATTCCCTGTTTCTTCCCTGATGTCGATAGAACGTTCACGTGCGCTGAGCACACCAGTGGTTACGGTATGGTCAAATCCTTGAGGGTTGCCGATGGCAACCACCGGTTGGCCTACCTTCATACTGCTGGAATCTCCAAGTGGAACGACAGGGAAATCTTTTTTGCCTTCAATCTTCAGAACAGCAAGGTCAAGGTCCTTGGACTTGCCAAGAAGCTTAGCTTCGTAGGTTTTGCTATCATTTTCGATGTTTACCTGAATCACATCCGCGTTTTCGATAACATGTTCATTCGTCAGGATGTAACCTTCTTTATTGTATATGAATCCGGAGCCGATGCCGTAAGGAATTAGCCTCGAATTATCTTGGGACTGTGAACCGCTATTCGACTGGGAGCCGCCGTAATAATCACTACCAGATCCGGACTGGTCACCGAAGAAAAACGAAAACGGATCGTTCTGGAATGGATTCAGGGATTGGCTGCTGCGGCTGTTTTGCTTCACAAGCGTTTCGATCTTAACGACCGCAGGTCCCGCTTCCTCCACTACTCCGGAGACATCCGTCAGCTTGTTAAGGGGCAGCGAGGTCGTTGATGTGTTTCCACCGTTGCCACTACTTTCAGGCGCTGCGGATACAGTCGTACTTGGCTGCTCTGCCGAAGAAAGTTCAGCTTTAGACGTAAACAGGTTCATCCGATCTGAAGTAAACATCAATGCCGCAATAACCACCACACCAGCCAAGAAAGAAATCATGATGGTTTTCATCGATGTTTTAGGCTTCTGGTTAAACTGCCAATTGCCGTTTCCATTGCCTCCTGCCCCATCACCGTTGTTTCCTGCATTGCTCGGATCAGATGTAGAGCGGAATGCGCTGACTGTCGGGAGCGGCCGAATCGGGTTCGGAGGCGCGATCTCAACATCATTCTGGTTATGGCTTTCTACGCCATGCTGTTCAGCATTATCCTTCCCAAGCGATTGGAAAGGCCCGTAGGAATAATAATATGAGGAACCCGAATTGGAAGACTCTTGACGTTTCATTCTGTCGTTGTCATTTGTGAACCCGTCTTCAGGTTGACCTGATCTGTTTCTTTCATCCATGTTAATGCCTCCTGTACACCCTTTTTATATATCAATTTCGCAAGGGAATTGTTTAACTGTTATTATCATGTACTATAAACCTTAATAGCAGATTAAAAACAATTAAAAAGGAGATAAGAAAAACGCCTATTGACATTAATTCACAGAAGACAGACCACCTTTAGATGAAGCTTTTCTTGCGAAATCAGGCTGCTTATCTCCGCTGCTTATTCTCCCTGATTTCTAAAACAAAAACGCCTATTGACGTAATTCACAGAAGACAGACCACCGCCACACCCTTAATTCGCTTGCACCCAGCCTTTGCGGTAAGCATGTATGGCCAACTGGGTCCGATCCTCCAGCTCGCATTTCATTAGCAGGTTGCTGACATGGGTTTTGACGGTTTTGATACTGATATGCAGCTCTTCGGCGATATCCTTGTTGCTTTTGCCCTCGGCGATCAACAGCAGCACTTCTTTCTCGCGTTCGGTCATGCCTGAGGAATCTCCCTGTACGGTCCGCTGCCGGATTCCACGCGTAAGCGCCTGGGACACATCTCCGGTCATCACTGGCATGCCGCGATTTGCTCCCTGAAGTGCATAAATCAGCTCATCCGCCGATACCGTTTTGAGGACATAGCTGACGGCTCCTGATTCTATAGCATCAACAACAAGCTCATCCTCCAAAAAGCTGGTCAAAATAATGATTTTCATGGTCGGATACTCGGCTAGAACCGCCTTGGTTGTTTCAACTCCATTCATGATCGGCATCATCAGGTCCATCAGAATCAAATCGGGAAAATTCTCCGGTGCCGCATTTTTAAGCCAATCGACGACTTTTGAGCCGTTATCCGCTTCTCCAACGACCTCAATGGATGGATCCAGCATCAAATATGTCTTCAGTCCCATCCGGACCATCTCATGATCATCCACAATCATCACTTTTATGATATCTGTCATTATTGCTCTTCCTCTCCCATTTTATGATCTTTGGCGGCTTCGCCTTCCACAAACTTGGGTATATGTACGCGAATCGTAGTTCCTGAACCCTGACGGCTGATAATCTCCACTTTGCCGCCCAATTTCTCGGCACGCTCCTGCATAGTTGACAGTCCGTAGGACCCGGTCTTATGCGGTACCTCATTAAAGCCTTGTCCATCATCGCTGATGCTAAGCACAACCTGTCTCTCTTCTTCACGCAAAGACATGCTTACAAGCCGGGCATGGGCATGCTTGACGATATTGGCCATAGCCTCCTGAATAATCAAAAACAATTGATGTTCGATCGCTTCGGACAATTTCCCTTGCAGCTCGACTTCTTTCATACCTTTAAGCCCGTTTTGGCGGCAATAATCAGGAAACCATACCTCAAGCGCCTCCGCCAGGTTTTTGTCTTCAAGCTCAACGGGGCGAAGCTGGGCAATGAGCGCCCGCATCTGCTTCTGCGCCATTTGCGACATGGAGATCAGCTGGTCCATCACCGCTTGACCATGCTCCCTATTTCGCTCCAGTACTTTGGGTAGTGAGGAGGCTGACATATGGATGGCAAACAGCTGCTGGCTTACCGTATCATGCAGATCACGCGCCATACGCCGGCGTTCTTCCAATACTGCACGTTCCGAAGCCTTCTCCTTTTCCACAACTTCCTGCTCGCCCATCCGCTGCAGCAGCATCATTTTTTTCTCCATGGCTTCCATCAAATTGTTGAATTCATGGTATAACCGTGTGAAGGTGGGGTCATCGCATTCTTCGATCCGCACGGATAAATTGCCTTTGGCCACCTGCAGCATATTGTATTCAAGGATATCGACTCTGCGCTGAATTCGCTGGCCGGCCATGTAGCCGATTACGATGGAAAACAGCAGGAAGCCTAGGCTTGTAAACACCCAAACCCAGGTTCCTTTTACGACCAGATAACCGCTGTCCGCCCCGATATATATCACCGCGCTCATCAAGAGTCCGGTTAACAAAACATAAAACAGCAGCACCCATTTCGTGTTCTTCAGAATATTCCACATACTTTTTAACCTACTTTTTTCACTTTGATGTCGCCAATAAATGCACTGACATTAATGCGTATTTTCTTGCGCGCTTCATTATAGTATGGAGTCTTCGTCTGGAAGCTGCTCATAAATCCGCTCCGTGACTCATTAAGTATGGACATATCTCCGATAAACGAACTTGAGTTCACTGAAATGCCTAGATCCGTATCGTTAGGCACATAGACCTTAATATCACCGATGAAAGCCGAAATGTTAATTTTCGTTTCCCCAAAAGGGATATGTGCATTGGTCAGATCCAATACCGTATCTCCAATAAACTGGGAGAGATTTGTAGGCCTCAGCTCAAAATAGTCGCGCCCGAGATGAATATCCCCGATAAACGACGATCGATGGATCTTACTCCGGTCACGAGGATAGTCATGATGTCCTTCTTCATGCTCTTCCCACTGGGAATGGCCAAAACGTCTCTCATCTCTCATCTCGTGTCTCATCTGATGATAGTATTTTTTTTGCTGTTTGTATCTTTTTTTGTAATGCTTATATCTGTCTTTAATATGATCGTCATCATCCGGATCAAAGTCATCATCTTCGGCTTCATTATGGAAAGCTTTGTGTTCGGACTGCTTTTGCTCCGTGAATGGAACTCCGAATTTTTCCTCAAACTGCTGATCAAGCGTGGACTTAGCAGACAAATCCTCCGGCGCCGGCGGTTCCGGTGTAAAAGCAGGAGGTTCATTGTCCCTGTGCGGGCGAGGTGGCGGTGTACGATCTTGTGGCTTAAAAATCACATACAACCCCGCAATAATCAGCATGGCCGGGATCATAATCTTGAAGAAGCTCCCTGGCGAAAGCCAGATCCATCCTTCGTGCCTCCCCAGAAAATAAGTACCGATCAGCAGGAGAACAGCGGCCCCGACAAAAGACTTCCGTCCTTTTAACAGCTCCTTAAGCCCCAAAATGATAAGAATCACAGGCCAGTAATGGCTAATCACATAACCAATGCTGACATCGATAATACCAAGCTGGTTTAGAAGAAAGATAACCCCAATCCCGATCAGTATGACACCACCGAGCAACTGGTCCAACCATCGTTTTTTCATACATTGTATCTCCTTTAGTTTAGAGTAAAACTGTTCCTCTTGAAATGCGTATCCACGATCCGTCGTGGATTTAATAATAGTGTACAACATGTTATAAACAACGGATAGCGGCGCTGGAATGATGTTGAGGTCGGTCTCGAGGCTGAGTCGGTAGGGATTTTCTTACAAAAGAGAAAACATCCGCCCATATAAGCGGATGTTTCGAGGTTAAACATTTTATGTTTCCGAGAAATTAATTTTTCTCTTCGAATTTTGCATTAAATTTCTCATTTGGGGTTTTGGAGTTGCTGCTTTTAGGACTGCTGCTGTTTTGGGGAGCGTTCGTGCTCTCTTCAGCAAATTCAGCATTGAACTTTTCATTTGGCGTTTTGTAGTTTTGATTTTTTTGCTTTTCCATGTTATGTTTCACCTCCTAGCCAGCTTCGTAACTGGCAAATCTTCGTTGCCACGGGGTTTTGTACTTTTCCCCTTCCGTAGTATGTGAAACATCGCAATATTTATGCAAATATACAAACACCCGCCATTCCATACAAAAAAGCCTTTTACCCGATCCATCCATTTTGAAAAGGGTAAAAGACTTGTATATTAGATAACTTCTTCAAGCAAAGAAGCCGGAACAAACTTGTATGTTTGGATGACTTTGCCCAGAGTATTCAACATCTTCTCACTGCATTTTCCGTTTCCACGTTTGATCACTTGAATCTCGACCTCCTTTTTTCCCCATTCCTTATAAACCTGCTTGATCGTGGCAAAATAAAGGTCGATTTTACGTCCCTTAATCGCAGACCCTACATCGGCTACCACAGCGTAACCATAATCAGGAATATATACAATGGTACCGAGCGGAAACACCCGCGGATCGGCAGCGATGGTTGAGATCGTGTTTTTGTCTCTGCGGACCTTGACGCCGGAATAGGTAATGCCGTACTGCGGATGGTCCGGCCGTTTGCCCGTGGATTCATAACCTGCAGTATAGCCTGTCGCCATAACCCTCATGGTATGGATGATTTGATCATGCTTTGGAGCCGTTACAGCAACCGATCCTTGCTTGTTCACGTTCGGGTTCACCTTGGTTTGCGGGTTGACCAGCACAGGAAGCGCCTTCGAAGTGAATTTGGGCATAAATTCATTTTGCGTCATCGCCGTGAATTGTTCCGCTTTTCTCTGGTTGATATCGACAATCTTGAACATTTCCGGATTCGTGGCATATTTTAACGGTTTGAGATAGTAGTCATTCGTTGCGATGATCGAATTGGGATTCTGGTTATCCTTACCCATGTCTTTATCCATGGTAAAGCCAGTCGTGATTGAAAACGCAGCATACAGGTTTGGCGTATCCATAAACAACCCGAACAAAAGCATGCAAAATAAAACCCTCTGCCATGTTTTTACCTTCATCATTTGAAATCCTCCCCCTTACTAGCGAAGGATGTCCAAATGATTTGGCATTTATACATGTGTTTTCAACACAGGTAGAGAACGAAGATACGGTTAGAGTGCCGCCACGGTTTTATTCACCCAGAAGAAGTTCCGCGCGTTTCCCTATCAGTATGTCCAATCAAGTAAGAAAAACTAGAATAATCTAATAGAGAAATAACCTTCCTATTTTAATCTTTATTTACAACTTTTACGATGGGAGTGTTGATAATGGCAGTTAGAGTTCGAAAAGTTGGAAACGAGATCGTTACAATCATGGACGCAGCCATTCGAAGCAAATCGGCGGGAATCTTACGTGCCAGGGTTCGCCTGGTGCAAAACGGTTCGCACGTATTGAAGCATTCGTTTATCCGCGTGACCAGCGACGGAAGTATGCTGTTCACACAGAAGACTCAGTTTTCCAAGGGGAAGGCAAACATGGCGGGGACATTCGGCAAATGTTTCAAAAAAATTACCAGCGCTAATTTTACAATTATCAGTCACAAGCGCAGCGGCAGCATTCGAGGCTCAGTCAATGGAAAAGGCATAGTTCCAATCCGTGTTGTTAACAAAACAGCCAAGCCGAATATTCTCAAATTTCAAAACGGCACGCCCGTACCTGTTGAGGCGACAGATCATCCGCTGGAAGCAGATTTGAAACGGCTTGCCAATAAAATACGCCGTATCCTGAGCAAGGTTTTTTCCGCAGGCAAACAAAGTGGCTGCAATTGCGGCTGCAGAAATAATGCCAAACCCGTTTCCGTGTCGGCTAATCCAGATTGTCTGCGTAGCTGCCTAATCGGCTGCGGCGTTTCAGCTGCTGGCATTGCATTCATCATCGGATGTGCCATCCTGATTTTTCCGTTTTCATTTTTTTGTCTTTTAGGATTAGGAATTCTCGGCGTTTGTCCGATTTTCTGCATCGAGTCTTGTTAACGCCAACGATCATCAAAATATACGCCCCATGGTTCCGCTCACTTCCCTAGTAGTACGTCCAATCAAGCAATAAAACAAGAATAGAATTATAGAGAAATAACTTTTCAATTCAACTTTTATTTACAACCAACGATGGGAGTGTTGTCAATGGCAGTTAGGGTTCGAAAAGTTGGAAACGAGATCATCACAATCGTGGATGCAGCCGTTCGAAGCAAATCGGCGGGAATCTTACGTGCCAGGGTTCGCCTGGTGCAAAACGGTTCGCACGTATTAAAGCAATCGTTTATCCGCGTGACCAGCGATGGAAGTATGCTGTTCACGCAGAGGGCTCAGTTTTCTAAGAGGATGGCAAATATTGCGGGGACATTCGGCAAACGTTCAAAAAAAATTACCAGCGCTAATTTTACAATTATCAGTCACAAGCGCAGTGGCATCATTCGAGGCTCAGTCAATGGAAAAGGAATCGTTCCAATCCGCGTTGTTAACAAAACAGCCAAGCCGAATATTCCTAAATTTCAAAACGGCACGCCCGTACCTGTTGAGATTGATCGGCAGCTGGAAGCCGATTTGAAACGGCTTGCCAATAAAATACGCCGTATCCTGAGAAAGGTTTTTTCCGCAGGCAAACAAGACGGCTGCAATTGCGGCTGCAGAAATAATGCCAAACCTGTTTCTGTGTCGGTTAATACAGATTGTCTGCGTGACTGCTTAGTGGGCTGCGGCCTTGCAGCTGCTGCCATTGCATTCATCATCGCATGTGCCATCCTGGTTGTTCCGTTTTCATTCTTTTGTTTTTTAGGAATAGGAATTGTCGCAGCTTGTCCGCGTTTCTGCATCGATTCTTGTTAACGCCAACGATCATCGATGTTGCAAGAATAGAATTATAGAGAAATAACTTTTCAATCTTTATTTACAATCAACGATGGGAGTGTTGTCAATGACAGTTAGGATTCGAAAAGTTGGAAACGAGACCATCACAATCGTGGACGCAGCCGTTCGAAGCAAAACGGCGGGAATCTTACGTGCCAGGGTTCGCCTGGTGCAGAACGGTACACACGTATTAAAGCAATCGTTTATCCGCGTGACCAGCGACGGAAGTATGCTGTTCACGCAGAGGGCTCAGTTATCCAAGGGGATGGCAAATGTTTTTCAGACATTCGGCAAACGTTTCAAAAAAGTTACCAGCGCTAATTTTACCATTATCAGTCACAAGCACAGTGGCAGCATTCGAGGCTCGATCAATGGAAAAGGAATCGTTCCAATCCGCGTTGTTAACGAAACAGCCAAGCCGAATATCCTCAAATTTCAAAACGGCACGCCCATACCTGTTGAGACAGATCGGCCGCTGGAAGCCGATTTGAAACGGCTTGCCAATAAAATAAGCCGAATCCTGAAAAAGGTTTTTTCCGCAGACAAACAAAGCGGCTGCAATTGCGGCTGCAGAAATAGTGCCAAGCCCGTTTCGGTGTCGGCTAATAGGAGGTGTCTGGAAGCTTGCCTTCTCACCTGCGGCATTGCAGCTGCTACCATTGGACTCATTATCGCATGTGCTGTCCTGATTTTCCCGTTTTCAGCATTTTGTTTATTTTTAATAGGACCTCTGGGCATTTGTCCGCTTGCCTGCATCAGGAATTGTTAACGCCAACGATCATGTTGTAAAATATAAGCCCCAATGTGTAAAAGAGCACTCGTTTCCTATAGAAACAAAGTGCTCTTTTACATATGCTAGGGCCGACTTCTTTCAATTCCGCTGCTTAAAAAATAACGCGATTTGCGATTTGCTCTTTCAGCATAGCAACCGCCTCAGAGAGCGGCATAGCGCCAAGATCTCCCTCTCCGCGTTTGCGGATGGAAACGGAATTTGCATTCATTTCATTTTCGCCAACGATAAACATATAAGGGACTTTTTCAAGCTGAGCTTCACGGATTTTGTATCCCAATTTTTCATTGCGCAGATCGGCATCCACGGCTACGCCACTCAGCTGCAGCTGATCAGCCACCTGCTTCGCATAGTCCTCGAACGCAGTCGATACCGGAATGACTTTAACCTGAACTGGAGAAAGCCAAAGCGGCAACGCTCCCGCGAAATTCTCAAGCAAGAAAGCTGTAAAACGTTCCATGGTACTGATAATACCGCGATGAATAACAACAGGGCGGTGTTTTTGACCATCATCGCCGACATATTCCAGTTCAAAACGCTCAGGCAGCAAGAAGTCCAGCTGTACGGTAGACAGCGTTTCTTCTTTGCCCAGCGCTGTGCGGATCTGCACGTCCAGTTTCGGACCGTAGAATGCTGCTTCTCCTTCCGCTTCGAAGAACGGAATGTCGGTTCCCTCAACAACTTCACGCAGCATACGCTGGGACATTTCCCACATCTCGTCGTCCTGGAAGTATTTCTCGGTGTCCTCCGGATCGCGATAAGACAAACGGAAACGGAAATCGTGGATGCCGAAGTCTTCATATACCTTCGTGATCAACTGGATTACGCGCAGGAACTCTTCCTTGATCTGGTCCGGACGGCAGAAAATATGGGAATCGTTCAGCGTCATCGCACGTACACGGTGAAGACCAGTCAAAGCGCCGGACATTTCATAGCGGTGCATCATGCCAAGCTCGGCTATCCGGATCGGCAGATCGCGGTAGCTGTGCATGGAGCTCTTATATACCATCATATGGTGCGGGCAGTTCATCGGACGAAGTACAAGTTCTTCGTTATCCATTTCCATTTTAGGGAACATGTCTTCCTGGTAGTGATCCCAGTGTCCCGAAGTTTTATAAAGTTCTACATTACCAAGTACCGGAGTGTATACATGCTGGTAACCAAGGCTTTCTTCCAAATCTACAATATAACGTTCCAACGTACGACGCAGCTTAGCGCCTTTAGGTAGCCACATAGGGAGACCTTGTCCCACAAGCTGAGAGAACGTGAAAATTTCGAGCTCTTTGCCAAGTTTGCGGTGGTCGCGTTTCTTTGCTTCTTCAAGAAAATGCAAATGTTCGTCGAGCTGCGCCTTTTTGGCAAATGCAGTACCGTAGACGCGCTGAAGCATTTTGTTTTTGCTGTCTCCGCGCCAGTATGCACCCGCCACGTTCATCAGCTTGAATACCTTAATTTTGCCTGTGGAAGGCAAATGCGGTCCGCGGCAAAGGTCAAAGAATTCGCCCTGCTCATAAATCGTGATGATGCTGTCTTCAGGCAATGCGTTGATCAGTTCCAGTTTGTATGGATCGCCCAGCTCGCCGAAAACCTCAAGCGCCTCCTGGCGGCTAACCTCTTTGCGTACGATTGGCAGATTTTCTCCAACGATGCGTTCCATTTCCTTTTCGATCTTTTGCAGATCTTCCGGATTCAGCGGATGCTCCAGATCCATGTCATAATAAAATCCACCTTCGATCACCGGGCCTACGCCGAGCTTCACCTCTTTGGCTCCAAACAAACGTTTGACCGCTTGAGCCATCAAGTGGGCCGAGCTGTGACGCATTACTTCGAGACCATCTGGAGAATCCAAGGTTACGATCTCGATCAAGGCACCATCCTTGAGCGGGGTGGACAGATCGACGACGATCCCATCCATTTTGCCTGCCGCCGCATTTTTCTTCAAACCACTGCTAATAGAGGCAGCCACATCTTCAATAGTGCTTCCTTCTGCATATTCCCGGACTGATCCGTCTGGGAGCTTAATACTTACTGACACGTAAATTCCTCCTTAATTTTCAAAAACATAAGGCAGCCTTTCCCAAAAAAAGCATTAAAAAAACACCCATCCCTTAAAAGCAAGGGACGAGTGTTATACCCGTGGTTCCACCCAAATTCGATAACCCCAAATTCATAAATCATGCAAAAGCGGTTATCCTTCATCAGCATTTAATAACGGAATGACCCGGCGGCTCATACAAGTTTTCTCCTAGAGGTTGTTCAAAAAGTTCGCTTTTGATCACGAAGTGAATCAGGAAGCAGACTCGGCATCGAATCTTGAATTCAGCCGGGCCTTCCGGTGCTCACGTACCCACTACGTACGCTCCGCTCCTCAGTCCCTAGCTTCATCCAACTGAAGCGTTTTGAAAAAACGCACATCGGAAGCACAAGCTTCGGTGCTGAAAACCGATCTTTTTGAACAAGCACTTAAAACAGAAAACATTCCTAACCGCAGCTACAAAGGGGTAGACCAAAGTCGGAATAAACGTGGGAAAATTTCAGCCTATGTTTCCCCTCTCTGAAACGTCCGTTTCTAAGGTCCATGTCTTTGTCGAAGCTTTTATCGAATTATGTGTTATTATAAGTCCCAGTCTTTTTCCCGTCAAGTTACAACTTCCCCGTTTCCCTAAAATAAGCATGACAATCGGGGCAGTATCTGCAAATCTCCATCCTTTGCTCAAAGATTTGCGACAGAGTCCGGATGATCGCCATATGAGGCTCCCTCGTGTGGATGATGATTTTGGCCGGAGATACTGAGATCAATGTCGTCACCACCGCATCTTCCATTTGCAAATCCTGCTGATCCAGCCGCTCTACCACCACGCTTTCATCATTGCGGTATTGGAGAGGTTCCATTTCTTCATCCAGGAGCAATATGTCCTGCCCGCCTTTATGGATCAAATGAACCAGCGGTACCTGCGGCTGTTGGAAATATACGAAGTATTTGAGCATATGCACAAATTCTTCATATTGACGGTCCATCAGAAATTCATCTACCGCATACTCCACAATTTCCCTGAGCTCTTTCACATACGTCTGCGCACGAAAGGTAAGAAACCCGTCTATATGCAGCAGCGGTCTTTCGGTCAAACATTGCCTTATGCCCTGCTCCAGCATGCCTCGGCGGCGGCCCCATGGTTCGTTAAGTTCAGGGTTCCTTTCCAAAATCATCAGGCATTGCTTCAAGATTTGCGCATGCTCTTCAGGTTCCGGAAAATCGAATTCATCCTCCAGGATCTTCTCCACCAACTTCTGCTCTTTTTCCAGCAAAATATACTCCGCCACTGTTCTGGCAGCTGTTTCATATACCTGCTGCAGCTGGTTTCCCTTGAAAAAGCGCGGATCATCCTCACGGCAGCACCAGAACACGATCTTCTCATGGACCGAACAGCTGATGGCAAGAGTTTTGTACTTTTTATGTAAAACCTGGTTCGCTTCCGAAACCATGCGGTTATATTGCTCCGCTTCTTGCGGAGTGGCGGTACGGGCTGCAATGCTGAACAGTTCCATGGAGTTCACTCCTTTCAAAAATCCTTCTTACAAAGTATATGTCTCTGTAAGGGGGATATACGGGAGGGATCGATGGAAAACAACCTAACATTTCTCAGGCGGAATCGACATGAAAAAGCTTGGAAAAACCGTTAGACTTAAAGTCCAAATCAAACAAAAATCCCGCTTCAAAGCGAAGCAGGATTCTCATAAAAAAGGAGTATTCTAGTCTATAGATTAGTTCTGCATAACAAAATCGCGTTCAATTCCCGTTCCTTCTTCAAACACCTTCAAAATATCGTAACGGGTGTTGCGCTGTGCCGGAATCTTGCCCGCCTCACGGATTAGCTGCAAAATTGAAGCAATGTTGACTTTATGAACTGCGCCGGCGGATGAAACTACGTTTTCCTCCATCATTGTGCTGCCGAAGTCGTTACAACCGTATCTCAGGGACAACTTGCCGACCTCAGGTCCCATCGTTACCCATGAGGATTGAAGATTCGGAACGTTGTCGAGTACAAGTCGGCCGATCGCGACCGTTTTCAGATAGGCTTCCGGTGTTTCGCGCTCCCGCTTCAGGCTCGTATTATCTGGCTGGAAGGTGAACGGAATAAACGCAAGGAAGCCCTTGGAATCGTATCCGCCCGCGATACATTCATCCTGTGCATCACGGATGCGCAGCATATGCAGCGCGCGTTCTTCCATCGATTCACCAAAGCCGATTACCATCGTAGCGGTTGTATTCATGCCGACTTTATGTGCCGTTTGCATCACGTCCATCCATTCGCGCCAGGTGCCTTTGTGACGGCTGATTTTTTTACGGATGCGGTCATCCAAAATTTCAGCGCCGCCGCCA
Source organism: Paenibacillus sp. (assembly GCA_031254035.1). Classification (GTDB taxonomy): domain Bacteria; phylum Bacillota; class Bacilli; order Paenibacillales; family Paenibacillaceae; genus Paenibacillus_AQ. The sequence goes on from JAIRVF010000065.1 coordinate 44,775, forward strand.
GGCAGTGAATCCAGACCAGCCGCATGCAGCTCGCGTACGACTTCCTCCAGCGACAAGCCTTCGGAAACTTCCTGCATTTTACGAATTTCAGCCGGAGAAAAAGAGTGCATCGTAATGTTCGGGAACCGCCGCTTAATGCCGCGGAGCAAATCCGTATAATAGCTGAAAGGTAAATCAGGATGCGTACCGCCCTGCATCAAAATTTCAGTACCGCCCACAACTTCCGTTTCTTTAATTTTCTGAAAAATAACTTCATCCGGAAGCACATACCCCTCTGCATGCCCGGGTCTGCGATAAAATGCGCAAAACGTGCAGTACGTATCGCAAATATTCGTATAGTTGACATTACGTCCAATCACAAAAGTTGTAATCGGGTCCGGATGTTTTCTCTCCATCATGATATTGGCAGCATGGCCAATTTTTTCAATTTGTTCGCTCTCAAACAGGGTCACGCTGTCTTCCAAGTTCAAGCGTTCCCCTCGCAGGGCTTTATCCAAGATCTGATCTACTGTGCTCATCTCCGGCAGCCTCCTTATCATTTTTTCTTCTATATATCTTATAGGGCTTAACACGATTATGAATTCTTAACAACACAAAAGGGAGCGAAGGGGACGGATTCATTCTTATAGAAGCGATAGCGTTCGCTCATTTATAAGATAGGTTCAACATCATAATTAGTACTTGAAAAAAAGCGAAAGTAGCGGAGGGGACGGAATCGTTCTGAAGAAGCGGAAGCGTTCGCCTTTGTCTCCGAATTTCCACCTTCAATAAAAAACAAAATCAAGAAATTTGGAGACAACAGCGATCGGAAGAACGATCCGTAACCGCAGCGGGCACCTCGCACATCTCAAGATCTAATTTCAGTATTGAACCATAAAATATGGGAGGCAACAGCGATCGGAAGATTGATCCGTAACCGCAGAAAACACCTCAAACTTTTGTTAATAATTCATTTTTTGTAAAGCCCTATTCTTCAAACCATCCACACCATCTTATCATAATTTGTTCTTGAGAAAAACTTCACTTTCTATCAAAAAAATATTAAAATCCGCATAAATTGGGTAGTTTCAGGAATTTTGTTGTTTGATTTCACAGAATAGACACAAAGGGAAAAGGGACTGTCCCAAACTAAGTTTACTTGCTTTTGGGACACCCTCCATCATCACTCTTGATTTTACCCTTGCAATGCCTGGTTCAGATCGGCGATCAGATCATCGATATCCTCAAGGCCTACGGAGAAACGAAGCAATCCATCTGTAATTCCTCGTTCGTGACGTACTTCAGCCGGCATCGCGGCATGGGACATCATCGCAGGATAGGACAAAATGCTTTCCACCGCACCAAGACTTACAGCTACTAGCGGAATACGCACCTTGTTCAGCACTTGCTTGGCCCGTTCGCCAGAACCCACATCAAAGGAGACAACGGCTCCATAACCTGAGGATTGCTTTTCGTGAATCTCCCGTCCCGGATGATCCAGCAGCCCTGGATAATAAACCTGCTCAATATCCGACCGACCTTTAAGCCATGCCGCCAATACGGCCGCGCTTTGCTCGCTGTGATTCATTCGTGCCTGCAAGGTCTTCATGCCCCGCATCAGCAACCAGGAATCCTGTACTCCCAGCACTGTACCCAATCCGTTCTGAAGCTGCTTTAGCTGTTTGCCAATGGAAGGTGTGCGTGCCACAGTAAGTCCGGCCAGCACATCGCTGTGGCCACCTAAAAATTTGGTAGCACTATGCAGCACAATATCAACGCCATGTTCAATTGGCCTTTGATAGTAAGGTGTCATAAACGTGTTATCCAGCATCGTTAGGAGATCATGTTCCTTCGCCCACGAAGTTACCGCCGCGACATCTGTAATTTTAAGCGTAGGATTCGATGGTGTTTCCATATATACAGCTTTGGTATTTGGCCTCAAAGCCGCTTTAACCTGGTCCAGGTCCGTCATGTCCACAAAGGTGCTTTCGATGCCAAAGCGGCTCAAAATGCTGGTAAGCAAACGGTATGTACCGCCGTATACATCCTCTGTCACGATCATATGGTCGCCTGCGGACAGCATCATGAACGTGCTGGAGATCGCGGCCATCCCGGAAGAATAAGCGAATCCATGCACCCCTCCCTCGAGCAAAGCAATGTAGTCTTCGAGCGCCTGGCGCGTCGGGTTGCCGGAACGGCTGTAGTCATGAACCGGAGGATTAAACACATCCTCATGATGAAAGGTTGATGCCTGATAAATCGGAACACTGGACGCTCCCGTGGTGCTGTCAATTTCTGAACCGAAATGCAGAAGCTTGGTGCCAAACTTAAATGTATCTTCATGGCCGTTTGGCTTTTTGCTTTGGTCACTCATGATGCTTACCCCCTTCAACTTCCTCTACCGCCGCATCTAACGCTCCCCCAAGGTCGGCAATCAAATCGTCGATATGCTCAATACCTACCGAGAAGCGCAGCAGCCGGTCGTCGACACCTACCGCCTTGCGGATTTCCTCCGGAATGTCCGCATGAGTCTGGACAGCTGGATAGGTCATCAACGACTCCACGCCCCCTAGGCTTTCGGCAAAAGCAATCAGTTGGATATGCCGAAGAATCGGCTCCACATAACGAGCATCCCTGACTTTAAAGGAGAAAATGCCCGTATTTCCACTGGATTGTTTCTTTTGAATCTCATAGCCCGGATGATCTGGAAAAGCAGGATGAAATACTTCGGCGATCGCAAGATGCGTGTTCAGGAAATCGGCGATTGCCTTGGCATTTGTTTCATGACGCTCCATCCGCAGCGCCAGCGTCTTCATCCCTCTCATCAATTGGTAAGAATCACTCGCCCCGAGCACGGCGCCAATAGAGTTATGCAAAAAGAACATTTCCTCCGACAGTTCCTTGCCTTTGGTCACGATCAAACCTGCCAACACATCGTTATGTCCGCCCAAATATTTGGTTGCGCTGTGAATGACGATGTCGGCGCCGAGCTCGATTGGACGCTGGAAGAACGGTGTAAGCAGCGTGTTGTCCACAATGGTCAGTAGCTGATGGCGTTTCGCCCAGGTTGCCACCTTTTCGATATCCGTTATCATCATCAGAGGATTGGTAGGCGTTTCAATAAATACGGCCTTCGTTTCCGGACGGCGTGATTTTTCCAACTCGTCAAGATCATTTGTATCAATATAACTTGCGCTGACACCGAACTTCGAGAGTATTCTTTCGAGCAGTCTATATGTACCCCCGTACAAATCTAACGAAACGATCAAGTGATCTCCCTGCCCAAACAGAGAAAAAATCGTCTGCAATGCAGCCATTCCGGAACTACAGGCAAATCCAGCATCCCCCGACTCAAGCTGTGCAGCGGCTTCTTCCAGAACTTTGCGAGTGGGGCTTTTCGTGCGTGCATAATCAAATCCCGTGCTTTGGCCTAGTTTCGGATGCCGGAATGCCGTTGCCTGGTAAATCGGAAAATTCACCGCCCCGGTTACAGGGTCTTCCAATGAGCCGATCTGTGCAAGTCTGCTTTCAATATTTAATGGTTTCTTCTTCATACCGTTCTCCCCCATGTTCTCCTCTTATAGAAGTTGTTCAAAAATCCGCTTTTGATCACCTTTTTGAACACGCACTTATATGTTGTATCTGTCAAATCTGCGGCCATACTTCCATAATCTCTCCGATGTCGTAAGGGGTTTCTTGATACACATAGTAATTCAGCCAGTTTGAGAATAATAAGTTGGCATGGGCACGCCATATCGTCGGCGGAATCCGGCTTGGATCATCGTTCGGGTAATAGTTCTTTGGTATATCCATCTCCATGCCCTTAGCGATATCGCGTTCATACTCCCATTTCAAGGAATAAGAATCGTATTCGGAGTGGCCCGTTACGAAAATTTGTCTGCCATCTTTGGTAGCCACTAAATAAATCCCCGCTTCCTCGGATTCGGACAAAATTTCAAGCGCGTCAATGTTTTCGATATCCTCGCGCCGAAACTCCGTGTGGCGAGACTGAGGTACATAAAAGACTTCGTCGAAACCGCGGAGAAGTTTGACATTTTGCCGATTGACCGTGTGCGGAAACACGCCAAAGCATTTTTTTTCCAGATCCCACTTCGGCACGCCGAAATGATGATACAGTCCTGCCTGCGAGGCCCAACAGATATGCAGCGTCGAGGTTACATTGGTTTTGGACCAATCCATAATTTCCACCAGCTCATCCCAGTAGTTCACATCTTCATAATTGAGCTGCTCGACGGGGGCTCCTGTGATGATCATGCCGTCGAATCGGCGGTGTCGCACTTCGTCAAACGTCTTGTAGAACGCTTCTAAATGCTCTTGGGACGTATTCTTGGATGTGTGTGAACTTGGATGGAGCAGCGTAATGTCAACCTGCAAAGGCGAGTTGCCCAGCAAACGCAGCAGCTGCGTTTCCGTGGTTTCCTTTGTTGGCATGATGTTCAGGATAACAATCTGCAGCGGGCGGATATCCTGATGGTACGCTTTGCTGTCATCCATAACGAAAATATTCTCTCTGCTTAGAATCTCATTTGCTGGCAGGGCGTCCGGAATTTTAATCGGCACGATTCAACACTCCTCTTTTTTCGGGTGGCGGAAATCACTCGGGGAGCAAGGGTACTTAGAACAAAAAATGACCTTCTCACGTATAGAGAAAGGTCATTATCGTTAATTCATACGCCTCTCTCATCTGTCAGAAAACATCTGCTTACCGCAGTCTGTTCCTGCAAGAATTAGCACCGTGCGTGTAGTACGCCGGTTGCCGGGTTTCATCGGGCTAGTCCCTCCACCTGCTCTTGATAAGATTTCGCTGTATTAAGTTTTTGTTTAAATGAATTTTAATCTTGAACAATACTTTAAATCATAATCTCATCCTTCGTCAAGAGTCCTGGAGCAGACTTTAAGGATAAATTTTCCTGACTTCGTCATACGTTGAAAACGGGTATAAACGGGGGCCATTTTCTTCTTGAAAGGTGTATGTCTCGGCGTTATACTATACAAGTGTTTGAAACCATATGACAGAGGTGACATGAAAGATGGAAGGCGACCCGAGCCCGAAGCTGAGTCCAATTCAACACAACCGCATAGAACTGATATCAGCTAGCTGGCGTAGGGAAGTTTTCGCTTTTGTCCACGGATTCCCCGTTTAATTCTCCCAAAACACGGCCGGTAATGCTGATTTCTTTCCTGTGCTTTAAATAAAGCTTTTCCCTAATCATGCCTGGCATGAAGGGATGGAGGAGTGAAATCATAATGAAAATCCGGTTGGTGAACGAGGGCGTGTTCAGCCCGATCGATGACATCCAAGCCACACTATCTGCCCCACCTGCGGGATTCTACTGGATCGATGCGGATGTGGACGACCTTACCCTTTTGCAACCTTTATTTTCACTGCATGATTTGGCAGTTGAGGACTGCTTGAGCGAAGAAGAACAACGTCCCAAGATCGAAATTTACGAGAACCATTATTTTATCGTTGTGAATTCCATCCGTTTTGATGACGAGGAAATTTTCATGCGTACGCTTAACGTCTTTTTGGGACGCCATTTTATCATCACAGTAACCAAGCAGAAGATCAATGAGCTGCGCTCCTTGAAACCCATTTTATGGGAGCAGGAAGTCAGTACTCCCGACCGATTTTTGTATCTGCTGATCGACTTGATTGTAGACAACTACTTTACGGTAGGCGACCGGATCGAAGCCAAGATCGAAAAGCTCGAAGAAGACATTCTGATGCATACCAAAAAGTCTCATTTGAACGAAATTATCGGTCTACGCAGTGAGATTTTATGGCTGAAAAAAGTGTTGGGACCACAAAAAGAATTAATTAACACCCTTAATAAAAGAGATCTTCGGCTCATTGATGACCAGCTGCAAAAATATTTCAGCGACATCTATGAAAATGCCGTTAAAATATCCGAAACTTTTGATACGTTCCGCGATTTGATGGGCAACCTTCGTGAAGCTTACCAATCCAGTATCGCCAACCGTGCCAATGACATCATGCGCGTGTTTACAGCCATCACAACAATATTCATGCCGCTCACCGTCATTACGGGAATTTATGGAATGAACTTTGACAATATGCCCGAAACACATTTTCAATACGGGTATTTTGCCGTGATCGGGATCATGATCACCCTCGCCGTCAGCATGCTGCTGATCTTCCGGAAGAAAGACTGGCTTTAATAAAATATCCTCTTATAAAATAACCCCACAAAGTGACGTGTGGCCTTTTGAAGCTTATTCCGATTACTTTGCGGGGACCCCGGAACTTTCTGATATCTTAAGAAAAGGACGAAGGTGTGCTTTGAAGGAAAAGCCCTATCGTCCTTTTGTTGTTATGCAAACGGGATCCGTCTAAACTAGACCTTTATCCTGCGTTCCTTCTGCTTTCGGCTTCCTTGCGGAACCGAATCCGGATCAGGCGTAAACGTTCATACCGCACTTCCATGATAGGACCTGCCGCAGGCTCCTGACCGTAAACGCGATGCATCACTGGCTTCAGCAGCGCATCGCCCAGCTCTTCAAACGCTCTCCATATCTCCTCCTGCTCCGATTGCGGCATCTCCTGCAGCTCGGCAGCGATCAAACGCTCCACATCATAGCCGTCTTTTTCAAGCTGCTCTACCGATTCTACCAGTTCCCGCCTTGTCAGGCTGCTTTCCTGCTCCAGCTGTTCCAGCTTCTTACCTTCATGAATACCTCTTAGCAGCATTTGTTTGGTTCGGTATTTATCCAGATCATGCTTGTATTTCTGCTCCTTCTGCTTATAAACCCAAGCCTCATAGGTCTGCCCATCCAACTTGTCCTGAACCCAGTCCAGCGGAAAACTATGGCTGCGTTCCTGCCCTGCGGTTATTTCCAGCAGTTCTGCCCCATACTCTGCCGCCTTATTGTCTCCAACACCTGGCAGCTGGAGCAGCTCATCGGGCGTCACCGGAACGAAGGCGCTAATAAGCCGCAAAAGCCTGTTGGTTGCGATAAAGTAAGGTGCTTTCCGCTCCGCTGCTGCTTTTTTTCGGCGCCAGGCGCAAAGCTCATTGTAAAGCTCTTCGCGGTAGTTCATTTCACTGTAACAATATAGCTTTTGGACCGGCTGGCTTTTCCCCTTTTGCTCCTCCTCATCATGAAAAATGCCATCGATCAGCGGCCGGAAGCCTTCACCCAGCTTAACCGCAAGTCCATGACGGTAAATATGCAGCATTTCATTCCAGGATCCGCCTTCATACCAGATATTCTCACAGGTTTCACCCTTTTGCCCCATATCTCTCCATCCCAGCTTCCAAACCCCCTCCTTTTCATCGATCCATACTTCTGCCAAGGCTTCGTCCAATTCCTCTTCCTTGACCAGACGATTCATAAATACGGTTTGCATGCTTCTACCTCCCTATCAAATTCAGCACAACAAAAAAAGCACCCTTCTTGGCAACAAGAGAGGCGCTTCCCCAAAACAAACATTATGCTGTTATTCCAAATTATACCACACACAGTTAAACATTCTCAACGGTTTTAGTGAATGAAGCCTTATGGTAAGCTTCGCTTGCGGGACATTTTCAGGATCACAATGGATATTGCGGCAGCTACTGCTTTTTTGTTACTCTAAACATAATATCAACTGGATAGCAAGGAGTGTTAACACATCATGCCTCAGCATGGAGAATTGGATTTTTTGGCAGACAGCACAGAGCAAACCTCTACTAGGTTTGTCACTTTTTTAGGCCCCTCTCTCAAGCGGTTTGATCTGGCCGTCACCACCACCGCCCTTTTCTACGGAAAAAGCCTGGTGGCAGATTTGCAACAGGGAATCAGCGCCGTCATTGGCCTCGATGATGTCGAGGAGCCAGGTTTTCTCGAATTTACTTTTAAGATTGGAGAACAAGAAGCGGGGGAACTGCGGGAATTTCTCCGTATGGTCGTCGGCATGCCCTATTTTACGGACTAGACATCGATTGATGACTCATGTGAACTTAAAAAACCAGTCAAACACAAAAACGTGCCTGACTGGTTTTTTCGGTTTATAAGTTTATTTGTAAAAATCTTAAACCGCTGCTAGTGCCTTTTTAGCGAGGGCTAGCGCCCCGCACAATCCTGCATTGTCCCCAAGCTGCGGAGGTACGATATAGTCGGCGATGTTTTCTTTAATGGCAGGTACATAGCCGTTCAAAAGCTCCTGAAGCTTGGTATGGATCAGCGGGAACAACTGCAGTTGTTTCATAACGCCGCCACCCATCACGATCTTTTGCGGAGACAAAATCAGAATGTAGTTCATCAATGCCTGTGCGAGATAATAAGCTTCCATTTCCCATGCAGGATGATCCGGAGTCAGGTCAGCACCCGGAACCCCCCACCGTTTCGACAGAGAAGGACCTGCGGCTACCCCTTCAAGGCAATCGCTATGGTACGGGCAGAACCCCTCAAACTTGTCCTCCGGATGACGGCGGACCAAGATATGTCCCATTTCAGGATGCGAAAGACCGTGAATCAACTCACCGCCAACGACTGCCCCGGCTCCGACACCGGTACCTACCGTAATATAAAGACAGCTGTCATACCCTTTGGCAGCCCCCCAAGTGTATTCTCCAAGCGCCGCCCCGTTCACGTCCGTATCAAATTCGATAGGAACCTGGAAATGCGAACCCAGATGCCCAACGATATCGAAATTACTCCAATAAGGCTTAGGTGTGGTTGTAATACGTCCGTATGTAGGACTCCCTTTCACGGGATCAATGGGTCCAAATGAACCTACACCAATGGCTTCCACGCCTTTATTTTGAAAAAAGGAAACGACCTGTGCCATCGTTTCTTCAGGTGTTGTGGTCGGAAAGCTGATCCGTTCAAGTACGGTCCCGTCTTCCTTACCAATTCCGCATACAAATTTTGTTCCTCCGGCTTCAATTGCTCCCAGAATACTCATGTTTGTAAACCCTCCTGCACCATTCTCATTGTCTGTTTCTTTATGAGATATCAAATATGTCCTATCCCTAACCACGGGCATTATAGCCCAGTTCATTCCATAAAGTCAATTGAATCAAGTACAGGTTCGGCCAATGACCCGCAAGAATCCGCAAAATGCCGCATAATAACGCCAAAAGGGATGCCCAGACAGCATCCCCGGCAATTGGCCGTTCTTTGCTTTTGCTTACACAACTCCAAGCAAATTACAAAGACTTTTCATTTCAAGCTCTTCAAACTTCTCTGCAACGATTTGTCCATCAAGCGCCAACTCACAGATATCCAATTTGCAAGTTACTGGAACGCTGCAGTGGATCTCCGCCAGCTTGCGGGACAAATGCAGCATTTCAAGATCCGTTTCAATTTTGGTCCGGATACTCTTCGATAATTGATCCATATTGTCGAGAATGCCTTCCACCGAGCCATACTCCAGAACCAGCTTATGTGCTGTCTTCTCGCCTATACCACGGACTCCCGGATAATTATCACTGGCGTCACCCATTAAAGCTTTCATATCAATAATCTGACGTGGATGAAGCTGTCTCTCTTCATATAAAGACTCTGGTGTATAAACTTTATAATTGCCGTGACCCTTTTTCATAATAATAACCGTCGTCTGGTCACTGACAAGCTGCAGCAGGTCATGGTCGCCAGATAGAATCATGACATCCATGTTCTCGCTGAACTGCGCTGCCAGAGTTCCGATGCAATCATCGGCTTCATAACCAGCAGCGCCAATATTCGGTATCCCCATGCTTTCCACGACATCGCGGATCAGCGAAAATTGAGGCACCAGATCATCGGGCGCTTCCGGGCGGTTTCCCTTGTAGGCTGCAAACTGCTCCCCGCGGAACGTAGTTCCGCCAAGGTCCCAGCAGCAGATAACATGGCTTGGATCAAAATTCTGAACCGCATCCCAAAAATAACGTATAAACCCATATATCGCATTCGTCGGTATGCCCGATTTCGTTCGGCGGATGTATCCGCTCGTTGCGGTCGCATAATATGCTCTGAACAACAAAGCCATTCCGTCAACCAACATGACGGATTGGCGTTTATCACTAGGTATCACTCTTCATTTCTCCCCTTGTCTGCGCGGGTTCCCTATTCAAGGGACGGCAGTTCTGCCTCTAGTATAACACAACTTCGGGGAGCAATTGGGCGCTTTCCTGTTATCCCCAGACGGATTCAAACTGATCCTCTTTAAAACCAACCGTCACTTTGCTGCCGTCTGTTACAATCGGCCGTTTGATCAGCTTCCCGTTAGAGGCCAAAAGGTCGATCTGTTTTTGCTCATCCATACCGCCAAGCTTGTCTTTCAGCCCCAGTTCCTTGTACACCTCGCCACTTGTATTAAAAAATTTCTTCAGCGGAAGGCCGCTCAGCTTAACTAGCTCAGCCAGAACCTCCGGCTTGGGAGGCTCGTCGATCATATGATAAAGCTCCAGTTCATGTCCATGGGACTGGAGCCATTTTACGGCATTGCGGCAAGTACCACATTTCGGATATTGGTAAACCTCTAGTTTGCTCATTGTGATTCCTCTCTTTGTCTTCTTTTCATCATTTTAGCCTTTGAAGATCCCTTTTCAAGATTTCAGGCGCTGCAGCAGTTGCTGCATGTCCTCGGGCAGCGGAGCCTCAAACGTCATCATCTGATGAGTCGCCGGATGCTCGAAGGAAAGCTCGTAAGCATGCAGAGCCTGACGCGGGATGGCATGATCGAGTTGGATGATATTCCGCGCGGATTCCGGCAGCATGTTTTGCATGGATTCAGCCTCTTGTTCCGAATCCATAGCCTCTGCAATCCCAGCGTAAACGGAGTGGCGGTACAACTTGTCACCGATCAGGGGACAGCCAATGCTGGTCATGTGCACCCGAATTTGATGCGTTCTTCCGGTCTCCAACTTAAGCTTAACAAGCGATCCCTTCTTCCAGCTTTCAAGCACCTCGTATTTCGTGAGCGACGGATAGCCATCCGGCGTTACGATGCGGCGGTGGGGATCTTCAGGGTCCCGGTCGATTGGACCGTCAATCTCCCCTTGCTGCGGGTTTGGCGTTCCATGTACCAGCGCCAAATACTTCTTGTCAACGCGATTGCCGATCATCTGCTCGGAGATATGCTGATGCACATATGGATTTTTGGCAATCGCAAGCACGCCCGTCGTTTCCTGATCCAGACGGTGTACAGCACGGAAGCGATATGCTTCCCCTTTTTTAAGCCAATAATCCACAACCCCGTTTGCAAGCGTACCCGTGTAATGGCCATGCGTCGGATGAACGATCATACTCGCTTCTTTATTGACAATCAGAATATGCTCATCCTCATATAAAATCTCAAAAGGAATGGGCTGCGGCAAAATATCGTCAGACGTTTCCTTCTCCATCCGGATTTCCACTACATCCCCTGCTTGAACGTGAACGCTGATATACACTCTGCGGCCGTTCAAAGTAATGCCTTGCTCTGTCAGCTTCAGCCGGGACTGCAGCTTGCGTGAAACTTGCATGCGCCGAAACAGGATGGTCTTAAGCAGCCAGCCATCCTCCGCTTCGGGAACAATATACGTTATAGGCGGATAGTAGGATGTCATTTTTTGTTTCTAAACACCTTTGCGCTACGGATATATTCAATTTCCGGAGCTTGGCTGCGTACATTGGCTGTACGGGCAATGACAAAGAAATAGTCCGACAGGCGATTCAAATAGCGGCGCACTTCCGGATTGATATCCTTCACTTGAGCTAAAGTCACCACTCTCCGCTCAGCGCGGCGGCAGACGGTTCTGCATACATGCAGTGTCGACGATAGCAAGGTTCCTCCAGGTAAGATAAATCGCTCAATCTCCGGATTTCTTTCCTCATATGCATCAATCCAATGTTCCAGCCGCTCCACCATTTCAGCGCCAACTTTGTATTTACTTTCACTTATTTTTACAAATGCAAGATCCGCCCCACAGTCAAACAATTCATGCTGGATTTCCAGCATGTTTTCGCGCAGATCGGCAAAAACTTCATCCACCATAAGGCTGACAGCCTGCCCTACGTAACTGTTCAATTCATCGATAGTGCCGTATGCCTCTACCTGATGGTCATCCTTAGATACGCGTCCGCCGATGACGGACGTTTGGCCTTCATCGCCTGTCCGGGTATATACTTTCATAATATAAACCTCCCAATGTGAATTTGTTTTTATTCTGTCAGAGCCTTGATTGCTTTTACCGCGTTATCCACATGTTTCGATGAAACAGGAATCGTGACAAACAGCTTATCCGGCGTGTATTTCAAGTCCTGAAAAATCTTCATTTCTTTGACGGGAATGCCATACAAATGCTCCATATTGTCTACAGTTTTGTCTTCCTTCACTTCTTGGCTGGCATAAACGCCATCATGATATTTTTTCGGGTCGAAATAGTCATCCAGTACAATATGGGCTCCCATCTTCCCGTAGTTTTCCATATCCCCCTCAGGCAAAATAAAAATATCATGCCCACCTGCGGCGTATTCAACCATCATCTTCTGCGGATTGTAAAGTGGACTGGCGATAACTTTGACCTTGATGTCAGAGCCAAGCTTATCCTGTAGCGTTTTCTCCAGCTGCTCAGACACCTGCGTCGGATCGGACTTATCGTCAATCATGAAAATAGACACTCCCGGCTTTTCGCTCCCGCAACCTGCAAGCATAAAAACTGTACAAATCATAAGCAATAGTTTACCGTATGTCTTCAATCTCTGCTCCTCCTCTGTTCTCCCATTAGGTTCAATATATCACACCTCGAAGAGACAAAAAAGAAGCGCTCTCTCAAACAAAAATCCCCCTCAGGCAGACAGTGTCGAATTCATCGCATGAACTCTTGCACCGCCGTGACCCTGAAGGGGATTGTTCCAAGCCGGATGGCTACTCATGATTTTTCTTTTTGGGACATGATCTCATGTACTCGTTGATCTTCAAATCCAGCAGACTGCTGATTTCAATGACCACTTCCGAAGTAAAGGACTGTTCCTGCAAAAATATTTGTTCCATCTTGTTACGGAGCATCAGAATTTCATCTTCCAAGGAGACGTTCTTAATCGAATCCGTCGTTTTGGTTGACCAATCACCACGCTGATCGCCTTCGGCAATGAAGTCACCGCGATATGATGGCAAATCATATTCCGCACAAAACAAAGGTTATCCCTCCCTGGTAAGTCTTTTCTTGCTCCTAAAGCAAAATTATAACATATAAATCCATAAAATAAAGTGAAAGATTTGTTAAATTATACTAGAAACAGAATAAAACTCAAAAAGAAGAACTAGGGCCAAAAACCCTAGTTCATGTAAGATTATGATTCTTGTTTAAGTTTGTGTAGAAATTGCCCAATCCGGTCCAATGCCTCGGTTAATTGGGCTACGGAAGTCGCGTAAGAGCAGCGGAGGAAACCTTCGCCGCCTGCACCGAATGCCGTTCCCGGAACGGCAGCCACCCTTGCTTCTAGCAGCAGCCTTTGGGCGAACTCATCGGAGCTGAGCCCAGTAGACGCAATGCTTGGGAAGGCGTAAAATGCTCCTTTAGGCTCATGGCACTTGAGCCCAATCTCATGAAATCCTTGAACGACCAACCGCCGGCGTTGGTTGTACGATTCGATCATCCGATCTTTCTCTTCCATCCCGTTTCTGAGCGCTTCAAGGGCAGCAACCTGACCCATCACCGGAGCGCACATGATCGTATATTGATGGATTTTGAGCATGGCCGAAATAATTTCCGGGTGAGCGCAGACATATCCCATTCGCCAGCCCGTCATCGCGAAGGCCTTGGAAAAACCGCTGGCGAGAATCGTACGGTCCTTCATCCCAGGGATTGATGCAAAGCTGACATGCTTTTGATCATAGGTCAGTTCGGCATAGATTTCATCGGCAATGACGATGAGATCATGCTTTTCCACGACTTTTGCAATCGGCAGCCAATCTTCGTAGGTCATGATGGACCCGGTCGGATTACTTGGATAACACAGAATCAACACCTTGGATTTCGGCGTGATTTTCGCTTCCAGCGATTCCGCCGTCAGCTTAAAATCATCCTTGGCAAAAGTCTCGATGCCTACGGGCACGCCGCCGCTGATCGAAGTGATCGGGGAATATGGCACATAACATGGCTCCGGAATCAGAATTTCGTCTCCTGGAACAATAAGTGCACGCAAGGCCAGATCGATAGCTTCGCTGCCGCCAACCGTAACGATGATCTGGTCCTTCGGATCGTAAGCTACCTGAAAGCTGTCATGCAAATAATCTGAAATCGCTTCTCGGAGTTCAATCATTCCCGCATTGGAAGTATATGCTGTCATTCCGCGCTCTAGGGAATAAACACAAGACTCTCGAACATGCCAGGGAGTCGTGAAATCGGGTTCGCCTACGCCGAGCGTGATGATATCTTTGCTGCCATTCGCCAGATCAAAAAACTTGCGTATTCCGGAAGGCGGCATATTTCGGACCAGTGGGGACAAGTAAGATTCCATCGATTTGTCTTGCTGCTGTTTGGTATCTTCATTCACGAACATGACACATCTTCCTTTACGGTGAGACTATGAGACGATTATCTTCTTCACGGTCTTCAAAAATAATTCCATCTTGTTTATATTTTTTCAAAATAAAGTTGGTTTTCGTAGACAATACCGAATCAATCGGTGAGAGCTTCTCGGATACGAAATTCGCCACTTCTCTTAAGTTGCGGCCTTCCACTTCGACGAGCAAATCATAAGCTCCGGACATCAAATAAACGGATTTGACCTGCGGATATAAATAAATGCGCTCCGCAATTCCTTCAAAACCGCGTCCGCGTTCAGGGGTAATCTGTACCTCAATAAGCGCTGTAACCGTTTCTTCTTCAATTTTGCTCCAGTTTATCACGGCCGCATATTTTACAATGACATGGTCCTCTTCAAGCTCGGCAATCGCCTCTTTCACTGCTTCCTCCTCAACACCGAGCAGTGTCGAGAGAAGTAGGGGAGACCGTCTCGCGTCCTCATTCAGTAGATCGAGGACTTTCAGTTTCAGTTCAGTCAGTTCTTTCATATAGTATCCTCCAGCATTGTTCCCGGGTTGCTTTATATAGAGGTTGTTCAAAAAGTCCGCTTTTTGAACACGTACTTATAGCACATGTCATACCCGGGAAAGAGATTAATACTAATATTACAATACTTTATGATGCATGCAAAGAAAAACCGTCTCTGCGGCGTGGGCCGAATTAGAGACGGTCAAATTGTGCCAAGATTTATTGTGAGCCCCCTTAGGTCATGGTTTTCGGGGCAATCATCATTGTACCTGCGCGTGAAGATCAGTTTACATATAATACGGATTTTGCTGCTGCTCTTGCTGTTTGGATGGAGTATTTGCCATCTCCAAGCTTTGATTCATGCCCATGTTTTGATTCATGCTGCTTGTTTTTTGCTGCACGAATTGACGCGTTTGCTGCTGCGTATTCTGGGCATCCTTTAGTTGCTTGTCAAGATCCTGGCGAAGTGCCGAGGAAGAGGTAGAGTACATATTTAACTGGCTCATCAGATTGTACAGCTCTCCTTGCATCCGCAATGTGTCGTCGGTAAGCTGCGTAAACATCTGACGTACCATTGGACAAGCAGATTCCGTCGTCGCTGTCGTGTATTCCCGAACCGTCCGTTTCAAATCAGCGAGGATGGTATAAAGCAAGTCCTCATCTTGCATAAATGCGGAATTGTTTTGATTTTGATTCATCATGGATCGTCTTGCCTCCTTTAAATTTGATTTTATTGTTGGGGCTGGCTTGGAGCCATGGATTGATGCTGCTGCAGCGCCTGGATCAGCGTATCCATATGATGGTCTAAGGAGCTTATATACTGCTGGCATGCCTGCTTGATGGTCTGGTTTTGGGTCGTAGCAGCCGTTGCCGCACATTGTTTGATCAAGAGATCTTCGTTAGAAATCGAATCGACAATATATTCAAGTTCTTTGGAAGTAATGGCCTTCATTTGACCGGATTGCATAGTTGTTTTGCCTCCTCTGGGGATATTTAACTCAGGGATATTTAGCTCAGGCATATTATGTCCAAGGCGTTTTTTTCTATGTGCATGCCGATAAACCCCTTTTCTTCGACAAATACTAATAAAGGTTGTTCAAAAAGTCCGACTTTGATCACGCACTATTACAGGAATACACAAAAGGAGCGAGCGCATGATGATCTTAACCAGTGGAAATCCTGCATGGCCTCATACACTGCATCCCCTCCCCCAATACCCTATACTAAACCGGGATCAAGGCTGCGATTGTCTCATTGTCGGCGGAGGTGTGAGCGGTGCCATCTTAACCTATGAGCTCGCGCGGCGAAACATCAAAACGGTAACGATCGAAAAAAGAAACATCGGAGGCGGAAGTACATCGGCCAATACCGGACTGCTGCAGATTCTAAATGATAAGACGCTCACTTCCATCATCCATACATTTGGTGAAGAAACCGGTGTCAAGTTTTACAAGCTGTGCGAACAAGCGATGCAGAAATTAACCTTGACCGTCAAAGGCCTTGATCCCGATCCGGAGTTCATTACCCGTCCCAGTCTGTATAATGCCAGTTATGAAGAAGACGTAAAAATGCTTCGAGAAGAATACGCCACTCTCCAGAAATACGGATTCAACGCCGAATTTTGGGATCAGGCGAAGATTGAAAAACATATGCCCTTTTCGAAACCTGCCGCGCTCTATACCCAGGGAGATGCCGAAGTGAATCCCACTCGCTTGATCCATGCTCTCTTTCAAGCAGCAATCGGGCGCGGAGTACAGGTGTATGAGCATACCGAAGCCATTCATTTTGAATATGGCAAGCAAGGGGTGACCTGTACTACCCGTACCAACAAGATTCACGCCAACCATGTTATTTTTACGACCGGATATGAAACCCAAGACATGAAAAAAGACAAAAATGCTATCCTTAAGATTTCTTACGCTATAATGACAAACCCGGTTCAAGACCTCTCGGATTGGCATGAGCATTGCCTGATCTGGGAAACGGCAAGACCGTATTTGTATTTCCGAACGACCCCAGATGGGCGGATTGTAGCAGGCGGCTTTGATGAAGAACCTCCTTCATCGGAGAAACGGGAAGCAAGATCCCTGCACTTAAGCGGATATTTACTGGATGAAATTCGGAAGCTCTTTCCACGTTACGAAGGCTTAAAAGCCGATTATCATTGGGCCGGTATCTTCGGTTCAATGCATGACGGACTGCCGATGATCGGCATGCATCCGGATTATCCGTACTGTTACTTTGTGGAGGCCTATGGCGGCAACGGGACGGTGTACTGCATGATGGCGGCGGATATGCTTGGGGATGTACTGACAGGTAAACAGCGTCCCGAGATGGAGATGTTCTCGCTTCAGCGCACCAGCAAACCGTCGCCGCCGAAGCCATAGTTCCTCTTATTCAAACTCAAACTCCGAACAGCTCCCAGCTTAAAGTACGACTCTTCGTGACGACGCTATACCTCCACAAAACTTCTAAATTATATAACCTCAAAAAAAGACGATGCCATTAACTGACATCGTCTTTTTGAATGATTGGCAGGCGGATTTCAATCCGCGTTCCGTAATGAAGCTCGCTTGCAACCCTAATATCTCCCCCGTGGACCTCCACAATATCATGGGTGATCGCCATGCCGAGTCCCGAACCCTTATGCAGCTCGCCTGTGTTGGTACCCCGGTAATATCGGTCAAAGATCCGCTCAAGCTCTTCCTTCCGGATACCTTTGCCATTGTCTATGACACAGATCCAAACGTCGAGGCCGCTTTTCTTAACCTCAACTTGGATTGCCACCTGTTCGTCGTTGTGGACAATCGCATTGTAAATCAAATTGCTGATTGCCCGGCGGATTAGAATTTCGTCCACATTCATTTTGATAACCTCGTCGCTGCAATGAAAATTGATATCTAAGTTCGCATACCGCGGATCATTAAGCGTATCGATAACCACATTCCGGATGAGACTAACCATGTTGACGTATTTTTTACCCAGCGTCATTTTTTTATTTTTCAAACGGGTGGACAAATTCAGATCTTCGATTAGGTCTCTTAAGTAAAGCGACTTGCTTTCAATGATCTCCGCGTAGTCCCTCATTTCTTCGATCGAAAACTGGTAATCCTCATCCTTCATCATTTCCGCATAACCTTGGATGGAGGCTAAAGGCGTTTTGATATCATGCGAAATATTTCCGATCCACTCTTCCTTCATCTGATCTAGATTTTTCCTTTCACGCTCGCTTGCTTGCAAATTCTGGGACAGAACATTGACATTATGAAACACGTCTTTGTAAATCCCTTTTGTCTCATAATGTACACGATAGTTTTTATGCGCCAGCTGTTTGATCCCGTTAATCAAGGCGTGAAGGGGCCGAGTCAGCTTTTTGCTAAAAATATAGGCGATGCAAAGCGCAACGAATCCATCAAGCGCAATCAGGATTAGGGTGCCTGTTTTGAACGTCTGTGCGATTACTCTTGAATCGTAAGTTAACACATTCCGCTGCAAACTGCGATCTTTGAAGCCGATCAGATAACTGTAGCGGTAACCAGACTCCATCTTTTCCCCAACAAAAACGATAGAGAGGGTTTCTGCCTCAAGATATTTATAAGTCTGGACGATATCTATGGGCGTATATTTCGTTTTAGCTCCTTCGGGTACATGGTAGCCATAAAGCTGCTTGCCATTCTCGTCCAACACTTGAATCCATGCCTGCTTGTGCTGCAATTCCTCTTTCCCACTGTCGGTAATGGCAATCCCGGATGGAGAGACGATGATTTCACTTCCAAAAGAACGAGTAAAGGACTCCGCCGTATTATCTTCGTTATACAGCAGATCTCCTTTAGTATCCATTTGCCAAATATATAACCCGATTACCACCAAGATATTCATGATGATGACGATCACAACGATCAAAACAACGGATAACAAATATCGCCCTGTCAGCTTCCATTTCATCGACTATTCATCCCTCTACTACAAGCTTGTATCCCAACCCCTTTACCGTAATCACATATCGCGGATTGGAAGGGTCCTCTTCGATTTTTTCCCTGAGCCGCCGGATATGTACCATCACCGTATTGTCGGATCCGAAAAATTCCTCACCCCATACCCGATCGTATAGGCTTTCTTTGCTGATGATCTGGTTTGGATGTTTAAGCAGATGTGTTAACAGCCCAAGCTCTTTCGGTTTGAGCTCGATCACTTCACCGTTTTTTCTAAGCTCAAATTTTTCCTCATTCAGCTCGAAAGGACCTGCCTTAATGATGCGTGACTGCGGTTCCTGCAGCTGTGAAACATCTGGTCTTCTGAACCGCGCCTTAATTCGGTAAGCAACTTCCTTCGGACTGAAAGGTTTGGTGATATAATCATCGCCGCCGATGGCGAATCCTAAAATTTTGTCAATCTCCTCGGTTTTGGCCGATAAAAAGAAAATCGGAACATTGGACACATTGCGGATTTTCTTGCAGACATCATAACCTTCTCCATCCGGAAGCATGATATCCAGAATCACAATGTCGGGCTGCATCTCCTGAAATTGCGTCCAGCCATCTGCAGCGGTCGAAGCGGTATAGACCTGATCGATCCCCTCTTTGATCAAAACAGTTTTCAGCAGCCGCAAAATATCCGCCTCATCATCTACGATAAGTACCTTTTGATTCAGTGACAAAATGATTCCAACCTCCTTTCAAGCGGGTGGGGATATGGGAAATGCAGCCGAACCCAAGACCGCATAACCCGTAATCATTTTCCCACCCTGGATGTTTACTATAACAAGCGAAGACAAGATCCGAAAACGATTTTCCTTACTCTTGGGCGAATAATTTGGCCATCGGATTTGCTCTCTTTTTGTCCATTGTGACTTTCCCCGAACGGTTCATTTCATAATATTGGTAGTAATCGGAGGTGAAATTAAGAGCAGTCAATGCTTGCTCCCCAAACGGTTCAACCATACTGTCCGCAAGTGCATCCCCATTCCAATAGAAATGAAGCAATAAACGGTTCTTGTTATATGGATGTTTGATCACATACGCGCCGGCACTGTCTTTCTTGATCATCATCTTTTTCCAATCCCAACCGATATTTCTGGATTTTTGAATGATGCCCGGCTTCAAAGCTTGGATGAGTCCGTTTGTTTCGGCGCTGCCTATGACGATCACATTGCTATTTGCGAGCTCATTTGTCATTTTCTTCTTCAAGACCTGGCGTTCCGTTATAACCACAGGTTTTATCCCGGTAAACGATAATGTCGCCTCCAACTGATTCCTAATCATATCCTGCTGTTTTCTTGCCTTGGTTCCCGCCTTATCGCTCAGTACGATGGTAAGCGGTTCACCTGCATATACCTTGTCCATCATTCTGCTCATTGTTTCGTACGGAAGCCCTGGGACCTGGTTCATCGAAGCATGGTACAGCTCTTTGAACTGCTCACGGAATAATTCACTTTTTTCCGCTTCGCTCAATTGGTACTCAGGTTTTAGCACAAACTCCCGCTCATGCAGCGCTTTGTCCATTTCATCTCGCGTTTGCTTGCCAAGTGTATCCTCAATCGTCTGCAAGAGTTCAGCAATCGTCACATTTCTATATTCATAACGTTTAAAATATTCCTTCATAAAGGCATCGAATTTTTCTTCACCGACCAAACGGTATAACTGATAGATCGCTTGACGTCCTTTACCGTAGAAAACCGGATTCGCATTGTCCCCGACTTCATTGTTACTGGAAGCGATTGGTTCATCAAAAGAAGAATCGTCGAATTGGATCGCCTTGAAGCCATTCATTGAATCTCCCAGTTTTTCCGCAAAATAAATCTTCGAGAAATCAGCGAAACCTTCGTCCAGGAATGATTCTGTTTCCGAATTGTTGCCGATTAAAGCATGGAACCATTGGTGAGCAATTTCATGCACAAAAGCATAGTCATTTGCAGCGTCGGCATTGCTTCCTTTCAAGCCCATTTGAATCACACGAGAAAATTCTACCGCTACACCCTCCACATATGACTCGGCGATGCGAAATTCGGGGTACGGATATCTCCCGTATTTTTCATTAAAAAACTGAATCGCTTTGAACGCTTGGTCGATGTACTGGTCAATGACCTTTTTCTTGCCTTGCGAATTGTCAAAATAATAATATTCAACCGTTAGACCACCGCGCGTAACACTCTCCACTTTATAATTAGGACTTGCAAAAAAGACAAATTCTCGCGTATTATTTGCCACCGTGGATACAATCTTGCGTCCGGCTTCCGTGTCCTTCTGAGTAGTAATCGTTCCCGGCATTAATACTTGATACTTGTCCGGTACGTTGAAATGAACTTCAAAATCCGAGGATGTGTAATAATCGGTTTCAAACGTTGTGCTGTATGGCGTTTTGTTCCATTGATGTTTGGCTTCATCATAAACCGCCAGTACCGGGAACCAGTGCGCGCCATTAATGATGTCTTTATAATATGACAAACGTTCGGATCCATACGGAATCTTCACATCAAAATCAAGCTGCAAGATTACCGACTCACCGGGTTTAAGTGCCTGGGAAAGTGTAACGGTCAAAGCCTGATTTTTATTTTCATAGGATAAGGATTGCGCGTTTGCCGTCACTTTTTTCATATCGATGCCACCAAGAAAAATATCCGGCGCAAGTTTAGGATTTTCTTTTTGAATTTCTTCATTCTTCCGCTTGAACATTTCTGCCTGGGTCGATTCTGAACGGTTGGCATCAGCAAAAGTATGGAATACTAGCTCATGCAGTGTATCCTTGGTCGTATTACGGAACGTCATGGTTTCGCTGCCCTTGATATGCATGTTCTTCTCATCCAACCGGGCATTGATCTGGTATTGAATAGCCGTCTGCGTCTCTGCGTTGTCAACTGACTGTCCGGCTACGAATTCAGGCGCTGCCAGCGCGGGAACACCGCTAACGACTGGGCTTGATGCCAATGTTACAGCCACTGAGCAGGCGATTACCTTTGAGGTGATTGATTTGAAGGTTGTATGTTTGTTCATTGGATTCTCTCCTATTCTATGTATCGCTTCGGTTAGGATCGTTCTTCCGATCGCTGTTGTCTTTTCAGAACGATTCCGTCCCCTCCGCTACTCTCACTAATTATTAAAGCCCTAATTATGATTTTGGCCTTCCATATCGCCTTACTTTCCGCGATCTTCCAGCTTCTGTTTCGTCTTCTCCGGCAGCTCGTTTGCCTGCACTTCCTGGTAGGAAGTTACTTTATCGTCCTTCAGGTATACCTGCAGATAAGCTTGCTTGCGCAGATCTTTCTGCGCTGTAAAGGTGAAGGTTTTTTCTTTCCCGTCTTCATTGAAACCTTTCATCGTGTATTCGTAATAAGTGAAAATTTCTCCGCTGTCGGATTTACCCTCTATTTCTTTACCGCTATCCTGGATCTGCACGTAATAACTATCGGCGCCAAGACGGTTGATGTTAACATTTTGGATAAAAACAATAAATCCGATTAGAACCACCAATATGATGCCCGCTCCAATTAAAAGTCCTTTTTTCATCGTTGTTCCTCCCCAATCTTATTTTCCTCTGTTGCACTCTTCTGTGTTTATTTGATATTCGTAACAATTTTATAGTACGCATTGACGGTCAACGCATAATAGATCAAGTAGATACATGTGTAAACTCCTATGCAGATGACTACCGGGATCACCAAATTAGTTTGCATCAAGTTGGACAATGCCGATAAAGCAACCGCGCAGTGGGCGATGCCGGCAATCAGCGGCAAGGCGAATATAAAACCGACCTGTTTGGCGACCGTTTTGCGGATCTCCTTTTTGTTGACGCCGATTTTATGCAAAATCAAATACCGCTCTTTATCGGCACTCGCTTCCGTCAGCTGCTTAAAGTAAATGATGCTGCCTGTTGCAGCCAGAAAAACAAGCCCCAAAAATCCACCCATAAACATCATGAGTCCGAACGCTTCCATCCCCTTGGAATAGGTGTCATAGAAGCTTGAAAAACCTGCTTTGTCCGGTAAAGTCTTCTCCATGTCAGCAGTTAATGTTTTAGCCTTGTCCTGACCGGTGATGCCGTAGATTTCAAGCGTGTCCGTTTTGGCCAGTGGCTGCAATTTCCCGAATAACTCGTCACTGACGACAATAGTGGTATAGATGGCGCGTTGGTTTAAGACGTTATATTTGTGCAATGCCTTAAAGGTCACCTGCTGCTTCTGCTGTTTGTCCTTTAATGTGATGGTCTTGCCGACATATTTAGGCGACATTCCTTCCATATAGGCTGGATCCAGCACAATAGCTTCATTTGCCTTAAGCGAGAGTTCCTCGCTTCTGTTCTGAACATCAGCCAGCTGATTGAAATCATGCGCAGGCAAAATGGTGAAGGCGATTTCCCCATCATGAAAGACAGATTCAAGACCGCCTATGTCTGCATTCATTTCAATAACCGGAACAGATAAATGATATCGAAGTTTGTGATCCGTCGATTTTGCGACCAAATCCCTGGCCTTCTGCACCGAACCACCATCTATGGCGATAAACATCATGCTGTTGGGATTGGCCATCTCGGCATTGCTGCGATTATTGTAATAGAAGCTATAGGCTGTCCCGACAGCCGTCAACGTGGTTGCGCTAAGCACCGCAATAATCGTCAGCGTCCGGGCATTCCCTTTGATCCGATACAGGAGCTGGGAAGTGCCGATCATGTTCATCCCTTTCCAGTAGGCCTTTTTGCGGGTCCGGGATAATTTCAACAATGAGACGGTTAGAGTGCTGAAGAGAAAATAGGTTCCCAAGATGACCGTTAGCAAAATCACAAGCGGTGTCATCATATATCCTAACGTCGCCCATACCTTGGACTGAAGCAGATTCTGCAAAGCAAGCCAGTAACCGAATCCGATCAAGATCAGCGAGATCAGCGCTGTGATCCACGATGCCTTCGGCTCCCGCTCATGCTCCTGGTCGGCACGGAACAGCTCGATTAATTTGAAACGGTAAATCAAACGGTAACCTTGGAATGAAGTGATCAGCGTAATGATCATAAATACAATCACCGTGTTCATCACTGCCGATAAAGATATGGAAAAGTGGCTGAGCAATTCATATCCCATCACCTTCATCAGGATCATGACGAAAAACCGGCTGAGCACCGAGCCAAGCGCGATCCCGATAACAAGCGCCAATATGCCCATCAGAAAATTTTCATAAAATAACATGCGGCCGATCTGCTTTTTACGTACCCCGAGCAGGGAATACAAGCCGACTTCTTTTTTGCGTTTTCTGGTGAAAAATGAATTCGAATACCATATAAAAATGGCCACAAAAATCATGAGCGCAACCGACGCCCCGCTGAAGACCGAACTGATTTTTGGTGAACCGTCGGAAGCCGATTGGATCGTAGTATCGTATTTCAAAGAAACAAATGTGAAGTAGATCACGATACTGAAAATCATCGATGCAAAATATAAAAAATAATTCGTGAAGTTTTTCTTGATGTTTTTGCGCGCGATGTTAAACAATGTCATGATGCTCACCTCCGAGCTCTGCGAGAACCTCCAAAATTCTTTGGAAAAATGTTTTCCGCTCTGAGTTCATCTTGTGAATCTCTGTAAATAGCTCTCCATCTTTGATAAAAATGACACGATTGCAGTAGCTAGCCGCATACGCATCATGCGTTACCATCATAATGGTCGATTGGTTGGTCTCGTTTAGACGGCTCAGACTCTCCAGCAGGCTGGTCGCCGACTTGGAATCGAGCGCTCCGGTCGGCTCGTCCGCCAGAATTAGGCTTGGATTGGTTACAATGGCGCGGGAAGCCGCCGTACGCTGCTTCTGTCCCCCGGAAATATGGTAGGGATATTTGTCCAGAATCTCCCGGATACCGAATGTGTCGGCAATTTCGTTTACACGTTTCTCAATCTCTGCGGGAGGCACTTTGGATAAAGCAAGTGGAAGCAATATATTTTCTTTAACCGTAAGCGTGTCGAGCAAGTTATAATCCTGAAAAATGAACCCAAGCTTGTTCCGGCGGAAGTCCGACAGCTTTTCTTCATTCGTCCATGCGATCAATTCGCCGTCGATGATCACTTCGCCCGAGGTCGGCGTATCGATGGTGGAGAAAATGTTCAATAGCGTGGATTTCCCCGCACCGGATGGACCCATAATCCCAACAAACTCGCCTTCCTGAATATTCAGGTTAATATCCTGTAGCGCCGTATATATATTTCCTTTCATACCAAACGTTTTAGTAACATCTACAGCTTGCAAAATAGTTTT
Source organism: Paenibacillus sp. (assembly GCA_031254035.1). Classification (GTDB taxonomy): domain Bacteria; phylum Bacillota; class Bacilli; order Paenibacillales; family Paenibacillaceae; genus Paenibacillus_AQ. The sequence continues at coordinate 69,976 of JAIRVF010000065.1, forward strand.
CATTAGGTCAGTCTCCTTACATACACAAGTTAACGAACATAATGTTATGATAACGGGCGTACCTTACAGCATTTTAATCCCAACCTTACATAAACCTTAAAACATAGAGGTTGTTCAAAACCCTAACGTCAAAAAACCCCCAGAGTCGCTTAAAGCGTACCCTGAGGGTTCATGCATTCTTCTTCATGGTTTTTTATGCGTTAAATTTTGAAGCTTCCGATTAATATATCGCGTATTATGCCGATTACTCGGTCTTCAGTAATTTTCGGACAAACATCCAACCGGCAATCGGCGCTGCCCCAAGAGCCAGCATTAGGATGGTAATGGTCATAGGCGTTTTACTTATACTGAGTACAATAATAAAAATAAGGGTGCCTACAAAGCGTCCTACCATCAGGCTAAGCTCACGCAGGACGACCAGCTCGACCCGCTTTTCCACCGTTTCAGGATTGGTTCCCATTATATCGAAACCAGAGGAAGTCATCGGCAAAATATACAGCGGCATAAACACCGCAGTTCCAATCCCAAAGATCAGAAAGGTTCCATAACCTGTGTTCCACAGTAAAGGGATGATCACAATCCATAACAGCAGTGCTCCGGCAAACATGCCCGCATTTCTGAACCTTGGTTTATACCATTTTCCTGCAAGCCAGTATGTCAGTAACGATATCGCGGATGTAATCAACGTAAATTGTCCCAGCTTGGCTTCCTGTTTTGTCGCAACAAAAACCAGCAAACCGATCAGGAAAGCAAACACGCCTTCGCGTACTCCCTGCGTGATCAATCCGGGGGTCATAAGCCGCCATGGACTTCCTTTGCTCCGCAGCTGCGTTATAGGCTCCATCCAGTGATAAGCGCCGCTACTTTTTCTTTTTTTGAGAAAAAAGCTGAATACGACGCAAAGCGCGTAAATGACAAGCGAGATGGTAAAAACAACCCGATACCCCTTATCACCCTTTAGCCAGGTAATGAGCAGCCCTGAAAACCAGGGCCCTATGATACCGGTAAACGAACTCAACAGTCCCACCCAGCCGTTAAACAGATCCCGATTTTTCCGGTCCGTCACTTCGAAATAAACAACGTTAAATGCAAGCCAGAACAAGCCAATCGCCAGTCCAAGCAGCAGACCCAGCGGCCAAATCCAATGAACAATATTCGAGCTGACCCATAAAACCAGGAGATAAAACACACCTGTTAGGACCACGCCTGCTCGCAAAGCATTCATTTTGTTGTATTGTTTCACCCACTTGCCGCCGATCCAAAAGGAGAGGCCAACAGCGATTTGCTGGGCGACGGAAAACCAGGCGATCATGGCGTAGTCCTGTTTGCTTTTCCATAAGTATACATGCAAAAAGGTACCGGACAGGGCCCCCGCCAGAACGAACAACCCATTAACGGCCAGCAAAAGTTGTGATTGGCGATCCAAATGTGCCGTCGTTTTCAGATAAGTCCCCCCTTTTATACCGGACATGCGCTCCGTCTTAACATGCCCCAAAGGAAAGGAATTCATTGCAAAAATTATACTTTCTGATATGTGAAAAAAGACGCCGAAGCGTCTTTTAGGCCTTGTTTTGGCTCAGATGATCCACCATGCGCAGGCGATCTTCCTCAGTCAAATTGGATTCCACATGAAAGCAGCCTGTGCAAATATACATATTTAACCGGAAAGGCGGCTGAATGACCGGCCCTTTAAGGCTACTAAACTTCGCCGGAATAAAGCCCTGTTCAGTAACTTCCTGGGTTCCAGCCAGAACCATGTAATCGCGGCATTTTGGACATTCCGGCACTTCTTCCTGTTCATCCAAAATCTTTTCCACGCTCTCTTCATAATTCATCAGGTCATGGCTTTCCTCGAATTTATCCAATGTGCGGATGGAAGGAGGAAGTGGATGACTCATATCTTCCTGAGCCCAAAATGATTCGCCAGCTTCATCATCGGCATCGGCTGCATCTTCCGCATCTTCCCAATCCTCTTCGTCTCCTGCATCCTCTTCATCGCCAAGCTGTATATTCAACGAACGATATCCCTTCAGCTCATTCTGACAATAAGGACAGGTTTCTTCAGGTCCAATTTCTTCATCCCAGACGATTTCAGTCTGGCACCACGGGCAAACGGTATGTTCCATTGCCATTCATCTCCTCAATGTTTCATCAAATAAAAGACGCCAACCGTAAAAAATATAACGGCGACCAAAAATAAAACTCTAGGCAGATATTTCATGTTTTCCTCCCAGAAAAAAACTGTTAGAAAATGCAAGCTCCTATCACATAAGACAACGAAACCGAAAGCAACAGCGAAATGACCCCAATCGCGCGGTTGTCTTTCTTTATTTCCTCATCGACCGAAAATCCGGGTGTTAAAAACTCAAATAGTACATAAGCTGCAAACAACAAAATAAAACCGAAAGTTGCCCATTTCATCGTGTCGTAAATGGAGGTTTTCGCCTCGATGCTATATCTTAACACATTGCAAATAGCGAAAATTTTACCGCCGGTTGCCAGCGAAGCCGCGACATTTCCACGTCCGATCTCTTTCCAGAAATTATATCTGGCTACCAGCTCAAACAGGTACAAAAATACAATCAAGCCTACTATAGCTACCGAAAAATATCCGACCAGCATGCCCAGCGGGTGGGACAATAACTGATCAACCCAATTTTTCATTTTCCTGCCTCCTTCAAATCTGCCTATGGGCATATCCCGCTGGTTATTTCAGCTCTGCTACCGTAACGCCAGTTCCGCCCTCGCCGTAATTGCCTAGACGGAAACTTTTGATATGCTTATGTTTGTGCAGGTAATCTGTAATACCCTTCCGCAGGATACCAGTTCCTTTGCCATGAATCAAATAAACCTGACCCAAATTGCCGAGGAATGCTTCGTCAATGAAGCGATCAACTTCAATCAGTGCCTCCTCCAGATTGGCACCGCGCAAATCCAGCTCGCTCCGGATATTCTCATCGCGCGTCCGTTTTACCGTCGTCGCCTGCCGTTGTGCCTGCTTGGCTGCAGCTTCATGAGATTGGACGAGCTCCAGATCGTCTAATCTAACCTTCATCTTCATAATTCCGAGCTGAACGACTGCTTCTTTCGAACCTGCCAGTTCAACAACATGCCCTTTCTGGTTCAGGCTGTAGACCATAACCTCATCGCCTGCTTCAATTTTGCGTGGGGCTTTAGTTTTGCGTGCCTTCGTCTTTTGCCGCTGCTGTGGTTCAGCCTCGTCAAGCATCTTCCGGGCTGCTATCAGCTTATGCTCCTTGACGGAAGCACCTTCCTCCTTGGCAAGTTGACGCAGATCACTAATAATTTCCTCCGCCTCGCGTCTTGCTTTCGCAATGACCTCCCGGGCTTCGGTCTGCGCCTTTTCGATCAGGCGGTCGCGCTGCTGCTCAAGTTTTTCAAGCTCCTGCTGGTGTTGGCTGCGCAGCTGCTCCATTTCCTGGCGGAGTTTTTCCGCCTGCTCCCGTTCCACTTCGGCTCCCAGCCGGTTTTCTTCAAGCGATGCGATCATATGCTCTACGCGCTGATCCTCTTCGGTTACTTCTCCGCGCGCGAATTCCAGAATTTTGTTCGGCAGTCCAAGCCGTTCTGCAATCGCAAACGCGTTGCTTCGGCCCGGCACGCCCACAAGCAGTCGGTACGTCGGACTTAATGTATTGACGTCAAATTCCATGCTGGCATTAATAACAGCCTTCCGTTCATATGCATATGCCTTCAATTCGCTATAATGCGTCGTAGCCACCATCCGGCAGCCTGTTTGATGGATATTCTCCAGAATGGCGATCGCTAGGGCCGAACCTTCAGCAGGATCGGTGCCGGCGCCAACCTCATCCAGCAGAACAAGGCTTTTGGGCGTCATGTTCTTCAAAATGCGGATGATGTTGGTCATATGACTGGAGAATGTACTTAGGCTTTGCTCAATGCTCTGCTCATCGCCAATGTCGGCATAAATGGCATCAAATACGCAAAGCTGGCTGCCTTCCTCTGCCGGTACAAACAAACCAGACATCGCCATTAGACTCAGGAGACCGATCGTTTTCAGCGTTACCGTTTTACCGCCGGTATTCGGACCCGTGACGATAATCGAAGTAGAGGAATTGCCGAGCTCCACATCGATCGGAACCACCTTGTCCATCTCAATAAGAGGATGTCGGCCTTTACGAAGCTTGAGGAAACCCCGGTCATTCATTTTCGGCATCGACGCCTTCATCACATGAGCCAAGCGGGCTTTGGCGAAAATAAAGTCAAGCTGTCCCACCAAGTCCAGATCATACAGCATCAAATCGGCCTGGTCCCCAACGAGAGCTGTCAGCTTCTGCAAAATAATTTCAATTTCGCGTTCTTCCTTCATACGCGTCTCGCGCAGCTTGTTGTTCATCGCCACAATCGATTCAGGCTCGATGAACAAAGTTGCGCCGGAGCCGGACTGATCATGCACAATGCCCCCGAAATACGAACGGTATTCCGCTTTCACGGGAATGACGAACCGATCCCCTCGGATCGTAACCAATTGATCTTGAAGCATCTTGGCTACGGAGGATGAACGGATCATATTATCCAACTTTTCGCGAATGCGCGCTTCTCCTCCACGGAGCTCTCTTCGGATTTGCGCAAGTCCAGGGCTCGCGGAGTCCATAACTTCCGCTTCTTCCGAGATGCAAAACTTAATGGAATCCTCAAGCGATTTCTGTTCGGATATATTTTCGCTGATACCCATCAGCAGCTGCAACGGCTCATCTTCATTCATTTGGGAAATAAAACGTTTGATGCGTCTTGACCCGTACACTGTGTTACCAATAGCGAGCAATTCATGTGGGTTCAGCGTGCCGCCAATTTTCGCGCGTTTCAGGGCAGCTGACACATCGCTGATCCCTCCAAAAGAAGGCACTCCCTTTAGCCGGTCCACAGTATACGCTTCATCGGTTGCCTGAAGCAGTCTTTTTACCAATTCAAGATCGGTTTCCGGCTGCAAGTTTTCCGTGATTTGCTTTCCCATGGAGGTTTGGGCGTAGCTGACACATTTATTTAAAATCTTGCGGTATTCCAGCGTATGCAAAATTTTGTCGTCCAAGAATTCCACTACTCCTCTCATACATTACTTTTATTATATACGAAATCGCCGAGGCTTCGCTATTTGCGAAAACAACTATAACAATTTTCCACTAAATCCGCCAAAGTCTAATACATAACATTTCATAAATTGAATACAATAAACGTTGCATACAGAATCCATTTCATAATCAATGAACTAACGAATTATGAAATGATTCATCAACGTATCTTTCACCCAAAGGAGGCCAATGGCATGCATTTTCTGGGTCATGTCGTACGATTTATCGTTTCCGCGATTGTGCTTATGGTTGTCGGCTGGATCGTTCCGCAGTTCTCCGTCGGTGGGTTCTGGAGCGCTCTATTATTGGCTCTGGTCATCGCTTTGTTTGGCTGGGCTATCGAAGGAATCTTCGGCAAGAGAGTCACGCCGTTCGGTCGGGGCATCGTCGGTTTCTTGATCAGCGCGCTGGTCATATACATCGCCCAATTTATTGTTGGTGGGGTTAGCGTCACCATCCTTGGTGCGGTGCTTGCCGCTCTCGTCATCGGGATCATCGACCTGTTCATTCCGGTAGCGACGCCATTCGACGCAGGCAAAGAACACCGTAGATAACTCTTACAGATGAAATACCCCCTATTCCCACGGAACAGGGGGTATTTGTCGCTGCCTATGATGGATCAGATGGAAGCAACCTTGCTTTCAAGTGAGTCTTTCAAAATCGCGTCGTTAGCCGTCACCACTTTATTTTTACCGGTCCGTTTCGCATAATAAAGAGCGCTGTCTGCTTTCCGGAACAAAGACTCTTTATCATCTCCCGGCTGATAGTCACATAAGCCGATGCTTACCGTTACCGGTCGGCCTTTCATATTTGAATACTCAACGATGGATATGCCTCTCCGCAGTTCTTCCGTAATCGATTGAGCTTCCGCCAAGCTTTTGTCCGCGAAAATAACCGCAAATTCTTCCCCGCCATACCGCGCGGCGAAATCATTGGGCATCATAATCGCAGTGATCGTTGAGGCCACTTGTTTGAGCACAAGATCGCCTACCCAATGTCCGTACGAGTCATTGACTTTTTTAAATCCGTCGATATCGATAATCGCTAGCTGCAGCGGCAAATGGTATTTTTCTGTATGTTCCAGCAGAGCGTCCAAATATTCATGAAATGTCTTATGGTTATAAAGCCCCGTCAAGGCATCCATTTTGAGCAGCTTGTCCGAAATGGTTTTCTCAACGAGCAGCTGCTGTTCGGAGTTCATCACCGTTCTCAAGTATCTGTAAAATTCCTTAACTCTAAACAAAATCACGTTTCCGATCATCAGGCTGACCGCAAACACGCTTTCGGTCTGGATGAATTCTTGTATTGGCTTATGATAGAGCGAGCGTTCAATCAAAAAGTAGATCGGTATGTACGCCAGCATCGTAAATAAGCCAAACCCATAGAGCATCCTGCAGTCGAAATAAACTATGGATATCAAAACGGGAAGCAACAAGGCCATCTGCGCGCCATCCGCCGTCGGTTCGATAATAATATAAAATATACAGGACCATAAAAAAGCGCAGCCCGCAATGGCTTTTTTATGATGCTTTGGCCAATATCTCAGCCATAATTCGGTTATAACGAGCAGCAGCAACATTAAACCGTTCGAGCCTGCCGTTCGGACCCAAGAGCCCGCATCCTTTCCCGACGAACCCGGAAGGACTTCGCCTGACAGTAAAAAAACAGTTTGTGCCGCGAGAAACATCAGCATGACGATCCAGAAGGCATTAAGAATTTTACGATGCCACCGGTCCTCCAAAATAACATTTTCCCTGTCCATTAAAAAGTCAATCCCCTACTCTAGGAAAGAATAATCTTGCAATACAAAAAAAATAATATAAATTATGATTAATATTATATCTGAATGGAAAAATAAACACATCACTTCCTGGGTGTAATGGATTGACTAATGCAATGAGTTCACCAATTATTCAAAACAGGAATGCGCTACCCTTCCATTTTTGGGTTATGATGACTACTAGAATTGTCACAAAAAATTTACGTTTGAGGAGGATTACATTGAAAAAGGCCATAGCTTTTGCTCTTTCCTGTATGCTTCTCCTGGTGCTTTCCGCTTGTGGAGGAGGAAAAAATGATGTTTCAACTGCAAGCAGCGGTGTCAGCGACACAGGCGTTACCCCTAGCGAGGAACTGATTATTAAAGCGAAGAACTTTGCTTTTGATAAACAAGAATATCATCTTAAAAAAGGGGTTCCCATCAAAATCACGCTCAAAAATGAAGATGGAATTCACGGCGTATTGATCCCAGGCCTTGAATTGAATCTGGACAACAATCAAAAATCCCAAGTGGTGACTCCGGACAAAGCTGGAACTTTTGAAATATCTTGCTCCGTTATGTGCGGTGCGGGACATTCGAACATGCTCGCCAAAGTGATTGTAGACGAATAAACCACACAAGCAATCCCCCCACGGGTGACCCTGCAGAAACGTTATCATGAGTCCTGCTGGGTAGCCCGTGGGGGGATTTTATTCTGTTCTACAGCAATCAGTTTTGATCCTGTTCAATCAATTCGATCCATTCATTATATTCGTTTTGAAGCTTGGCATACTCGTCCTCAAGCTGGCTATGCTCTTCCCTGAGCTTTTCCGTATTTTCCTTCTGAAGCTCAAGCTCCGCCTGAAGCAGTCGGTGCTGGTTGGCCATCAACTCGAAGTCATCGCCAACCTCCCTTAATTGGGCGGCCGCGCTCTCCTTTTCGCCCTGCAGCTTCCCCAGCTGTTCGTCGCTTGCTGCGATTTGGCGCTTCCATTCCTGAAGCTCATTCTGAAGCTCCTGCTCTTTGCTGTTCCAATTCTGCTGGTGGCTCGTCATTTCCTCCAGCTTTTCCTGATAGGCCTGCAGCGCAAGCTCGCTGCTTTGCATGAACTCACGCTGTTCGTTTTCCCTGGTTGCGGCGTCATCCAGCATACGAGTCAGTTCTTGCACCTTCTGCAGCGCCTGATCTTTTTCCTCAAGCACCATCAGATACTCGATTTCGGTATCCTCCTGCTGGCGCTTCATTTCGCTGCCTTTCTGCTGAAGTTCATCATATTGCTTTTGCAAGCCTTGATATTGCTGCTTCAAATTGTCGTATTGTTGCAAGTGCTCCTGATATAGCCGCTCGATGTCGCCATATCTCTGCCCGGATTCCTTGGCCTGCCGCTCGGCTTCCTCGCAAGCCAGCTCACGCTTCGCGAGCACTTCGCCAAGCTGCTCGACTTTCCGGCTGCTTTCGGCGATCTTGTTCAAAAGTTCCTCATATTCTTGTACATGCTGGTCATATTGATCCTTCAACACCTCATGCTGTTGAAGTGCTTCTCCATATTGCCGCTGCAGCTTCCGATACTGCTCTTCCTTTTCTTCCACAGACAGCTGAAGCTGCTTTTGATGGTTTTCCTTCTCTTGCATGGATCGCTTAAGCTCCCCGATCCGCGCCTCGCCAGACTCGAGCTTGGCCTGTAAATCCTGCAGCTGCTGTTCCTTGGCTACAAGCTGCTCCTTCTGTTCTTCAATGGAAAGTTCTTGAAGCTGCAACGTTTCATCCAGAACTTCTATTTTCTTGAGTTGTGAATCAATCAACTGCTGCTGCTCCTCCAGCTTGTGCTGCTGCTCTTCGGATATTTGTAGTAGGGAAGCGGTTTTCCGGGATTCTTTCTCCGCCTGCTCCTTCAATACGCTCAGCTCATCATGAAGCGCCTTCATGCCGGTTTCAAGCGTATCGTTCTGCTCCCCTGCTTCCAGAACGCGCAGCTCCAGCTCGCTGATTTCTTCCTTTTGTTTATCCACCTGACTTTGCCAAGAAGCAGCCTCCGAGGTGAGCTTCTCAATCTCCGCCTTCTGCTTCTGTGAAGAATCCCCATACTCCTCAAGCAGCTTCTGCATCCGGCGCTGTTCCTCCTCCGCATGGGCCGCTTCCTCTTTGAGATGATTGATCTGCACGTTCAGACGATTCTGCTGCTCCCTGAGCGTCTTCAATTCCGTCTGGGAAACTTCTTCTTTCTTCAGTGCAGCCTGATGCTGCTCCTGAAGTTTGGTATGAGCATTTGTCGCCAGTTGGAGCTCCTCTTGCAAACCACGAATCTTCCCTTGCAACTGGGAGCTACCACTGCGCAATTCGTACAGTTGCTTGTTTAATGCATCGACGCCTTCCTTATGTTTCTGCTCCGTTTCCTGCTGGGAAGTTTCGTATTTTACCTGGGATTCCCTAAGCATGGCTTGATTCTTCTCATCCGTGCTTTTCAGAAGCTCCTGGTGTTTCTGCTGCACTGACTGAAGCGCCACCGCATGGCTTCGTTCCAGCTCCTGTATGGCAACTTTGTTCCGCGATTCAAGCTCCTGTAAAGCATTTTTATGCCGCGATTCAAGCGACTGCTTCTCACGCAGCAGCTGCTCGGCGGCCTGCTTCTCCTTCCGCTGCAGAGACTCTTTGGCTTCCTTTTCCTTCTTCAATAAGGCGCGGGCTTGTTCAAGCTCCTTCCCCATCGATTTTTGCGTTCTCTGAAGCTCTGCCGTATGCGAAGCTTTCGTTTCCTCCAACTGCTTCAGAAGCCCCGTTTTCTCGGCTTCCCACTGTTTCCGAAGCTCATCCTTCTCTTTGGTCCCTGCAAGATGCTCTTCCTGGAGCTTCGTAACCTTCTCCTGCTGTTCCGCGTGCGTAGCCTGAAGTTTCGAAAGCTCACTCCGCAACTCGCTTCTTTCGCCGGTCAACATTTTGACTTGGGCTTGAGCATCCTTAAGATGGACTGCTTCCTCAGCCATATGTACGGCAGTTAAAACGGCAAGCTTCATTACATCAAGCCTGGAATGGCTCTTTGAGATGGAAATCATGCGTTCATCCACATAGGCAGCAACCTTTTTCATATAGTCGGCACTGCTGCCTACCAATTTATAAGAAGTCCCGTAAATATCCACGGTGACGCGTGTACGCTCAGGTGTAGTCACAGTTGTGCCCTCCTTCATATGTGTGTTGATTCTAAGATGTCTGGTTACCTTTAGCAAAAAAAAGCCACATCGAATCTGTATGTACATGGATTCGATGCAGCTTCATTTAATTCCTGCTATTTTCTCAATTCTGCATGAAAAGTTTGCTCAAGTCGGCTCACAACGGCTGCGTGAGCAGATGAAACCTCTTCATCCGTCAACGTGCGCTCGCTATGACGATATACCATGGAAATCGCAACGCTCTTCTTACCTTCGCCTAACTTGCTGCCCGTGAACACATCAAATACTTGTACAGACTGCAGCAATTCTCCAGCGGCTTCGCGAATAGCGGACAACATCGCTCCCACTTCCACGCTGTCGTCTACAACTACCGCGATATCACGCTCAGAAGCTGGGAAACGCGGAAGTTCACGGTATTTGATCTCTTCACTCGCATGATCATAAAGCGGCTGAAGCAAAATTTCTGCTGTGTAAACATCGGCAAGACCGCGGTCCTGTTGAAGCTGCGGATGCACTTGTCCCAACGTGCCAAGGAGCTGCCGTTCGCCGCCCTCGCGGGTCAAGTATACGGAAGCCGAACGTCCCGGATGGAAGCCTTGCGGCTGGTTCGCCACATAGCTGATCGAGTCTTGCAGTCCAAGATATTCAAACAATGTCTCAAGGGCCCCCTTCAAGTCGAAGAAATCGACTGGCTCAGGTGTTTGATTCCATTGCTTTTGTCCACGGTTTCCGCACAGCAGCAGCGTCAGCACCGGAATTTCTTGCGGCTGGGCCGTCGGCTGCTCCTCTTGGCTGTAGAATACATTTCCGATCTCGAACACGGCAAGATCATTTTGCTTGCGGTTAGCATTATAAGCAACAACATCAAGCAGCTGAGGAATGATGCTCGTACGCAGTACACTGCGCTCCTCGCTCATCGGCATCGCGAGTTTGACTGCATGCGCTCCTTCGGTTAGTGCCGGGAATAGAGTGGTCTCATCAGGATGCGTAAAGGAGTAGCCAATGACTTCCTGCCATCCGCCATGCGTGAATAATTTCCGGAAGTCACGGCGCAAAGCCTGCGACTTCGTGTACGCCCCCGGCGTCGTTGGCCCTTCGATCGCAGTCGTCGGAATGTTGTCGTATCCGTATAAACGGGCGATCTCTTCGATAAGATCCACGTCTCTGGTAATATCGCCGCGGCGCGAAGGCACCTTAACTTCTAAAATACCCTGCGCAGTATCCGCACAGCTGAAACGCAGACGGCTGAATATCGTCTTCACTTCAAGCATCGAAAGATCCGTACCAAGGAAACGGTTCAGCTTATCAAAAGAAAGCACAATCACCTTGTCTTCCGTTTCAGCAGTTCCGGCTTCCACGATCCCCTTGTGAACCGCTCCTTCTGCATAACGGGAAATCAGTTCGGCCGCACGGTTCAGTGCAGGGATGACGGCACCCGGATCCACTTCTTTCTCAAAGCGCAGGCTCGCTTCAGAGCGAAGCCCCAGCTGTCTTGAAGTTTTACGTACAGTACCTCCGTCAAATTTGGCGGATTCCAGCAAAATATTTACCGTGCCGTCCGTCACTTCGGAGTTGAGTCCACCCATCACGCCAGCAAGCGCAACCGGCTTCACGCCATCGGTGATCAGCAGCATATGCGGCTCCAGCTTGCGTTCCTGTCCATCCAGCGTCACAAGAGTTTCGCCTTCCCTGGCAAGACGAACGTCAATAGCGCCATTCGTAAGCTGATCTGCATCAAATGCGTGCAGCGGCTGGCCATACTCCAACATGACATAGTTGGTAATGTCGACGATGTTGCCGATTGGGCGCACGCCTGCAGCCATCAGACGATTCTGCATCCACTGCGGCGAAGGACCGATCTTCACACCGGTAATATATCTCGCAGCATAATGGCTGCATTGCTCCGGAGAGCTGATCTTCACAGAAATATGGCTATCTGCGGCATCACTAACTTCCACCAGTTCCTTCTCGGGGTTCGGCAGTTTAACGTCACGGCCGAGAATGGCCCCAACTTCATAAGCCGCGCCAGTCATGCTCAAACAATCAGAACGGTTCGGCGTCAGATCAAATTCCAGCACCTGATCATCCAGACCCAGCACTTGACCGATCGGCGTTCCAATCTGCAAAGATTCCGGCAGCACCAGAATGCCTTCCTGCTGTTCTTTCGGCAGCAGCTTATCGTTTAAGCCCAACTCTTTGGCCGAGCAAATCATCCCTTGGGAAGCAACACCGCGGAGCTTGGCTTTTTTGATTTCCAATCCTCCCGGAAGCTTCGCACCTACAAGCGCCACTGGCACCTTTTGGCCGGCATCGACGTTTTTAGCACCGCATACGATTTGAAGTTCTTCCTCTTGTCCGGCATCAACGATGCACACATTCAGCTTATCTGCATCCGGATGCTTTTCCTTGCTCTTCACGTAGCCGACAACGACTTTCGTGACCCCTTTGTCGCGGTTTTCAATCTCATCGATTTCGATTCCAGCACGCGTAATTTTCTCAGCAAGCTCCTCGGCCGCCACATTTTCAAGCGATACATAATCCGCTAACCATTCCGTTGATACTTTCATGCCGATCCCTTCCTTCTTTCCTTATTCGCTTACTTGCCACCTATCGTCTTACTTGCGGGCAAACTGCTTCAAAAATGCCATGTCACTGCTATAGAAATGACGAATGTCGTCAATGCCGTATTTCAAAATTGCGATCCGCTCCACACCCATGCCGAATGCAAAGCCGCTGTATTTCTCCGGATCATAACCGCCCATTTCAAGCACTTTCGGATGCACCATGCCGCAGCCCAAGATTTCCAGCCATCCCGTATGCTTGCATATCCGGCAGCCATCGCCGCCACATTTGACACAGGTAACATCTACTTCCGCACTTGGCTCCGTGAACGGGAAGAAACTTGGACGAAGACGAATTTGAGTGCTCGGACCGAACATTTCCTGCATGAACTGAAGCAGCGTACCTTTCAGATCACTCATGCGGATATTTTCGCCGATGACCAAACCTTCAATTTGGTTGAACTGGAAGGAGTGCGTAGCGTCATCATCATCGCGGCGGTATACCTTACCTGGGCAGATGATTTTGACGGGCACTTCGCCCTGCATTTTTTCCATGGTGCGGATTTGCATCGGAGAAGTTTGCGTCCGCATCAAAATTTCTTCCGTTATATAAAACGTATCCTGCATGTCTCGTGCCGGGTGGTTTTTCGGAAGGTTCAGCGCTTCGAAATTGTAATAATCCGTTTCCACTTCCGGGCCTTCAGCGATATGATAGCCCATACCGATGAAAATTTCCTCCATTTCCTCGATCACCTTGTTCAGCGGGTGAATGCCGCCTTGCTCCATTTTGCGTCCAGGCAGCGTAACGTCGATTTTTTCCGCCTGCAGGCGTTTTTCGGTTTCTGCCTTTTGGAATGCTTCCTGCTTGGACTCGATCAATGCTTCGATCGCGCCACGCACTTCATTTGCCACCTGGCCGATTTTCGGACGTTCCTCCGCGCTCAGCGAGCCCATTCCCCGCAAAACTTCAGTCAGAGCACCTTTTTTACCCAAATATTTGACGCGCAGGTCGTTCAGCGTCTGTACACCTTTTACCCCATGCAGCTGGTCCAAGGCTTCCTGCCGCAGTGCTTCGAGTTTTTCCTTCATCTCTTTCTGCCTCCTTCTTAAAATAAAACGTACCGCATATTCCGGACTTGCATGAAACGGACTAACCCGGACATTCAAGCCCCAAGCTTTGCAGAAAATAAAAAAGGCCTTTTCTCCCGAAAAGGGACGAAAAGACCGTGGTACCACCCTTGTTAGAACAACTTGCCGCTTGCTGCAGGCAAATAATGCTTGTTCTCACTTTGATCGCTGTAACGGAAGCGAGACCGGTATCCCCTACTGTCAAACCGGCAATTGCATTGCGGTCAGAGGTTCAGGGAACTGCTCCGGAGGGAATTTCGGCAGCCTGTTACTGTAGAAACGCTCTCAATCGGCGGCGTCTCCTCCCTGTAAAGTGGCACTGCGTACTTGTCTCCATCATTGCATTTGTTATTGTTGTTAATAACACATTATATAATGTGATATTCATGTTGCACACTATTGTCAACTATTATAAGTAAAAATGACGACCCTGGCAAGTCATCCTGCGAGTTGCTCAGCTGCGTCTAATAGTTCTTGAAACTGTGCTAGGTGATCGCTGCGGTTACGGATCGTTCTTCCGATCGATGCCGCTTCGTAGGAATCGATTCCGTTCCCTTCGCTACTTTCGATTTTTTTCAAGCACTAATTATTATGTTGATCCTTTTTCATATTATCCAACTGCTTCCGAAGCGCACGGATTTCGGCGATCCGCTCTTGACTGCCATCTGGATCCTCCATGCCCAATAGCCTTGAAATCTCCCATTCCAGTTCGAGCCTCTGCTTCTCCCGTTCTGGGTCCTCCTTTAGAACTCCGCCATGCCTTGTCAGGCGTTCCTCTTCTTCCTCTACGGAACCTTCGAACAGTTCTGGCTCTTTTTCAGGAGAAAGTGTCAGCAGACGGTTTGCGAGCTTGCGTACCAGCATGCGGTCATGCGACACCACGAGCAACGCACCGGGATATGAGGCCAGCGCTTCCTCCACGACCTCGCGTGTTTGGATGTCCAGATAGTTCGTCGGCTCATCCAGCACAAGCAAATTAGCGCCGCTGAAATACAGCTGCACGAAGGCTGCACGGCATTTCTCGCCCATGCTCAGGTCACCGATCCGCTTAAACACGTCTTCCCTTGAGAAAAGGAAACAGCCCAGAAGCGTACGCGCATGCGTCTCCGTCATATCAGGCAAATGAAGCAAGCTGTCCAGCAATGTCTCCTCCTCTTTCAGGCTTTCGAGCTCCTGCGAGAAATAACCTACGTTCACGGCCGGATGTAACCATACATTCCCTCTGTCAGCCTCAAGCTCCCCAAGAACAAGCTTCAGGAGGGTGGATTTACCGCTTCCGTTTGGCCCTCTCACCGCAAGCCGGTCACCGCGGGACAACAACAGATCAAGCTCCTGAAACAGCTGCTTCTCTTCATAACCAAAACAGATCCGTTCCAGTCGTAAAAGGACTCGGGCCGCAAAACCTCCTTCTCCCAGCTGCATGTTGACCTTTGCCATGTCCTTTGGCTTCTGTACATTTTCCTTTTCAAGCCGTTCCAGTTCCTTTTGTTTGGCATGGTACCTGGATATATTTTTCTTCGCTTTCGCCTTGTAATAAGGAGTGGCGGCTTTGGTTTCGGTATTTTTATTGGCAGATCCCTCGGCGCGATGAAACCAATCCTGGTAATTGCGGATCGACTCCTCCAGCGCTTCCCGCATCTGCTTCTGCTTCTTGTAGAGCGCCTCTTGCTCCCTGAGTTCCCGCTCCTTCTCCCGTTTGTAATCCGAATAGCCGCCCTTGTATCTCTTCATTCCGCTGTCAGTCAATTCGCATATCCCTGTCGCAACATGATCCAGGAAGGTGCGGTCATGAGAAACAAAAAGCACGGTGCCTTCGTAGCCATTCAGCCATTCTTCGAGCCAGACTATGCTCTCTCCGTCGAGATGGTTCGTCGGCTCATCCAGCAACAGAAATGACGGGCGTTTGACGAGTAAAGCCGCGAGCCTGACTCTTGTTTTCTGCCCGCCACTTAGTTCGGCGAACGGAACCTGCCATAATTCTGTCCCGATGTTCAGCATGGTGAGCACCTTCTCAACCTCAATTTCCCATTGGAAACCATCCAGTTGTTCATAACGCTCTAGCGTTTGGCCGTACGCACTAAGCAGCTTATCGTCGATTGAGGGGGCCGCAAGCTCTTTTTCCAGCTGATTAAGTTTCTGTTTGACTTGCCACACCTCTCCGCTGTCATAGCCGGCCGCCACATGCGTCGCTAGGGACAGCAAGGAGTCGGAACTCTGCTTCATCATTCCCCATTGATCTAGCGGCAAGCCGCGTTCCACGGTTCCCACATCAGGCTCCAGCTGCCCGGTAAGCACCTTCAGCAGCGTCGTTTTTCCTGCCCCATTGGCGCCAAACAGAGCCAGTCTTTCTCCTTCATATATCTCAAAATCCACCTGTTCAAAAATGGTTTTCCCCTTAAATTCTTTTGCCAATTTTTTTGCCTTCACGATATTCATCATATATGCATCACCCTTTTGAGCAGAAATTGAAAAAACCGCAGGCAGAATGCCTACGGCAGGGAATCGAAATGAGATGATGCCTATGCTGAAAAAACGGACCCTCGAATCAATACGACCTATGGGTACAAAAACCCAAGGTACTCCGCCAATGAACACATGAATACGCAAAAAAAAGCATTTTCGCATCCACGATCAAGGCCCACGAGTCCTCCAAAATAGACATAGCAATCCTATTCCTCTTCCCTGCAACGCGCGCAGAGACTGCCTGTTTGCAACACTTTGATGTTGGCATGCAGATTAGAGAGAACAGTCATGTGTATCCATCGGATGTGTGGTTACCTCGTTTTCATTAGGATGTAATGCTTGATGCCATTTTAGCAAACTTTTCTGGAGATGGGAAGCCCGGGAATTGAAATCGGCGTACATCTCCGGGTGTACTTAAGCCAAATGAAAATCAATATCGGGACGGACTCGTATTTTACCAGCCATTGCTATTCTGTATTTAAACACTAATGATAAGGTGGTAAACAAAATGAACAATTATGCAAGTTATATCATTATTTTCATCCTAATCCTGTGGTTATCGGCACGAGAAAAAACGGTCAAACCGGGAACCATGTGGATCATGCCGCTTCTCTGGGCCTATATCATACTCCCTGCTATCCAATGGCAGACGGCCGGTTTCGCGACATTTGCTTTATTTGCCTTATGTTTGATTTTAGGATTGGCGCTTGGCGTAATAAGAGGTAAACTGGAAAAAATGCGTGTTCGTCAAGATGGCAGTATTTCCGTCCAGGGCTCATTCATCAGCATACTTATTTTTGTAGGTGTTTTAGCGCTTAGACTTGCTGCCGAGTATTGGGGAAAAACACATGCCCTCGTTAGTTTTGCAAATGCCCTGCTTTTCATCCCGCTCGGCTCGGTCTGTGCACGCCGCTACATCATTTATCAGCGCTATCAGGCGTTGTTGAACCGGCGCAGCATGTAACAACTAATTCGCAAAAGTCCGGGGACAAAGGAGAAGTCCATGAATACCGGCCACGACGATAAAAAACAAAAAATCCTATCTGCACCCCGCCGCCCAAGAAGCATGCTGCTGAGCCTGCTCCTGGTCTATTCCATGATCCAAAGCTTAATCCACGCACCGCTTCACACGGTTCTGGCGAGCTCACTGTTAATTATCTTCTGCATATATCTACTGTGGTGGCCCAGAACTATTCAAGGATACGGGATGATTCTCGCAGCAGCTTCATTCGTCGGGATGGTCGCCTTTACTGTTTGGCTGGCATTCGGATTAAATGGAACGATTTATTCTGTGATTTTATTTCTGACCGGATGGGTGACGTATAGGCTGCCCACCGTATATTCCGCCGAGTATACCGTGGCAACCGCAGCAAGTGCCGCAAGCATCCTGTTCTATGTCGAGCAGGATAGCCCTGAGTCGGTCTTGACTCAATGTTTGGGGCTTGCGGCAGTTTATCTGATCATATGGGGCAGCAAGGCCAGAAGAGAAACGCAGACGATGAAAGAGCGGCATCTTGCAGAGCTGACAGCCGCCCATCAGCAGCTTGAAAACGCATATGATCAGCTTCACCAGGCGCACCTGGAGCTAGCGAAGGCATCCGAAAGCTCGCTTCGGTACGCAGTCATGGAAGAGAGAAGCCGAATCGCTGCGGATATTCATGACAGTGTCGGGCATGGACTGACCTCCGTGATCGTACAGCTGCAAGCTTTGCCCTATATCATTCAGGCTTCTCCTGATGAAGCCAGATCAACACTCCGGAACGTAACCGAAATTACCCGCGGCTGTCTTCAGGACGTCAGGTCGGTCGTACACGAGATGGGGCTTTCCCACCAGGACTCCAGCCTTCATGAACTGCGGAAGCTGACGCAAATCTTCAGCGAACAAAACGGGCTTTCGGTTTCTTTTTCCGCTGATGATCTTGAAAAAATCGCACCCGAACACATCTATGTACTGTATCGGATCCTGCAGGAGGCCTTGACCAATATTTTGCGTCATGCAGAGGCCACAAGCGCCAGTGTCAACCTCACCGAGCAACAGGAGAATATCATCATGATTATTCGGGATAACGGTCAAGCTCAAGCTCCCATTACACCCGGCTTCGGACTTACCACCATGAAGGGTAGATGCGAAAAAGCCGGAGGCTCTATGTCCATTCGGCCTGTTCACCCCCAGGGTTTGGAACTTACGGTACAACTCCCACGACCTTCAAGCACAAAAAAATGAGGTGGCTAAACATTTATGCAACCTGAACGGATTCGCGTCATGATCGCGGATGATCAGCCCCTGATCCGTAATGGACTCGGGTTTATTATTAAGGTTCAAAAGGATATGGAATGGTGCGGGGAAGTCGGCAACGGTCATGACGCCGTCACATTAGCTCTCAAGGAGCGTCCTCATATTGTGCTCATGGATGTGCAAATGCCCGAGCTCGACGGTATTGATGCTACCCGCGAGCTTAAGCGGCTGTTGCCGGATTGCAAAGTGATCATTCTGACCACCTTCGATCTGGAGGAATATGTGTATGAAGGCATTCGTGCCGGCGCCGTCGGATATCTACTGAAGGATGCTGAACCAGAAGAACTCTTGAGCTCGATCCGGGCAGCAAGACGCGGGGAAGCCATTTACCACACCACTGCTGCGGCGAAGATGATTTCAGAAGCGCTGTATCAGTCAGCACCACAAAAAATGCCGCAGAACAACCCTGCCAATCTGCCGGATCCTTTGACCGATCGGGAGCTCGAAGTGCTCCAAGAGATGGCTTTCGGTCTCAAAAATGAGGACATTGCCGCTAAACTACATATCAGCGAAAGCACCGTCAAAACCCATGTTCACCGCATTTTGCAAAAAATAGGCGCTGAAGACCGGACGCAAGCCGTGGTCCTAGCTATCCGCAGCGGTTGGGTTAAGTAGGTATTCTGGAAGGTCGCACCCACGCACCGCTCAAAACAACAAAACAGAAACACATCTTCCTATAAAAAAATATAGGCTCTGTCGGTTATCACCCGACGGAGTCTTTTCATTTTGAATTGCGCACCAAGAATGTCCTCAAATCTTATCCAATCCTAGTCGTCGTAGCGCAACTTATGAATAATTAGTAATCATTAATCCAATAACTATCACATTCAATCGATGAGGTGATGCTAAAGTGAAAAAATATATTCTGTTCCTCTTGTTGTTTGCTCTGTCTGGAAATATAAGCACCGCCGCGGCTCCACAGGTTTCAGAAGAAATCTTGCACGAAACTCAAGTGAAATTCAAGCCCATATATCCTGAAGTCCCCAAAACCTGGAGGGCTGTTACAAAAACTAATAAAACATTCTATATTATCAGTTATTTTTCTTCAGACGATGATTTTATCTTAGGTCTTGTTGAACAGAATAGTGACGACAAAAAAATGGATAGTTCTAAGAGTCCTCCAACCGCAAGTACTTACACTTTAAATAGCATTACATATCATTACTATCCTTATGTTGATGAAACAAAAGGTGGTGCACTTTATTGGATAGATCATGGGATTTATTTTAATATGGACAGTCATAAATTAACGAAAGAAACGATGATCAAATTAGCTCAGACAATAAAAAAGTAAAAGAAACTGCTCATCGTTAAGATAAGGCAGTTCCTTTTTATTTTATTTATATAAGTTGAACAAATGATTTTCAAGATGAAGGCTGTCGGGTGATTCTCTAACGAAACATGACATCGCTATTTGCAACAAAGATGGCTTTTCGAAATTCTAAACGAAACTGGGTATCGCTATTAAGCTAAATAAGTGCCGTCTAAGCTGGTTTTATCCTAAATAACGATCTGTAGTTTCGCTAGATTTAATTTGCTCTTGTTTTTGCGGCAATAGCGCTCTGTAGTTTCATTAGAGTTTTCTACGGGAATCTTTTAAATTGAACATAAAAAAACCCTTGTCGCACAAGAGTTTCAGGTGATTCATATAACGAAGCGGGTGATGGGAATCGAACCCACGCTACCAGCTTGGAAGGCTGGAGTTCTACCATTGAACTACACCCGCAAAACGAAGATCGGGACGACACGATTTGAACATGCGACCCCCTGGTCCCAAACCAGGTGCTCTACCAAGCTGAGCTACGTCCCGCTGATACTCACATCTTCAGACTAGCGAAGACAAGTAATAATATACCATGAGTACGCGGGATATGCAACTCTTTTTTTATTCTTGGGCGCATCATTACCTGGCTATTGGATCAAAAATGTCTTCTCGAAATCCGCCGGCAGGATCGGTTTGCTAAAGAAGTACCCCTGCCCCTCATGACAGCGCTGCTCTCTTAGGAAATGCAGCTGCTCTTCGTTTTCCACTCCCTCGGCCGTTACCTTTAGCTGCAAATGATGAGCCATCGAAGCGATCGTGGATACGATAGCTGCGTCGTTATGGTCACTCATCACTTCATTAACAAAGGAACGATCGATTTTAAGCCGATCGATCGGCATATTTTTTAGATAGTGTAGAGAACTGTAGCCAGTTCCAAAATCATCAATGCTGATGGAAACTCCCAGCTCTTTCAACCGCCGTAGCTGCTCAAAAGCCGTCTCCTTGTCAAAGGTCATGCTTTCGGTAATTTCAAGCTCGACGTACTTGGGATCCAGGCCGATTTCTTTAAGGATCTGATCAATCTGATCCGCCAGCCGTGTCTGGAGAAATTGGCGCATGGACAGGTTGATGGATACACAAATAGGCTTGTATCCCGCGTCCTGCCATTGTTTATTTTGCAAGCAGGCCGTTCGGAGCACCCACTCTCCCAGCGGGACGATCAGGCCGCTCTCTTCTGCCAGCGGAATGAACTCCAGTGGCGGAACGTTGCCACGTTTCGGATGCTCCCACCGGAGCAACGCTTCCATCCCTACAGTTTCGGTCGTTTCCAGATGAACCAGCGGCTGATACTCCAGATAAAATTCATTACGTTCTATCGCTTTGCGCAAGTCATTTTCCAACTTCAATCTTTCCTTGGCCTTTCGCAGCATCGCCGGAACAAAATGCCGCACATCCATGCCGTAATCCTTAGCTTGATGAACCGCTGTATCTGCATGCTGAACCAGCTGCTCCGCCGTATCTCCATCCTCCGGGAAAATCGCTATGCCTGCGCATAACGTGATGTGATAGTCGTAATCTTCGATCATAATAGGCTTATCGAACAGCTGCATCAGAATTCTGCTCCTATTCATTGCCGCTTCCGCGTCGGGAAGCGAAGGCATAATGAGAGCAAACTCATCGCCGCCCATGCTGAATACTTCCTCATGAGGAAGGGAATTCCGCTTCAAACGTTCTCCCACCAGCTGCAGTAGCTGGTCGCCTGCTTGGTGTCCAAGTGAATCATTGATATTTTTAAAGCGATTAATGTTAAACACGACGACCCCAGTCTTGCCGATGTCCTGCCTTTGCATTAGCTTATCCAGTCTTTGGGTCAGACGGCGCTTGTTCGGAAGTCCCGTCATATCATCATGAAAAGCCAGGTAGTTCATCTTGGCCTCAATTCGCTGCTGCTCGCGGAAAGGGTCTTCAATCGTCAGCCGATACACGCCTTTTAGCATCAAGTAATAAGACAGTGCACAGGACAAATTACCCAGCAAATAATCGATATCGTAGATGCTGTCTGCATACAAGATCAGTCCTTGACCAATGACGGTGTAAATCATTGCCCGGATAATGATCAGGAGCGAAGGAGCCCTCTCCTTTCTACCGCGGTAGACAATTAAAGCTATGCCACTCAGGCCAATGGCCATTATGCCTATTGCGGTCAGCTTCATAAGAGAATTGATCTGTCCATGGCTCGTGAGCGAAGGCAATATATGTCGCACCAGCGAAAATGCGGCAGCTGCGGATAAAGCGATGACGCCAGATACGATGAAAACGATCCTTTTATGGGCAACGGATACCATTAAATCCTTTAACGTATAAATACACAATATTCCTGTCGTCAGGAACAGCTTCGATAGAACAAGCATCCATAAAGCGTCGCCCTGAGTCATAACATATCCGAAAAATGGCACGTCCATCAGGCTTATGGTATGCAGCATATCAAATACCGCCACACATAAAAACAAAGCTGCCGTATACAGTCTGTAGCGGGACAGCTTGTGTGAGAACAGAAGCCAGCCCTGGGCAAAGATAGCGAAGCTCACGGCCAAACAGCAGCTACCTAGCAAAACATAGATGGTTTTGAATGCATTTGTACCCAGTCCTTGAAAATAAAAAATGGACTCCGAAAATTGGACTGCGACAAAAATCAGCATTCCCCATAGGGCCGCATTGATCGTTCTTTTTTCCTCTACTCTTGTACGCATAAAGCCATCTGACCCCCGGGTTATCCAAAAAATATGAAGATGGTTTCATGCTAAATAATTCAACATCTATGTCTTTTTTCCTGCTAGGACCAGATAATAATTTTACTTACTTTGCCAACCTTCGACATAAACTACAAATTATAAATTGTTGAATCCTTTTTCCTGCTTATCCGTAAAATAAGGTATCAGATTAAAGGAGTGAACGTGGATGATCATTACTACAACAGAGAACATAAATAACCATGAAGTTGTTGAGGTACTCGGGACCACTTTCGGCGTAGTCGTACGTGCAAGGGGGATCGGCGGAGACATCATGGCTTCCCTGAAGGGTTTGGTTGGCGGCGAAGTCAAGCAGTACACACAGATGATTGAGGATGCACGTCGGCAGGCCATCGATCGGATGGTACAAAATGCTCATACCATGGGCGGAGACGCCATTGTTATGATGCGCTTCGATAGCGGGGATATCGGCAATAACATGAGCGAGATCGTCGCTTACGGTACTGTTGTAAGAACCCGACCTATCAGTTAAGCCGGGGGTTCTTATGGGTACAATTATAACGATCATACTAATTTACGGTTCTCAGCTTGCCTTGTTTCTCCTACTGCTCTGGCTCAGTTGGCGCTACTTCGACCGCAGGTATCGCAGAAAAGATGAAGAAGCCAGCCACAAGGATCTCTTGAGTGGAAAATTCACGCCTACTTCCGAGATATTCGTGGATCCGCGCGACGGTCTCAAATACCAGGTTTACTACAATAAAGATACGGGGGAACGGGAATATGTCCTGATCAAATAATTTCCGTCCCAAATGAAATAACCCCACAAAGAGTATCGGAAAGAAGTCCGGGGCCTCTCAAAGATGGGCACTTTTGCGGAGCAAAAGTACTGAGTGGAGCCTATGCTTCGATACGTATTCCAAATACTTTGCGGGGACCCCAGAAACTTATAAACTCTATAATGTTGAAAGAGCTTGGACGCAGCGAATGCGTTCAAGCTCTTTTTTTACAGCCGTTTATTTAGTATCGAAATTAACTTCAGGCGTCGTTAGTTTATCGTAAAATTCCACGTATTTATCCTTATCCTTCGATGCACGCTGCGCCATGGCCGAACGCGGATGCTCATCCAAAGTTCCCGTGATCATGTAAGGAATCAGGTAGCCCCACTCTTCTTTTTCACGCAAAGGGATCATGTATCGTTCAATAATATCAAGCACCGGGCGCAAAGTATATTGGGTGTTTTTCAAATGCGTCACCAAAAGCTCCGTCGGGCAGTTGCCTGCTGCGCGTCCCATTCCGTATACGGAAGCATCAAGCAGTTCCACGCCATGCTCTATAGCCGTTAGCGTATTGGAAAACGCCAACTGCATGTTGTTGTGCGTATGTACGCCAAGGCGTTTATTCGGCAGATGGGTTTTGAATTTCTCTACTAAATATTCGATATCCTTGTGATCCAAGCTTCCATAGGAATCGACGATGTAGACGATATCAACCACGCTTTCCTGAATCATTTCAAAAGCCTCAAGCAGCTCATTATCCATCACGTTGGACAAAGCCATAATGTTCAGTGTCGTCTCATATCCACGGTCATGGAAAGTTTGAATCAGATCAAGAGCCTTATCCACATCCTTGATATAGCAGGCTACGCGAATTAGATCAAGCATGCTTTCAGAACGCGGTAAAATGTCGTCCACATCCACGCGTCCGATATCAACCAGAGCGGATAACTTGGTTTTACCCTTCTGAGGAATCACCTCACGCAGAAAATCATCGTTCAGAAAGCGCCATGGTCCGGTCTGATCGGCACCTTTCAGCAATTTCGGGGAGTTTTTATATCCGATTTCCATATAATCAACGCCAGCCTCATTCAGCCCGGCATACAAATTTTGTACAAATTCAACGCTAAAATCCCAATTATTTACGAGTCCACCGTCACGAATTGTACAATCCACGATTTTACAAGGGTTTGTCTTCAATAAAAACTACTCCTTCCGACGTAAAATTTATTATTACATCATACTTGACTGGCAGGGAAAAAGTAAAGATGAATATCCATTTATTCGCGGGTCCAAGCAATGTTCATCAATAATGCATATTTGGAAGTATGTTTTATATTGATGAAACTTAATCCTCATGTTATATTACTAATGAGTATTGAGATTGATTATCACTCTCTTTTGGAGGGATTCCCATGAATCAGACAACACCACTATTAAATTTACAGCCAGGAACAATAGGCTCTATATATGCAATTAAAGAAATGAATCCGATCCTCCGCCGGCGTTTATACGATTTGGGCGTACATGAAGGCTCCGTCGTCTCCATGAAGCAGCGCGGACCCTTTGGCGGCCCGGTAACCTTGGAATGCAATGGCCAGCTCCTTGGCATTCGTTTGAAGGAAGCAAGGGAAATTGAGGTGTCGGTTTGTTGAGTTCCTTCGCTCTGGTCGGCAATCCGAATACGGGTAAAACCTCTCTTTTTAATACGCTGACCACCTCCTATGAATATGTAGGAAACTGGGCCGGGGTCACCGTCGAGAAAAAAATTGGAGATTTAAAAAACGGCTGCGGCCATTTAGTTGATTTGCCGGGGATCTACTCCCTTCACCCGCTGTCCAAAGACGAAAGTGTTGCAGCGCAGTACTTAATGGAAGAAACACCTTCAGCACTGATCAATATTGTTGACGCTTCCCAATTGGAGCGGAACCTTGCGCTAAGCATTCAGCTGCTGGAATACGGACAGCCGATGATGCTGGGACTCAACATGATGGATGTGGCGAAGTCCCGAGGTATTCATGTCGATGCCCAGAAACTCCAAATGATGCTCGGGGTTCCCGTCGTGCCGCTTGTGGCCCGGACGGGCAAAGGCAGCTCGGAAATTTTGGGAATGCTGCCGAAGATTCCAGAAAATTCCCCGAGCCAGATCAGGCTGGATTACGGGATCGCGGAAGCCGCGATTGTAGAAACGGAAAAGCTCCTGACTCCCGTTGCCGGTCTACCTGACCACCGCTGGGTAGCACTTCAGCTTCTTGCGCAAAATCCGGTTATTATTGAAGCTTTGGCCTCCAAGATCGATATGGGTGCCGTCGATAAAATCAGCAGCAGCTGCGAGGCGGAGCTGAGACAGGCGGGGCTTTCTTCTGCTCTTCCTGAATGGATCCGTTCCGTTCGGAACAGATTTATCGAGCAGCTCTGCGCTGCTACCATGGACCGCTCGTCCCAAAAGCCCCATAACCTGACGGAGCGCATGGACGCCATTTTGACCCATCGTTTTCTGGGCATACCGATTTTCCTAGCGTTCATGTTTTTGCTTTTTAAAGTTACGTTCGACTGGATTGGTACTCCCCTTTCGGATCTGATGGATGGCTTCATATCAGGCCCTCTCAGCGACGGAATTAATAAAGCGCTGGACTTCGCGGGAGCTTCCTCCTTCACCCATGCTTTAATTGTGGACGGCATTGTGGCGGGTGTGGGCGGCGTGCTTGTGTTTATCCCGCAAATTTTTGTCCTGTTCCTCATCATTTCCTTTATCGAGGATTCAGGTTATATGGCACGTGTCAGTTTGCTGATGGACAGTGTCATGGAAGCGGTCGGACTGAACGGCAAAGCGTTCATTCCATTTATTATCGGATTTGGCTGCAATGTGCCAGCCGTCATGTCCGCACGCAGCATCGAACAGCCAAAGGATCGGCTGCTGACAACTCTGCTGATTCCGCTCATGTCCTGCTCGGCAAGACTCCCGGTATATGCGCTGTTCGCTGGTGTATTCTTCGAAAGCCACCAAGCGCTGGTGGTCCTATCTATGTATGTGCTAGGCATCGTTATGGCGCTCCTGCTCTGCAAGCTGTTTTCGACCTATTTATTGAAAAATGAATCATCGGTGTTTATCGTTGAGCTTCCACCTTACCGCCTGCCGCAAGGACGAAGCCTGATCCGGGGAACCTGGGAAAAAGGTAAAGGTTTTCTCCGTAAAGCCGGTACACTCATTCTTGGTGGTTCCGTATTGATCTGGTTTCTCTCGTACAGCGGACCCGGAGGCTTCGCCGTAGAGATGGATAACAGCTTCCTGGCCAAAATCGGCGGTCTGATGGCTCCATTGCTGGCACCGCTTGGCTTTGGAACCTGGCAGTCGGGCTCGTCGCTGCTAACCGGATTTTTGGCAAAGGAAATCGTTGTTTCGACTATGAACATTATTTATCACGTTCCTAATATGGAAGGTTTGCAAGGGCAAATTGCTCATAGCTTTACGGGGTTGCAGGCACTTAGCTTTATGGCATTCGTTCTACTGTATACGCCTTGTCTGGCCACGATAGGCGTGATCCGCAAGGAAACCTCCTCCTGGCGCTGGACCATATTTTCGATCGGCTACGCCGTTGTGCTCGCATATCTTATTTCCCTGATCATTTATCAGGGTGGGCGTTTGCTGGGTCTGTCTTAGGCGGTCCTTGATCTCATAGAAACGGGGTGCATATCCATGATTGATATTCTGATTGTCGGCCTCATCTTCGCCTATGCGGCGTGGACTCTTTTTCGCCATGTGAAAAAAAGCAAAAAAGGCGCTTGCGCTTCCTGTGCTTTGAATAAATCCTGCAAAGCCGCCTGCTCCATACCGGATGCGACTATGCACCGTACTAAACCAACGGGGAGCAGCAATTCCGAGTTGCAACCATAAGACGATACGCATATATTGTTTCACTTCAAATTTCTAATGTCTTTAACCAAAGAATCGGGCAGCCCCGGGTTTCGTGAGAAGCTCTGGAGCTGCCCGTTTTGCTATCGTTATTTCCCCGCTACTTCCTGCGCTAGAATCCATTCGGTAATGGTGCGGACCATCACTCCTGTCGCTCCTTTCGGATTGACGCCTCGCTCTTTATTCAAAAAAGCCGTTCCCGCAATATCCAAGTGGATCCAAGGCAATCCTTCCGTAAAGGTTCCGATAAACAGTCCGGCTGTAATCGTTCCGCCCCGGGAACCCGTGCTGTTTTTGATGTCGGCCACATCGCTTTTGAGCATATCCCAGAATTCCTTGTAGGCAGGCAGCGGCCACACCTTTTCTCCGGAACGTTTGGAAGCCAAAATAAACTCCTCCAGCATCACATCATCATTCGTAACCGCGCCGGTAGCCACATCCCCCAGTGCTGACAATACCGCTCCTGTGAGCGTAGCGACATCAATCAACTTCACAGCTCCTTGCTGTCTTGCATAAGTCATGCCATCTGCGAGCACCACTCTGCCTTCCGCATCGGTGTTCAATATTTCAATGGTCCGCCCGCTGAAACTCCGGATAATGTCTCCCGGCTTAAAGGCGTTGCCTGCGGGCATATTTTCAGCCGTTGGAATGACCATCACGACATTGACGGCAGGCCTCAGGGCTCCCAAAGCATTCATAACTCCAAGGACAGTCGCAGCCCCACCCATATCGCTGATCATTTCCTCCATCCCAACTCGCCGCTTGAGCGAGATGCCTCCCGTATCGAAGGTGATGCCTTTGCCCACAAGCCCGATGACATCGCCCCACTCCGTTTTGCCTTGGTACTTAATCACAATTAGACGCGGCGGGTGCACGCTGCCCTGACCGACGGCGATCAGACCTCCCATGCCCAGCTCCTTCAACTCTTTTTCGCCCAGAACTGATGCTTCAAAACCATGCTTCTCGGCTACCTTTAGTGCCGCTCCAGCCAAATCTTCAGGCACGAGGAAATTGCCAGGCAGATTGGTTAGGTCCCTTGCGAGACAAGTTGATTCGGCATATGCCCGGCCCCGCCCTATACCCTTCTCCCATTCCGGTACCTCAGCGGCGGCAGCCTGCCCTTCGCGGAGAAAGATCAGCTGCTCGATGCCCTGGAAGGAGGAACTATGCTTTTTGTATTGCTTGGGGCGATATGCCCCTAAAATCAAACCTTCTGTTAAGGCCTGGGCGGCAAGCGAAGCATCTTGCTCCACGGAAAAAGCGAGCAGCGGCGAGCTCAGCTCCCAAGCCAGTTTCTTCGCCCTCATTTTCATGGCCATCCTGGCCGCCTGCGCTGCAGCCACCCTCAATTCCTCCGAAGTTAAAGGACGCTCGCCAGCTCCCACAAAAATTACCGTCCGGTATTCTCCCCGCCCCTGCAGCGGAACGGCATAGGTTTGAAAGGGCTCTGCCTGAAACAAATGGCTTTCCATCAGCGGCAGCAACATCGAATTCCATACCTGACGCATGCTCCCACCCTGAATACCCTGCGGTGATACCAATACAATAAATGCGTCAACATCATATTCTGCTACGCGCATCTCTTTATTCCACTCGATTGAAACCTGCATATATTCGGAACAGGAATGTCCATTCATCAGCTATCTTCCTTTGTTCATGAAGTTTTCGGACGATAATCATATATATTATTCCACACTTGTCCAATGCAACTCCTTAAATAGGTTTTTCCGCTTACATTTCCTTATAAACCCTTCGTCCAGATTCTTCTCTCCCATGAAGACAGTTCCCTTTTCTTTTCTTTAGTTCAACTTATATCATTTTTTAAAAGACATCCCTACGGCAATGATGTTAAATACTAACAATTTTCGATACCTTATACGATAATAAAAATATAAATAATGTCGAAGAAAAGAGGTTTGTAACTGTGGCTAAAATCGGAATCGATCTGGGAACATCGAACAGCCTTGTCGCTTATTGGACAGAAAATGGTCCCGAAATAATTCCTAACTCACTGGGGAATCATTTGACGCCTTCGGTCGTCAGTCTGGATGATAGCGGTGAAATTTTGGTGGGGCAAATTGCCAAAGAGAGATTGATTACGCATCCCCACCTCACCGTCTCGGCCTTCAAGCGGTATATGGGGACCGACAAGCAATACCAGCTTGGCAAATACATATTTACACCGGAGGATTTATCTTCCTTTGTGCTCCGATCATTAAAAGAAGATGCCGAAGCCCATCTTGGCGAAGAGATTGATGAAGCCGTCATCAGCGTCCCGGCATATTTCAATGATGCGCAGCGTAAATCTACCTTGCGTGCCGCGCTGCTTGCCGGACTGCATGTAGAGCGGCTGATCAGTGAGCCGACCGCAGCGGCCGTCTCCTACGGACTGCATCAATATGACTCGGAAACACGCTTCCTTGTTTTTGACTTGGGCGGCGGGACCTTTGACGTCTCCGTGCTTGAATTATTCGAAGGGATTATGCAGGTTCAGTCGATCGCCGGAGATAACTATCTGGGTGGGGAGGATTTTACCGAGCTGCTGATATCCCATTTTGCCCAGTCGCATAAAATCGATTTTTCCAATTTATCGAACAAAGCGCAATCCGCCTTGTTCAAACAGGCAGAGTTATGTAAGCTTGCGCTTGGAAATGGAAATGTTGGAGAGATGGTATTTACGCATGAAGACCAAACCTATCAAACAAGCGTGAACCGAACCCAATATGAACAGCTTGCTGCCCAGCTTCTGCTGCGTTTGCGCAATCCTATTGAACGGGCACTTCGCGATGCCTCGCTAGCGCCACAGGATCTTGATGCCGTCATCCTGATTGGCGGAGCTACGCGAATGCCTGTCATCAAAACCATCGTCAGCAAAATGTTCGGTCGGCTCCCCTACTCGCAGATCAATCCGGATGAAGCCGTGGCGCTTGGGGCAGCCATTCAAGTCGCGCTCAAAGAGCGGAATGCTGGCTTACAAGAAATCATTTTGACGGATGTATGCCCATTTACGTTGGGAACGGATGTCTCCAGGCAGATGGGCGATGGAAGTTATAGTCACGGACATTTCGATCCAATTATTGAACGAAATACGCCGATCCCTGTAAGCAAAGTTAAGAGCTATGTGCCACTCCACGATCACCAGGAAATGATAAGTATAATCGTTTATCAAGGCGAAAGTCGAAAAGTCGAAAACAACATTAAAATCGGGGAAATTGATATTCCGATCCCAATTGCTAAGGCAGGAAGAGAATCTGTTCAAGTACGATACACCTATGACATCAATGGAGTTCTAGAAGTAGAGCTTACCGCCGAAAGCACAGGTCTGAAAAAATCGATGATCATCGAAAAAAATCCCGGCCAATCCACGCCCGAGCAAATCCAGGCAAGGCTTGAAGAGCTTAAGCATCTCAAAATTCATCCGCGGGACCGCAGCGAAAACCGCCTGCTTCTGGCCAGAGGCGAAAGGCTTTATGAGGAGTCGTTGAATGAAAGACGAGAATATATCACCGAGCTAATGATGGCATTCGAGCAAGTTCTTGCGACTCAAAATGAACAGGAAATTAAGAAAAGAGCTGCCCAATTCAAACAGCAACTCGATTCCCTTGAAAGGTGGATGGAGTTTTAATGACGATTTGGGAACGGCTTGGCATCCGTCCAACCAATGACGTCAAAGCAATTAAACGTGCGTATGCCAAGCAGCTCAAAATCCACCATCCGGAGGAGGATCCGCAAGGATATCAGGCGCTGCGTGAAGCATTTGATGCAGCGTTATCGTTAGCCAAGCAGCAGGCTATCCGGGAAGAATCAGCTGCTGAAGCAGAAGATAAATTGCAATTGCATTCAGCAGAAGACACAGATCAGCAGTTTGCCCTGCCCAGATCGCCATTAGTTCACGGTCGCTCAACTGATGAGCTACAGTTTGGAGAGAACACGGAAACGTTAGTAACTCCCCCCAGACTACCATTATTCCAAGCAGATGAGCTCCTATGGGACGAGGACACGGAAACGCTAGTACCTCCTCCTAAATTGCCGCCGCATATGGATTTTGATCCTGATGATTCATCCCTAGGCAATCCCCGCACAACAGCGGATCTAATCGCAACGGTAACTGCCTTATACGATCATTTCCCGTCGCGGATTTCACCTGATAAATGGATCGAGCTGCTGAACTCCGAAATGATGTGGAACGTCGAATATATGCTTGAGATCAGCAAGGATCTATTTGTAGTTCTGCAAAACCGCAGATACCTTCCGGCTGAGATATGGAAGCTGTTCGAAAGCTTTTTCCACTGGGAAGAATACATGCGGGAATCACCTTTATTCGATCAGTACCGCGGGGTTCACTCTTTCTGGAGTTACTATCTCAGGCAGCTTCGAGAGCCGGGACTTGGTTATGAGTCTCTGCTTCAAGCCGGGGACATCGATATCGAGGCATTTTTAGCAAGCCGTGATCAGGGTTATGTAGCTTTAATTCAAAATGATCTTAAACAGGCGGAAAAACATTTAAAGCATGCTTATTCCCTTTTTCCTGCTGATCCTGACCTGCTTCGTCTACTTGGGGAATGTTATTTACGCTTGCGGGAGTATGAAAAAGCATTATCTTATTTCGATCAATTCGTCCTGCTGGTACCGGATGAATTGAATGCCTATTTGTACCGGGCGCGAATCTTCCATGATACCGGCCAATTCAGCCGCTCTTTGGAAGAATGCAAACTCATTACCTCGCGTTGCCTTGATCATTATGAGGCTTGGATCTTGTCCGGGCAAAACTACATCGGCCTTGGTGACCAAAGGCATGCTGAGGAAAGCTTTCAACATGCGCTGCAAATGGGCAAGCCTTCTTCTGAAGAACCTAAGCTCAAAAAGCCATTAAAAACCAGCAAGTTATTTTTCAAAAAACGCATCCTCGCGTTTATGCTCATTTGGATCATCACCAGCATATTATTGCTCAGTTGTTATCATTATTATGGAAATTTAACAAACCTTATGAAGCCAGTTCCTGCTAGCAATGTACAAGCGCTAGAGCAGACCCAGGAACAAAATTATATTTCGCTAACCCTGTCTAAACTTAGGGATACGGGCATTGGCAAATACAAAACAGGTTTGGGCAAAGACGAAGATGCTTATGTGTATCAAAATCAGGCTTTTGCTTTTGTGCATTACGGGAAATACGGCGATGCAGACGCCAATGTTTATCTCGGGGAATTTGATGGGTATAACATGATTGTATTGAACACAACCGGACTAGATTTGGAAAATATACAGCATAAAACGACCGTTCAAGGATACGTTCATCCAATAAATGCTGAACTACGGTCTGCCGTAACCGAAATGCTCCAGTGGAAGCCTGAACATCCGAAAGGGACTCCTGAAGCCGAACTCGAGTTATATTCGAAAAACTTGATAACACATTTTCAGTTTGGATCTAAAGTCAAGCCTCTAAAGCCGGAAATTCTCACAAAATATATCGAAGTCCGGGCTCCCATCAAAAATACAACCGCATATCGAAAGCTAATCGCCGGTTTCATTATCGTTGCACTAGCTTGGTTGTACAGCAGCTATATGCTCTTAACCGAACTCAGAAGAAATTATCGGATGATTCGCTATACAAAAGGAAAGGAATCCAAAAATGATCCGCATACCATCGCATAAAAAAGCTGCCTTTTACGATGAAATGACATCTTCACTCTTTGCAGCGAGTCCGGTTTTTGTTGATGGCCTTTATAGCTATCAGGATATCTCTCTTTGTCCGAAGTCTGCGCTCGCCAACTGGATGCTGATATGGGGGATTTCCGATCCGATTCCGTTACCTATCAAGAAAAGCTGAGATGGCTTTTTTATAAGGGATATCGCTCCGAGTTCGATCAAATATCGAATAGGTTGTCCGTGATGCCACAACAGGTGCGTCAAGAGTATATCCGCAGTCGCCAAGATAAAAATGCTCGTACGGCAATACTTGGTAAACAGCCAATTCCGTTTTGATGTAATCGATTTGTTCCTTGTTGCTTTTCATAAGTGCAATGGCGCCAGGAGAAGAAGGCCTTTTGATTGTCATGTTCACGTCCATATCGGCAAACTGCTGTGCCAACGGATACAGTTCTTTAATCGCTGCTTCTATGTTATCAGAAGAAAGCTTGCTGCCATGCTTCAAATCCTTTTTGATCTTCTGCCATCTGGTATTCAGTTCCGTCAGGCAATCGAGATAATACTGCAGATGATCAATTTCAAACAGCGCTTTATTCCGTGTGATGGCATTATCGGGATTACCGGGATACAAATCTGCCGCCTTTTTAAACAAATCATAGGCCACATCCATCTTATGGGCTTTAATGGCTTCATCCCCTTGGGCAATCAGCCGATTTGCCAAATCAATGATTTTTTTCGATTCATTCCGTTTGTACCTTGCATTTTCTTGACTCGGATTCATTTCCAAAACCATATTATATATTTCCACCGCACGGCCATAACGCCCAGACCTCAGATCACTATCGGCATTTTCCATCGTCTTCTGCTCTTGAGCATCATAAGCATTATGAGCATCTTGAGCATCATCCCCGCAGCCTGACATTACCAACAAAGTGCCTCCCATGAAAAAAGGCAAAATGATACTCGCCCACTTCTTCTTCCGGTTTTCCACCAATTGGGTCCTTCCTTTCTGTGTTGATGTAGGTAGGTTCTAATGCAGTTTTATTTTGATTGCTCTTCACGATCAGATACCGATTTGATCTTCTGTTCTTAGCATTTTGGCATATGCCTTCCGAATTTGCGCAATATCATCGGTGGGATCAATATCGAAGATTGACCATATATTCAAACGTAATCACTCCACCAGCTAGAAATTTTTAGGCACTTCTGGTATTCTAATTCATTACACACTAAATATATATTATCGGTATTTCGCCTATTAAATTTTACCAAATTAGATTTATTGTCCCATTCAGCAGAAAATAAAATGGAGGAATTCCAAATGAAGGCTTTATTAAATCATCCATGGAATATTAGCGAACAGGAAGCCATCCAGTTGCAGCAGGAACTAGCTCGGCAGGTGATCCATGAAGATTGCAAAACCCCAGTTCATTATGTCGCCGGCGTCGATGTGGCATACAGCAAATACAGCGGCAATCTTGTCGCAGCAGTTGTCATTTTGAAATCAGATTCACTGGAACTTATCGAATCCGTAACCGTTGAAGATACTGAGCAATTCCCTTACGTTCCGGGACTATTTTCATTTAGAGAGCTTCCGCCAGTGATCAAAGCTTTTGAGAAACTACAAATCACGCCCCAACTGGTCGTTTGCGATGGACAAGGCTTCGCTCATCCCAGACGTTTTGGACTCGCCAGCCATCTGGGCGTTCTTTTGGATATTCCTACGATTGGATGTGGTAAGACGAGGTTGTTAGGAGATTTTACGGAGCCTGATTTGAAACGGGGAGCTTATGCTTCGTTAATCGATCAAGGCGAGGTGATCGGGAGCGTGCTCAGGACTCAGGAAGGGATTAAACCTATTTTCGTCTCGGTCGGGCATCGCATTTCCTTGGCAACTGCACGTGAATGGGTCCTAAAACTCTCGCCGCACTACCGTCTGCCCGAAACAACACGCCAGGCGGATCATCTTGTAAAGATGACGTTGGCGGGTAGGGGTATTAAATAATATGAATCCTATCACCTTCTCAAACCGTAACTAATCTTTAAGGCTTAAATCCACTTCACTCTCAAAAAAGAGGATACAAGAAAGTCCCTATCCTAGCCCCCATCCTCTAAAAAAAGAAAGGCGTGAAAACATTGAAAGATCAACGCCCAAGCGCTAAACAAGTTATGCTTACGAATTATGACATTCACAACAAGGATTTTTCGACTGCTTTTAACGGATATAACAAGGATGAGGTTAATGATTTCTTGGATAAAATTGTGAAAGATTATGAAGCTTA
This sequence comes from Paenibacillus sp., assembly GCA_031254035.1. Lineage (GTDB taxonomy): Bacteria > Bacillota > Bacilli > Paenibacillales > Paenibacillaceae > Paenibacillus_AQ. The sequence continues at coordinate 105,087 of JAIRVF010000065.1, forward strand.
TAATAAGATCATACGGGATCTCGAAAATGAAATTAAACAGCTAAAAAAAGCATCTCGATCAGACCAGCTAGGTCTTGAAGAAAGGGTTCGCAATCTGGAAATTCACTGTTGGGGTATGTCGAGAGGATAAACAGAATGAAAATTTAATGTTGACAAACATCTAGCTTTCACAGTATTATTTTCATCAATACATCACAACTACATATTTATCTTATCAAGAGCGACTGAGGGAATAGGCCCTATGACGTCCGGCAACCATACCATTTGCGTAAAGGTGCTAAATCCTACGGAATGATTTTTCATTCTGAGAGATAAGAGATGACGATATGGTCATGTAACCTCTTTCTCTTAGAGAAAGAGGTTTTTTAGTTTTCAGCAAGATATCAGCAAAAGGATTCGGAGGTGTGCAAGATGATTGAAATTCGTAATTTGGTCAAGGAATACCGCAGCAAAGCATCAACCGTCATCGGCGTAAACCATGTCTCTCTTGAGATCAACAAAGGAGAGATTTACGGCATCATCGGTCGAAGCGGTGCGGGTAAAAGCTCGCTGCTGCGCTGTATCAACCTGCTTGAAGAGCCTACAACCGGCAGCATCCTCATTGATGGGATCGACTTGACGAAGCTGCGGGGAGAAAGCTTAAGGCAGGCGAGACTGAAGATCGGCATGATCTTTCAGCATTTTCATCTTATCCGTTCCAAAACGGTATTCGAGAACATCGCGTTTGCGCTAAAGGCCAACAGAAAATCCAAAACTGAGATTGAGCCGCGCGTGATGGAGCTTTTGGACATGGTCGGTCTTGCCGATAAAAGGGATACATATCCCGCCCAATTAAGCGGCGGTCAGAAGCAAAGAGTTGGCATTGCCAGGGCGCTGGCGAATGAGCCGCATGTGCTGCTATGCGACGAAGCAACGTCTGCGCTTGATCCCGAAACGACCCAGTCGATCTTGGTGTTGCTGAAAAAAATCAATCGCGAGTTAAACCTCACGATCGTGCTGATCACGCATGAAATGGAGGTTGTAAAGGACATCTGCGACCGTATGGCGGTGATGCAAAACGGCCAGGTGGTCGAGGAAGGCGCGGTCTATGATATCTTTTCCAATCCGCAGCATCCGATGACGCGATCGTTTATCAGCAGTCTATTTCAGTTTGAACTTCCGGAGCGGCTGGTCAAACATTGTAAAGGAACGATCGTTAAAATTCACTTCGTTGCGCCGCAGGCGGAAGAAGCGATCATCACCGACGTCATGAGGGCATATGAGGTCAAAACGAATATTTTACATGGCAAAATCGAATACATCCATGATCATCCGCTTGGCATTCTCATCCTGGAACTAAACGGAGAAGCCGACGAGGTGCGGCAAGCACTCGACTACATCAAGGAAAGAACCTATCGACTGGAGGTCATTCATCATGCTGGTTGATTCGATCATCCAACTGCTGCCGGACCTCAGCAAAGCTTTTGTCCAGACGCTGCATATGGTTGGAATCTCACTTTTTGTCGCCATAATCCTTGGTCTTCCTATTGGAATTCTATTGTTTGTTACAGATAAAGGGCTGTTTCTCGAACAGGTGTTCATCAAAAATGTGCTCGGATTCATCGTTAATATGATTCGCTCAGTTCCGTTTATCATTTTGCTGGTTACGCTGCTCCCAATCACCAAACTTATTGTCGGTTCAACGATTGGCCCAACGGCGGCCTCGGTATCGTTATCGGTTGCGGCTATTCCGTTTTTTGCCCGCTTGGTTGAAACGGCGCTGCGCGAAATCGACAAGGGCGTGATCGAGGCGGCGATCTCCATCGGAGCTACACCGTGGATGATCATTAAGGACGTGCTTCTTCCTGAAGCAAAACCGGGCATCATTCAAGGCGTGAACATTACGGCGATCAGTCTGGTGGCGTATTCCGCAATGGCAGGAACCGTAGGCGGAGGCGGAATTGGCGACCTAGCGATTCGCTTCGGCTACTACCGATACGATAATACAGTTATGTTTACGACAGTGATCGTTCTGATCTGCCTTGTGCAATTCATTCAATATGGGGGAGATTTTATCGCAAAGAAAGTGGACAAGAGATAGCTTTTATATTACATCGTTAAGTCGTTATTCAAAGTTTTTAATAGCTCACATCATTCAAAAAATCATCCTTGGAGGTTATCACTATGAAAAAAACCCAACTATTCGTATATATTATCTTTGTCATTATTCTACTTGCAGGCTGCGGCAGCAACAATGAATCCAGAAAGATCAAGATCGGAGCTACAGCAGGACCTTACAGCGATATGGCCACGAAAGCGATCAAACCAATTTTGGATAAAAAAGGTTATACCGTTGAGTTGGTGGAATTCGGAGATTATGTGCAGCCAAACCTGGCGCTGTCGAGTGGTGATTTGGACGCCAACCTGTTCCAGCACAAAATTTACATGGATAACTTTGCAAAGGAAAATAAAATCGAACTGTCCGACCTGATCTCAGTACCTACCGCTCCAATGGGAATTTACTCTTCCAAATTCAAATCCCTGGATGAAATTACCGAAGGCAGTACGGTAGCGATTGCGAATGATCCGACCAACCTGGCGCGCACACTCGGATTACTGCAGGATGCCGGTCTCATTACCGTAAACAAAGATATTGACGCGCTGCGTGTATCCGAAAAAGACGTCAAAGATAATCCGAAACATCTCGTCCTGCAGCCCATTGAAGCCGCACAGCTCCCGCGGGCACTGGATAGCGCCGACCTCTCGCTTGTTCCCGGCAACTTTGCGATTGCCGCGCACTTGAATCTGCTAGATGCATTGAAGCTGGAAAATATGCCGGATGATTTCCGCAACCGCGTTGTCATCAATTCAGCCGATCAGGATAAACCGTTCGCCAAAGATTTGAAAGAAGCTGTAGAATCGCCTGAGTTCGAAAAAATAATCGATGAGCAGTTCGAAGGATTTGGTAAACCAGAATGGATGCTGAAAAGGAAGTGAACACGATGACCCAAAAAGAGCAACCCATTGTCGTTAGAGGTACACCGGCCGTTTATCACTCTGAGCCGGGGATTTTGAACAAGCTGGACAAGTTATTAGCATCGTACGCCTACCAGCGGGTGGTCGTCGTGCATGGCGATCGTTCTTTGGAGGCGGCGCAGCCTTATTGGCCTAAAGAAACGAATTTATCCTTACTGTATCTGCGCTATCATGGCGAGTGCACACCGCAAGAGGCAGATCGTATTGCCAGCTATGCGAAAACGGAACAAGCGGATGCCATCATCGGACTCGGCGGAGGTAAAGTCATGGATTTGGTGAAGGCTGCAGGCCATGCTTCGGGTCTAGATGCCATTCTTATACCGACCCTTGCTTCAAATTGTGCGGCCTGGACACCCCTGAGCGTGTTCTATAATGAAGCTGGGCAGTTCACGCATTATACCGTGTTCCCGAAAAGCACACTCCTGGTGCTGCTCGAACCACGGATCGCCTTATATGCGCCGGTCGAATATCTTCGGGCGGGTATCGCCGATACCCTAGCCAAATGGTACGAAGCGGACGTACTCATCCGCAACCTGAAACGCCGTCCTCCCGCTGTTCAGCTTGCGCATCTGGCAGCGCGTCAGTGCCAAACTTCGCTGCTGGAGCATGGTCGGCAGAGTCTTCTCGATGCGAAGCAGCTGCTGCTGTCCGATGCATTTGTCGAGATAGCCGAGACCATCATCATGACAGGCGGCATCGTCGGCGGCTTCGGCGATCACCTCGGCCGGATTGCGGGAGCGCATTCGATCCATAATGGCCTGACAGCCGCACCGGCGACACATCATTTGCTGCATGGCGACAAAGTCGCATACGGCATTCTCGTCCAGCTTCTATTGGAAGGAAACGCCGATGAAGTGAAACACCTGCTTCCATTCTATCGGGACTTGGGTCTACCATATAGGCTTCATGACCTCGGCTTATCTGCTGAAGATCACCAGGGACTGGAGAACATCGCAGCCCAAGCCACCTTGCCCCAGGAATCTATACAACTGATGAGACTAGGCGGCGTAAGTGCAGATGAAGTATACGGAGCAATTGTGAAGCTGGAGGAAATTGTGCAGGTTTAGGGGGCTGGGAGCGCCATTCGGAATTGTATTTTTCTGACTGACCTATGAAGAAATAGTGACCACGAACATAACAAACTTCTTTGGCTTGTTCGTTAGTATTGCAAACTCTCATCAGAACTTACCATTCCTCATCTTCAGTAGCTATGTCTTTAAGACTTCAAATTGATTAACGCCTTAGACCCGCCAGTTGCTTGTGATAGTAACTGGACATGATTGAAACACATAGAACTGGAGAGCGGCCATAATCCATCATTAACGCTCCGCAACCACCTTCAACTATGCCATATTAAGCAAGCATAAAAGAGTTGCAATCATACGATTGCAACTCTTGAAACTAGGGATTAACCTTAGTAAGAACAAAGCGTGCTTGACTATTCCCAGTTTGGAACACCAAATACAAAATTTCCTTCATTATTCTTGTAGGCATCAAAATCTTCCCAAGCATTGAGTTGAAAATGAACCATTCCTACACCAACATAAAGAATTTCACTATTTCTAATTATCCAAGACATTCCGTGTTCGACCTCCCAATCACAATGCAATTCAACTGTATAAGCAGTATCATTGCTTTTAGGTTTATCGATGTATATACAAAATGGTTCTATATAATATAGAAGCTCATTAAATTCTTTTATTTCGGGTAACTCTTCTCCATAATAATCACAAAATTTAAGACAATATTGCCATGAAGATTCCAACAACTTGCAGGTAGTCTCTGGACTTAGATTATTAAAGTGTTTGGCACATTGTTCTGCATAAGATAAATCTACACCATCATTCATACGAACTGTTATTTGAGCAGGTTTAAATGGTGGTTCTACTATAACATCACAACCATTTTTATCATATTTTATTTCTTTAAAATTAGTTGATACAAACTCACCCAATTGGATGTCTGCGTCTTTTCCGGTAATTTTTATCAATGGATCCAAAATAACACCTCATATTTAGATAATATAAATTTTGTTCCAAACATACTTCACGAAATGATTCAACTATCCTGCCTGTTAGTTAAGCAAAGAGCAGCCTACCTAAAAAGTAATTAATAATCCTTTATTACTGTAGTGTACCTCTATAGCAAGTAATACTGTATATATCTTTCTTTTATAGGTGTCCATTCGTCTTCAAGCAACTCAACCTGAAGCAATTCGGGTTTGTTCTCCAACTTGGTAATAAACAGCGCATAAAAGTCGCCGCCGGTTGGATAAGCAAATAATCCATATCCTTTTTGAGATATTAATTTATTCACTTCTATTATTTTTTCTGGTAAAAATTCATATTCAAAATCACCTAGCTCCTCTAGTTCTTCTTGTGAAGCTAATTCGATATGGTGGTTGAATTCATAATCCAAAATATAGTTGACGATTTCCTGATACTGCTCGCCTTTGTAATCAACGTATAGAAATCTCTTTGTAGAAAATCCATATTTCAATATGCTCTCTTGTAAACCTGCCGACTCCGCTGCATCAAAAATGGCCTCTACATCTTTTCTATTTTCAAATATGAGCTCAACGATACTTTCATCATTCATGTTGGTTTCCTCCGCAATATTATTGAAATAATTCCCCATGTCTATTAGGAATATAATCGGGATAGTTCTTACGATAAAAGTCATCCATTAGACGCAGCAAAGGGTCCCACTCCGGGTATGGTTCAGGGTCTTCAAACACCATCTTCGCTTCTGGGGTATTCATTAAGAAATCATCAAGGTGGTTAGGCACTGAAAGCCCCTTCTCTTTCCTTACATGCATCAAGAATAAAATTTCAAATGGATAAAATCCGTACCTAAAATCACCGAACTCACCCAGTTGTCCGATTTCAGAAGCCAAAATAGAATGATACAAAGACATCTTACCAATCAAATTTTCTATTTTTGCCGAATCAGGAGTTGACCATTGTTCCAATACTTCACTGTAAATGTCCAGATCTTCAGGTATTAAACCGCTTCTTAGACCAGCTTCCTCAAATCTTTCTTTCACAGTGATATGTAACTTTTTATTAACTCCCATAATAGTTTTATTTCTATATTGCAAGTATAGCTCTAGTAAAAACCAGGTATGTTTGTTATCGTCATTTGCATTCAATATATGTTCACCAAAATTTTCGACGATAAAGTCAAATAAAATGTTTTCCTCTTTCTCCCACCCAAATATCGTGAAATGAATTAAAGAGAAGATAACCTCCCTAAAAGAGTATTCTACCATCATCTTAGGGTAGCGAATTTTATAAAGATCTTGCCCCATACACTGATAGAATACGACCATTTGCATTTTTTTTAATTCATTTACTTTTCTTTCACCATTAATTAACACATCATTCTTCCATTTTGACAAGTAATATGACCCAATTGAGTCTATATCTATTAATAAAATATGATCCTTCTCTACAGCATTCAACTCAACAATATTCATGATTTCACTTTTGTTCTCTTCATAATTTTCTTTGACATTCTCAAATTTGATTCCATTCACAAAATTTTTACTGTATCTTCTATACGCTATTTCTAGTTTTTTGGGGTTTAGAAATACATTTTCAAAACCAAGTGACTCTCTCATTTTTGTCCCCTTCGATTAGATTATCTGAGAATTTTTTGTTTTAATGAACAACGGATATTTTAAGTAATTCGCCGAGTTCCCCCAATTCTTTTATATTTTTTTAGCTACATCAACAGGAATATCCTTCATTAAAACAAAAGGAAGTTGTTTCGAGCCTTTTAGTAAATCTAATAGCCCTTTTCTTATATTAAAGACCTCTTGTATTTTCTTCAAATCAGTAGCCCCACCATTCCACAAAATGACATCTACTTATCACAATGTAGCACTTTTACACCATTCTGTTGTCGAAATCAACAAAAAAACAGGTCAATCATGGTAGTATTTGACCATAATCGGCCTGAACCGTCAGGTGAAGCTGAGGCCCACCGGTGAAAGGGAATCTTTCGAGCGATTATTTTGGGGAATCTTCATCCGATGTTGACAGAATGTTTGGCCTATCATTTCGTTTCTGTGTTTGCCGGTAATTGGAAAGCGTGTTTTCCACTTGAACAGACATTTTAAAATAAGGAATCCATATTAAACATACACCAAGAGCTACACCAATTGACCAATATGATGCTGTAATTTCTTCGCTAACAGCCTCAACAGTCGTTAAAAGCAAGCATGTCTTGATGATAGTACCTAGCAGATTCATACTATATAAAATGATCATTAAACGCGGAACGATCGGCTTTTTTCGAAATAATTCAAATAGCACATAACAGCAATAGAGGATGATCAACCCCTCAAACACAGCATCGAAAGTCAAAATGGTCGTCCACTCAGCATCGTAAATTTCTCTGAACGACCTTGTCTCAAACCGTACAATCTCAGAGTCTGAGAACAATGCCGGCAGCGTTTTACCAAATAATTGTACCGCTACAAGGAACATCGAAATAAGCATTCCTACAAAAACGACATTCAGCCAGCCGCTAATCCCTCTTGGCCCATGAATGTTTCTATCCCATTCCATTCCCCTTCCTGCCCGTTCGTGGTATCGTTTATGACTAGTGAAAAATGACCATATTTCTAACATTTAATGCTGGGATAACTGAAATACTTTTATGTACACACCTAAATAACCTCCATTGTCATGGAGGCAACCATCTGGTACAAGTCATAACTTAAGAAACTTACTTTTAAATGTAACCATGTTCGATATTCATCCAAATTACTGTTGATAAGTAAAGTCTGGATCTAGGGAGCACACAAGGGAGGATCTGACGACCTAGAATAAAGGCGGAAGATGAAGTTATTTAGTAAGATTTCAAAAGCCTACAACCAAATAATCTAGACTCTTAGAGATTGATTTTAATGTATCATGCAAAAAAAACGCACTTACCAAGGCTAAGTGCGTTTCTCAAATTATTTTATATATTGGCTATCTGTAATAAGCGGGTGATGGGAATCGAACTCCCACGGCTTCCCTCACGATTCTGAGTCGCGCGCGTCTGCCAATTCCGCCATACCGGATTGTGTGAATATTACTGCTAAGATAAATATGGCGCGCCCTAAGAGATTCGAACTCCTGGCCTTTTGATTCGTAGTCAAACGCTCTATCCAGCTGAGCTAAGGGCGCATATATTGGAGCGGACGACGGGAATCGAACCCGCGACCCTCGCCTTGGCAAGGCGATGCTCTACCGCTGAGCCACGTCCGCGGATGAAATAATACTGATGAGCCATGAAGGACTCGAACCTTCGACACCCTGATTAAAAGTCAGGTGCTCTACCAACTGAGCTAATGGCTCATAAAACTGATGGAGGCTGATGGATTCGAACCACCGAACTCGTAGAGAGCAGATTTACAGTCTGCCGTGTTTAGCCACTTCACTAAGCCTCCATATAAGGTGGCTCGGGACGGAATCGAACCGCCGAC
>JAIRVF010000068.1 GCA_031254035.1 Paenibacillus sp.
GACGTGGTAGCCACCCATTCTGATCCTACATATACCTGGTTCCATGACGGTGAAATCCTGCGAATGAGTGAGATTTCGTGAGAAAACCCCTTAATTACGAGGGACGAAACTGGGGATCGTTATATCCTCAAAAACAGTCTCGTTTTAAACTTAACGAAACTACAGATCGTTATTTGAGTGAAATACAGCATAATGAACCACTGTTGAGCTGAATAGCGTTTCCTAGTTTCGTTAGACATTTTAGAAGCTCTTTTTTGCCCGAATAACGTTTGTGTGTTTCGTTAGCCGAAAAGGCGATCCCTTACTTAGGGGCCGCCTTTTTTTTCGTATTCAATACTGAAATTTGGTCTTATCGTTCACAGTTGACCGCTACCGCTTCTTCAAATCGATTCCGTCCCCTTCGCTACTTTCGCTTCCATCACACACAACCCTTATTTAAACACTGCGAAAGGATCGGTTCCCTGCGGAAGCACCTCGTCAAAACTGAATGTGTACGTAGGAAATCCTGCAGCATATGGCGCAATCTCATACTGCTGATAGAAGACGGTGAAACCTCCTTCTTTCAAATAGAAATCCGGTTTCTTGTTCAAGCCGACGGTAGCATCGTCAAAAGCGATATCTTTCGCTTTTTGCTTAAGCATCTTGGCAAGCTTCTGCTTGTAGTCTGGTGCCGCCTTTAACAGACCGCTGAGTTCAAGCTGCTTGCCGTCCTTCAGGGAAAAGGTTGAGCCTTCACGAAGCGTACTGCCGTGAGCACCGCCCGTATAGCTGTATTGATCCGTAACGATGCTGAGCACGCCTTCGCGGTTGAAGGCTATCACAAAGTTTTGTACAAAATCATACGTATGTTCTTCGATGGAACCATCTCTTTTGCTTGCCTGCTCTTCACTGTATGTCGCAAATTTATCGGCCTGCTCCTTAAGTACGCCATTGATTTTCTGCTGAACGTCATCAGGCAAACCGCTTACTTTCGGATAATGAATCACAATGCTTGCATCTTTATTCGTTTTCGTGATCGTTTCGGAGGAAATGTTGATTTTATTCATGTCTTGCTTGCTAAGTTCGAGTGACTTCAGGGAAGGATTCCATACCCCTTTGAAGCCCATATAATCATTGAGCACTTTGAATGGCACATACAAATGTCCATCCAAGTTCCTGGCCTCATAGATGTTACTGTCACCGTAACTCTCCAGATAATAACCGTTCAGGTTCGTGCCCACGCCATATTCAGATACCTCGAGATTCAACCTCATCGTACCGCTTCCGACGCTGTGTGTTTTGGTTCCCGGGTTGTAACTTAACGCCAGACCCAAATCGTCACGAAGGACCGTCAGTGGGATCAACGTAATGCCGTTTACGATTTTACCTTGTTGCGTCAGCGTCTTGCCATCATATTTGAGTACTATAGAAGGCTGTGAGCTTTGCTTGACCGCTGTCTTGCCAACTGCGGCCGCTTGCACGCTTACCCCTCCTGTGACGCCTATTCCTCCAAGAAGCACTCCAGCAGCTATAACGGCCGCTCCCCATTTCGTTCCTTTATTCATCGGTCAAAATCCCCTCTCTCCGAGCATTTTGCTACATATCGAATCATTTTTATATAGGATTCATTCGGCAGTAAAAAATTGATTCCTGCTAGTTAGGCGCGATTACTTTATTTATCCATATGCATATTATACTGAGCTCTCTGCGCCTTTTGATGACAAACCCAGTTACAGTATTGTCGCATCCAAGTCCAAAAAGTATAATTATGTTTACTATTTTGTACCATTTTATTTCTCCGCCACTTATTCATCCACTAATTCTTTTCTTCTTTGGCTTTTCATAATACGTTCGCCAAGCTTCCCTGGTAGTGCGGAGCTTACAGGCTTTGAAGCGGAGACTGCCGCAGAACGACCAGGGTTTTTCCCACCTTCCTCCATCAGCTCCATTACAGCCAGAAACAACAACCGGCATGCAGCAATTCATCCGAAGCAGCAACCACTAACAAACAGCCCCTTACCACACTTAGTATATATTAGACATCTTACATCTACGTCTATATTTCATCAAACACTATTGTTTTTCTGCTAAAAAAATCCCCTTTTCTCAATTGGAAAGGGGATTGTCTTCTTGCAATTTAGAACTTTGCCCTATTGTGCATCCGGGCTGTTTAACGTCCGCTCTTCAGTTCGGTCCAGAAACGGTCGTATACCTGAAGCGTCGCGCCTACGTCACTGACCCATTCGGTACGTTTGAGCTCGTCTTCAGTCAAGTTAATCATATGGTTATTACGGTATTCTTCACTGTGATAAGGCATCGCCTTGGCGTTCGGATCGCTGTAACCAATGGCCTCATAGTTTTTCGCGCTGACCTCTGGATCCAACATATAGTTCATGAATTTCTCGGCCAGTTCCTTGTTTTTAACGCCTTTCGGAATGGCGTAGTTATCGGCGAAAATGGTCGAGCCTTCCTTCGGCACCACGTATTCGACATCCGGATTATCTTTCAAGATAAAAGCTGCGTCTCCAGACCAAACCGTACCGATCCAGCCTTCTTCCTGAATCATTTTTTGCTTGATCGTATCCGTATCAAACGCAAGTACGTTTGGCAGCAGTTTTTTCAGATCATCCACGGCGGATTTAATTTCACCTTCATTTGTGGAGCTGTTGGAAAGGCCATGTTTTTTCAGTGCCATACCGATCACCTCGCGGTTATCGTCCAGCAGCAGCACCTTGCCCTTATATGCAGGGTTCCACAGATCTTCCCAGCTATCGATCTTATCCTTCACATATTTCTTGTTGTAAGCAATACCGGTTACACCAGTCATGTACACGATCGAATACTTATTGCCCGGATCAAAATTAGGATTTTTCAAGGTATCCTGAATGTTGGCGAAATTCGGGATGTTATTCATATCGAGCGGCTCAAGCAGATCGTTTTTGATCATCGTAGCCACCATGTAATCGGAAGGCTGAATCAGATCGTAGCCGCCTCCACCCGCCTTGATTTTAGCCAGCAGGTCCTCATTGTTTGCATAGTTGTCGTACGTGATATCGACGTTGTATTTTTTCTCAAAATCCTTCAATACTTCCTCGTTGAAATTATCAGCCCAAGTGTAAATATGAAGCTTCTCTTTGGAGTTGCAGCCTCCAAGCGATGTCAACGACAATGCAGCAATAGCCCCTGCCAGCAACAAGCCGGCGATACCTTTTCTTTTCACAGTTACATATCTCCTCTCTTTCCGTTACTCCATTTTTTTGGATAATAATCATACAACTTCACTAAGAAAACTCACTGTCCTAAAGCGGAAGCATCTTATGCTTTTTCTGCCCTTTGCCACGGTTCAAGAAGAACTGTGCCAGCAAAATGAGTACAACGCTAACCAAAATCAACAACGTACAAAGAGCATTGATCTCCGGCGAGATGCCCCGCTTCACTTGCCCGTAGATGTAGATCGGCAATGTGGTCGAGCTTGGACCCGCCACGAAGAAGCTGACCATAAAATCATCGAGGGACATGGTGAAAGCGATCAAAGCGCCTGAAATGATGCCCGGCACAATTTGCGGAAGTGTCACATACCGGAATGTCTTCCAGCCGGTTGCGCCAAGGTCGGCCGCGGCCTCTTCCAACTGCTTGCCCGTGCCGGCCAAACGTGCGGTTACAACCACATACACATAAGATATGCTGAAAGTAATATGGGCGATAATCACCGTTGCCTTACCCAGCGGAATATGCATCTGGTTGAACAGTACCAGCAGCGACAGACCCATAATGATATCTGGGATGATGACAGGCAGGTACATCAAACCATTCATGCCTTCCTTCCATCTCTTGCCGAGTCTCCTTAGCGATAGAGCGGCGAGCGTACCCAGCAACGTGGAGGCAATCGTAGAGATCACCGCAACCGTCAAACTGTTCATTAACGCTTCCATAACATGCCGATCCTTCAGAAGCGAGGTATACCACTGAAACGTAAAACCTTTCCAGTCCCCGCTAAGTCTTGTATTGTTGAAGGAAAACACAATGATCAGCACAATTGGTACATAGATAAAAATCATCAGCAGCAGGGAATGAATCCCCAAGAGAGGGTTTTTCTTTTTCATACTGCCCCCTCCTTTGCACGGTCTACCTTGGACTGCATCGCACGATTAAACAGCAAAATCAGGATCAGCGACGTAATGACGAAAATAACGGACAATGCCGATCCAAACGGCCAGTTGCGCGCTCCTAGGTATTGCGCCTGAATAATGTTACTGATCATCGCCGATTTCGCCCCGCCCAGAATGTCCGTGACTACAAACATCCCTGTCGTCGACACATACACGAGTACGCAGCCGGTCATGATACCGGACTTGCTTTGAGGCAGTGTGATATGGCGGAACGCTTTCCAGCGTGATGCCCCCAGATCGCTAGCCGCATCCAACAGCCGCTTATCCATCTGTTCGAGCGCGACATAAATCGGCAGCACCATAAACGGAATAAAGTTGTATACCATACCAAGCAGGACCGCCCCTTTGGTATATAACATTTGCATCGGTTCATTAATCCATCCAAAATGCAGCAGCAGCGAATTCACGATGCCCTGCGTTCGCAGCAATAGGACCCAGGCATAGGTCCGGATCAAGAAGTTGATCCAGAACGGAATCGTAATCAGCACGAGCCCCCAAGTTTGGATCTTAGGCGTTGCGTTAGCAATATAGTATGCTAGCGGATAGCTGACAAGCAGACAAATAACGGTCGTCGCCACGGACAGAACTAGGGTATCCCAATAGATTCCCATGTATAGTGGATCAAAAAAGGTCTTATAGCCGGTCAAGTTAAAATGAAAGACAACATTGCCCAGCGTGTCGCGGCTCATAAAAGAAATGACCACGACGATGACCATCGGAACCAGAAGAAAAAGGGCCATCCACAGCAGTACGGGTAACATCAAAAATTTCGATTTTCTCATAGCCCGATGACCACCTCGTCCTTCGGATTCCAGTTCACCCCGATCCGCTCACCGATTTGCCATGGTCTTTCATCCGTAAAGTCGAGCGCAATCGTCACCGACATTGGCTCATGGTCCAGATGAACCGTCAGCTTATGCACATTGCCCAAATACAATACATCTTCGATCACTCCAGTTACGCGGGCCTCGTCCAGTTCACGCACAGGGCGAAGTTTTTCCGGACGCACGGCAAAGAGCCCATCAGCAGAAGAAAAAATATTGTTCTCTCCCACGAAGGTTGCTGCGAACAATGTCTTGGGCGCGGCATAAATTTCCCGCGGCGTTCCAACCTGCTCAACCTTGCCACCATTCATAATGACGATTCGATCGGACAACATCATTGCTTCTTCTTGGTCATGCGTTACATAAACAAAGGTAATGCCTAGAGAACGCTGAAGATGTTTGAGCTCGGACTGCAGGTTTTTACGAAGCTGCAGATCGAGTGCGCCAAGCGGCTCGTCCAGCAAAAGCACCTTCGGTTTGTTGGCAATGGCACGCGCAATAGCTACACGCTGCTGCTGCCCTCCCGAAAGCTGATGCGGATAACGCGAAGTCAGCGCCGTCAATTGAGTCATGGCTACCGCTTCTTCAATCCGCCCTTTCTGCTCTGCCTTTGGCATTTTTTTCATTTTCAGCCCGAAGGCGATGTTTTCTTCAACCGTCATATGCGGAAACAACGCATAATGCTGGAATACAAGATTCAAATCCCGCTGGTTTGGCGGCAAACTGGTCACGTTTTTACCTGCCAAAATCACGTCGCCGCGGGTCGGTGTCTCAAAACCGGCAATCATGCGAAGAATAGTTGTCTTACCACAGCCGCTAGGACCGAGCAGAGTCAGGAATTCTCCTTCCTCGATGTTCAGTGATAGCGGATGCACAACGACTTGTCCTTCAAAATGCTTTTCAATCTGGACAAGATCAATCATATGCATCAACCCCCTATCGATACTTCTGGATTTTCTGAATCAAACTTACAAACGAAAACTTCCTCGAGCAATTCATAACAATAAGAAAACGCCTATCGCCCTGTTAAATTACAGAAGACAGAGCACTAAGAAAAAAAGCCATATCCATGGGTATGGCTTACTGGGTTCGAATTTATTCAATTTATTTGAAGTTTCTCCGTATCTTTCCGGGAATACTCCTCACATGTACAAAAATTCGCATATTCACTATAACGTTTTTTCCCCCCGGGTACAACACTTTTCTGTAGGTTTCGACAGGAAAAAGCTTCAATTGTAATTCAAAAGGAGATTAGATAACGTTTGAAAGTCGAAAAACCGCCCGGCCCATTGAGCTAACATTGCTCATCAGGGCGGGCGGTCATGACCGGCAGAAGGCGGCCTATTTCAGCTCATATTGCACACTGAGTTGTGTTGAAACCTTCACTTCGCCGGGCGCTACCCAGTTCGACGAATTATTGTCTGCTGCGGCTGCCATTTCGGATTTTGCAAAGATCACCGGATTGCTGACATCATTTTGACTCACAGTCAGCACCATGCCGATCTGGCGTTTTGCGGCTCTGGCAATTGCTCCAGCCTTCAAGTCGGCGTTCGCCATCGCTTTTTGAATCACCTGTTCTTCATATTGATCACGGTTTTCTACGGAAAAGTTGACATTATCGATACTATTGGCTCCTGCACTCGAGGCATCGTCCAAAAGCTTGCCGACTCTCGAAAGATCCCGGTAAGAAACCTGAAGCGTGTGATGAGCCGTATATCCTTTCACCGTTTGACCTTCCTTGTCATTGTAAGTGTAGTTCGGCTGTACATAGAAGGACACGCTTTTGATATCCTTGTCTTCGATCTTCCATGTATTTTTCAAGAGATCGCTAATCTTCTGAATTTTTTCGGCATTGGTCTTTTGCGCACTTTGCGCCGTATCCGCCCGTGTATCTACACCGATCGAAAGATAGGCAATGTCCGGCTTCACAGAAATTTCGCCATTGCCCACTACGTTAACGATATTGCGGTCAACCGCCTGATCCGCATAGGCAGTAGAAACTCCAGCGAAGCTAGTGGCGCCAGCTCCTCCCACCAACAAAGCTCCTGCAATCAGCACTGAACCTACAGGTTTGATCCATTTATTCATTTTCATCGGCCTCCTCATATGATCTAACAGTTTTACCAATAAGCAAAAGCTCAAATGCCGGAAAAATTGAACTCCCCGTGCCATTTCTCTTTCACCCGATTTCCCTACTAGACGTTGTAGTTTGGTAAATGTTGCAGATATATGAAAGATTTTTTGCCCATTAATCCGATTAAACCAGAGCCTGCAGATTGCTTTGTGCCCTTTTGATGCCTTGGAGGCTATTCTCATTATTGCCGAAAAGTGATTGAAGCGTAGCAAGTAGCTCCTGGAGTGTGGCCGAGGTTTGTTCATTCACAGTAGCCAAATGCGAAGTGGAATCGTCAATAGAGCCTGAGAACATGGCAATTTCACGAATATTTCCACGATAAGTGTTTGAAATCTCCAGCAATTCTGTGATGGATTCTTTGATCGAATTAAAGGCCTCATAAGTCTCACCGGTTAATACACTACTCTTTTGCATCCGCTCCGCGACCTGTCCCATGCGGTTAATGGTATCATTCATCAGTCCTGAGAAACTTTCCATTTCCGAAGAGATTTGTTCCGCCGAGCCTGATGCAACTTCAGCCAGTTTGCGAATTTCTTTGGCTACCACGGCAAAACCTCGCCCATGATCGCCTGCTCTGGCCGCCTCGATGCTTGCGTTCAATGACAGCAAATTGGTCTGGTTGGCAATCTCTTGGATGGTTTGGCTAAATTCCGAGGTGCGGTGCACCCTATCCGTCAGGCTTTGGATATCCGCGGACATCGCGTCAATCTGCTGTTTAAACTCCAAAATGGCCTCGTTCAGCAGTTCCACCTTATCCTTGCCCGTTTCAGACAATCGGTTTGCTTGGCCGGTTTGCTCGAGCAGTGTTTCTGTTGAACCTGTCATCTGATTCACCATCATATCCATCTGTTTTACGGACTCATTGATGGCATACGTCGAATCCACCTGCGTCGACGCGCCGCTAGAAATTTCCTGGAATGCTACGTTCATCTGCTCGAAGGAAGCCATATTGTCTTCGATGCCTTGGGTAATCTCATTGACATTCCCTGTTACCAAGACCACATTTTGCATTAAATGGTCTTTCTGTTCCCTCTGCTCAAGCATCAGCTTTTCGCTTTGATTCCGGGCGGTGTTCATCTGTCTCATCAATGTATTCGTGACCCGAAGGAGCAAGAATGCCATGATGGATACAAGTACCACCATTATTATTGCCTGCTGTTTATCCTGGAGCGTCATCGAAATGCCCGTGTTTCCGAAGGCCAGATAAATTGTGATGAGCAGCGAATACAGAAGGGTAATAGAGGTAATTACGAGCTGAAGCGTTATGATAGCCAGCATGATTAGATAATAGACAGCGTAAAAGCTTGCCATCGTCGGTTTAACGAAAGACTGAACTCCGATGTTCAAAGCCATGCTAAGCACGCTGATGTAGCCGATGTAATTGATATATTTCTTTCGTATATGTAAATAAACATAGGTAACCAGGGCAGAAACATTAATTAAAAAACAAAAGTTGGTCAAACTCATCAAATGGTCCGGATCCACGGTCGTAGCCGCAAAAAGCGTCGTGACGAAAATCGCGACCAGCAAAATTTTATTTCTTCCAGCCATATCCTTTTCTTGAAGCGTCAATATCCTTCCCGAACTTGTAACATCCCTCCCGGATGACGTGCTTTTTTTATTACTCCATTTCCCCATAAATGGCGACTCCTTTTTTATATTTTTGCCAGCGGAAAATCGCCAGCCCCTGAATAAAGCCAGCTATAGTATGATATCGGTTATAAAACTGCTTTTTGTAAGACAAATGAAGTGGAAAATGTTTTATGAAAAACGTAAAACAGCCTTCTCTTCTACATGAAGAAAGGGCTGCTTTTGATAAGAACCGCTAGGTAAAAAAACCCTGGCGGAATATGGGTCCGTATTATTGGTTCTCGAGTTCTTCCTTGCCCACCAAGCTAACTAAAGCGTTTACAGCCTGATCTGCATCCGCGCCTTCGGCACTAATGATGATTTCTGTACCTGAACTGATTGCAAGGCTCATAATTCCCATGATACTCTTGGCGTTCACTTTTTTATCATCTTTTTCCACGAAAATTTCAGACGAGTATTTATTCGCTTCTTGGACGAACAACGCTGCCGGTCTGGCATGAAGACCCGTTTTCAAACGGACAACTACCGGGTGCTTTGTCATGGAAACCTTACCCCCTATTTTAGAAATCTGCATAGCTCTCACACCATATTTGGTAACATTATAACATTATAACATGAACGACACTAGAAAAAAAAAGCTAGCCGTTTCGAATCTTCTCAGCCAGCTCGTCGATCTTGCGGAGACGGTGGTTTACACCGGATTTGCTGACGGTTCCCTTCAGAAGTTCACCGACTTCTTTCAGATTCATATCCGGGTGCGCTAGACGGATTTCGGCAACCTCCCGCAGCTTGTCGGGCAGATTCTCAAGCCCCAATTCCTTCTGCAAAAGTTTGATGTTGTCGATTTGCCGGACGGCGGCTCCAATCGTCTTGTTCAGATTGGCTGTTTCGCAGTTCACAATCCGGTTCACGGAATTGCGCATATCGCGCATGATACGTACATCCTCAAACTTGAACAATGCTTGATGCGCTCCGATCAGGCTCAAGAATTCGATGATTTTCTCGCCTTCCTTGATGTATAGGACAAATCCCTTCTTCCGCTCGATACAGCGGGCATTCAGCTCAAATTCATTAGCCAGTTCCACCAAGGCCTTGCAATGCTCTTCGTACATGGAGGAGATCTCCAAATGGTAAGAGGAGCCCTCCGGATTATTCACCGACCCTCCAGCCATAAATGCCCCGCGCAGGTATGCGCGTTTGCAGCAGTTTTTCTTGACCAGGTCTGGGTGAATGTCCGCCCGGAACAAAAAGCCTTCTGATACTATCTTCAGTTCTTTCAGTATTTCCTGAACGCGGGCAGGAATACGGACAATGTAGACATTATTTTTTTTCAAGCGCATTTTCTTGCGGACGAGCAGCTCAGTATGGGCTTGAAAATGTTTTTTGATGAGCGTGTATATCCGTCTGGCAATGGCCGCATTCTCGGTGGATATATCCAAAATGACCCTTTTGTTCGAAAGCTGCACAGCCCCGTTCATGCGGATCAGTGCCGACAATTCGGCCTTTTCGCAGCAGGCGTCTGCTTCGATCATGGTCAATTCTTTTTTTGTCAGCGCCGCAAACGACACGGGTCTCACCTCTTTCGTAATATCCAGTCCTGAACTAGCTGGTAAATATGATGACTCAGTTTTTCGGCATCATGCCGCAAATACGTCCGGAAAAGCACAAGCGTGTCGGCGATGACCTTGTATCCGAGATTTGTAACCTCGTCATAATCAAGCTCAACCGGCTTTGCACCCTTTTCGGCATATTTATCCTGTACCTGCGGAGGAATATCTCCGCTGTTTACAATGACATAGTCAAACAAATGTTTGCCGATATGATCATAAATAGCCTGAAGATGATCGCTGACGGTATATCCGTCGGTTTCTCCCGGTTGGGTCATAACGTTGCAAACAAAAATTTTAATGGCCTCTGAAGCCATCACGGCTTCTGCGAGCTTGGGAACCAGCAGGTTCGGAAGAATACTAGTGTACAAGCTGCCCGGACCGATCAGAATCGCGTCAGCCTCTTCGATCGCAGCCACAGCCTCCGGTAGTGGTTCAACCTCTGAAGGCTCTAGGAAAACCCGTTTTATGCGTCCGCCGACTTCTGGAATCTTCGATTCGCCAGTCACGATCGTTCCGTCCACCATTTCTGCGGACAGCACGACTGCCTCACCGGCTGCGGGCAGTACGCGCCCACGCACAGCAAATACGCGGCTCAGCTCCCGTACTGCCGTGACAAAGTCACCGCTGATGTCGGTTATCGCTGCCAAAATCAAGTTGCCTAAGCTATGTCCAGCAAGGCCCGAGCCGCTGCTAAAGCGGTATGTCAGCATCTCGGACATCAGCGGCTCAACATCGGCCAGCGCCGTCAGTACGTTGCGGATATCACCAGGCGGTGGCATTTGCAGTTCGCTCCGCAAAATGCCTGAGCTGCCTCCGTCATCCGCTACGGTGACGATCGCTGTAATGTCCAGCGGCATTTCCTTTAAGCCTCTCAGCATAACGGACAGGCCCGTGCCCCCGCCCATGACAACGATCCGCGGACGCTCTCTTTTTTGTTCAGCCACTCTCATCACTTCCACTCTCATTAATGCCGATCACGTTCGGAATCCCGGTGGCTGACCGAAACCGATTCTGTTTCGCTGACCCCCAGCATTTTGCCCAAATATTCGGCTATCGCCACCGATCGGTGCTTCCCGCCGGTACATCCGATACCGATAATAACTTGGCTTTTGCCTTCCTTTCGGTATTGCGGGATTAGAAAATGAAGCATATCCAGCAGCTTCGTCAGGAATGCCTGGGTTTCAGGCCACTTCATGACATAATCGTATACGTCGCTGTCCTGACCGGTCCGCGGTCGCAGATTATCCACATAGTGGGGATTCGGCAGGAAGCGGACATCGAATACCAGATCGGCGTCAATCGGAATGCCATATTTGAAGCCAAACGAAGTAATGTTAACAGATAATAAATTGCCTTCAAGATGGGAAAATCTCGAAATAATTTTGTCCTTCAACTGTCCCGCCTTCATGTTGCTCGTATCTAGCACGACAGTAGCTGAACTTTTCAGTTCCTCTAGCATTTTGCGTTCCAGGCGGATGCCGTCTAGTGGCATGCCTTCAGGCGCAAGTGGATGCCGGCGACGAGTTTCCTTGTACCGCTGTACAAGTACGGAATCCGTCGCTTCCAGAAAAAGAATCTCGCAATGAATCGTAAAATGATCTTTGATATAGCTCAAAGATTCGGATAAAGCCGTAAAAAATTCACGTCCTCGCAAGTCAATCACCAGCGCGACTTTTGCGATTTTCCCCTTGGACTGTTCTATCAATTCAGCAAATTTAGGTATCAGTACCGGCGGCAGGTTATCTACACAGAAAAAACCGAGATCCTCCATGCTGCGTACTGCAAGCGTCTTCCCTGCCCCCGACATGCCTGTAACAATAATCAGGGTGGCCATGGCCGACGCAGTATTTTCTCCATCAAGCATCAGCTTTCCCTCCCTTGGTTTGGTATTCAGAAAGCGAAGAATCGTGCTCTATTCCTAAGTCTGAATGGAGCCGACGCCTCATATGCTTAAATTCACTTCAGAAACTCTTGCCCACGCCTAAGAGCGAAGCAGAAGTCCGGCAGCGCCGACAACGCCAGCATCATTTCCGAGTTGTGCAGGCAGAATGGAAACACCTTTCTGCAATGGTTCCGGCGTCAATTTGGCGAATACTTCACGCACCTCATTAAACAGGATATCCCCTGCTTTGGATACACCACCGCCGATGATGAACACTTCGGGATTAAGCGCAGCTGCAACCGCAGCCATGGATTTGCCCAGATAGAAGGCTGCGCGCTTCACGATGCGCAAAGCCACTTCGTCTCCGGCCTTGGCCGCATCGAATACTTCCTTCGCTGCGATATGTGTCTCCAGCGCCAAAGAAGTGCGGTCGCCGCGCTCTACAGCGTCTTTGGCCATGCGGATAATGCCCGTCGCCGATGATACGGTCTCAAGGCAGCCCATTTTGCCGCAGCCGCACTGAATGGCCTCTAAATCCGGAACGACGGAAATATGCCCTAGCTCGCCTGCAAGACCGGCGAATCCTTGATAGATTTTACCGTTCAAAATGATTCCGCCGCCTACGCCCGTTCCGAGCGTATAGCATACACAGTTTTCAATTCCCCGTCCTGCACCGCTCCAGGCTTCCCCGAGCGCGGCCACATTGGCATCGTTGTCTATTTTGATAGGCTTGCCGATTTTGTCTTCCAGAATGGCGCGGATTGGCACATCCCGGAAACCTACGTTTGGTGCAAGAATGATGATGCCTTCACGGACATTGGTAAAGCCCGCAACCCCCGCGCCAATACCGGCAAGCTGGTCCCAGCTGTATGGGGACTGATCAACAATATGACGTACGTATTTCTCGATATTATCGACGACAACATCCGCGCCTTTTTCCGTTTCTGTAGGCCCTTCATACGTTTGAATTAGCTGCCCTGATTGATTGCAGATGCCGACTTTAATTGCAGTTCCGCCTAAATCGACACCAACGTAGATTTGCTCAGACATGTTACAAGCCACCTTTTTTCTTCAATAATAGTTTGCTCCACTGTACCCACTATAATTGAAGCTTTTCTATCGGTCAAGATATGTGAGAACTGTCACAAGCGGCTTACAGCGCCAGTTATCCGGGTTGAATCCGCTTGCCTAAACTTATTCGAAAACAGTCCTGTCGTCCCATACTCCTCCTCTCCATTATATGACAATTGTCATGTGCTTTTCATGACAGCGCACACTACCAGGCCTAGTAATAACCTTCTAAAATAAAAGTATCAAGATTAACCCAAAAGGAATGAACGGAAATGGAGGATATTATGGAAAATATTGTTGAACTCCAACATGTTTCTAAATTATATGCAGGTAAGACCGCTGTGGATGACGTCTCCTTTAACATCCCCCGGGGTACAGTCACCGCAGTTCTTGGACCTAACGGGGCGGGAAAAACGACGGCAATCTCCATGATGCTTGGATTGCGCGAGCCTAGTCAAGGCAGTGTAAAGATCTTTGGCCTTAACCCCAAGGATGCCCAGGTGAAAAGACGCATTGGCGCAATGCTGCAGGAGGTTAGCGTTATCGATAGCCTCAAAGTGCATGAGGTTATGTCCATGGTCCGAAGCTACTATCCGAACCCTCTGGAGTTGTCAGAAATGCAGAAGCTGGCCGGATTCTCACCCGATGAGATGAACCAACGCGCGAGCAAGATGTCTGGCGGACAGAAGCGCAGACTGGGATTTGCCCTTGCTCTTGCGGGAGATCCCGATCTTCTCTTCTTCGACGAGCCGACGGTTGGACTTGATTCTACGGCAAGACGGGCATTTTGGCAGCAAGCCAAAGCTCTGGCAAGCCGGGGTAAATCAATTCTGTTCTCTACACATTACTTGGAGGAAGCCGAGAATATTGCAGACCGCATTCTTCTCTTCAATAAAGGGAAGATCGCTGCGGACGGTACCCCAGCTGAAATTGTATCCAAACTGACCAGCCGCTCGGTCACTTTTATCGCGGATCTAAAAGGTGATACCTCTTATGCTGCGGACGAAATCATCCATCGCATGCGCACCGTTCCTGGCGTACATGACTGCAAAGATCAGGCTGGAAGATGGATCGTCACTGCCGATAATACCGACAACGTGCTTGCAGCTATTTTCCAATACAACATCCCTGCCAGGGATATCCGTATTGAACATGGACGGCTGGATGACGCTTTTGAGCTGATGATTGCCGGTAACGATGAGAAGGAGGCCGTTTCATAATGAAAATGTTGTTCATGCAATGCAAAATTGAAATGCTGCGGATCATCCGCAATCCCTATTTCGTATTTTGGTCCCTGATGATGCCGATATTGTTCTATTTTATTTTCACCAAACTCGTGAATACCGGGGGAGATAACGTCGAAGCTTGGCAGGCGCATTATTTGATGTCGATGACCACCTTCAGCGTCATGGGATCGGCTATTATGACTGTAGGTATCCGGATGGTGCAGGAGCAGAGTCTCGGATGGTCTGTCTACATGCGGATTACACCGCTGCCCGGCAGCATCTATTTTATTTCGAAAATGTTCGGGCAAACGGTTATGCATGCTTTATCCATCATCGTTATTTTTACTGCAGGTTTCTTGATCAACGGTGTTCATATGTCCGCTGGACAGTGGATCGGCAGCGCCCTGTGGATTCTGGTTGCCTCTATCCCTTTCCTTGCTATGGGCACGCTGGTTGGAAGCATGAAACGTGTGGATACAGCAAGCGGCGTAAGCAATGTTATTTATATGCTGATGGCCGTTCTGGGCGGTATGTGGATGCCAGTCGACAATTTCCCGTCCTTCTTGCAAACGATAGGCAAATGGCTTCCTTCCTATAACTATGGCAGTGGCGTATGGTCGATTGCTGCGGGCCAGACGCCTGAGCTTAAACCGATTTTAATATTGGCCGGATATTTGGTCCTGTTTATGGTACTATCCATATATATTCGAAAAAAACGGGAAGCGGTGTAGTTATTGAAGCGTTCCGAGTTTCATTTTTTCCCGAAAGAACTGGGATTCTTTCCTTATGTGTGGCTAGTTTATCTGTCAATGCCAATCTATAACATGAGCCAGGAGCAGGGCTTGAAAATGGCTATAGGCTACCTGATGATTGCCTTGTTCCTATTGACCTACCGTCAGCTTTTTTTTGCAAAGAAGTGGTTTAACTTCTGGCTTGGCTTGCAAATGATTCTCTCTTTCTTTCTATGTGTATCCTTCAATCAATATAATCTGTTTCTGGGGTTTTACACGTCCAGCTTTATTGCTTATTACAAGGTGCGTCGGCATTTTAACATTGCACTGGCCATCTTTTACGCGATGCTGATCCTGCCGTTTGTGATTAATCTCCCCCAGATGGCAAGAGAGCAATTATTTATTATGCTTCCCTTTATAGCTGTCATGATGATGTCGCCGTTCGGCATGCGGTCCATGTTCAAACGGCAGAAGTTGGAAAGGGACCTCGATGAAGCTAATGAACGGATTAAAGAGTTGGTGAAACATGAAGAACGAATGCGGATTTCACGTGACCTACATGATACTTTGGGACATACTCTATCGCTCATTACACTGAAGGGCCAGCTGGTAACCCGGCTGATCGAACGTGACCCGCAGAAAGCACTGCTGGAAGCCAAAGAGATCGAGCAGACCTCCAGAGCCGCGCTGCGCCAGGTCCGGGAGCTTGTAACCAATATGCGAACACTAACGGTAGCCGAAGAGCTGAAAGCATCTGAACGGATGTTGAGGAGCGCAGGAATTGCTTATCAGGCCAAAGGTAATTTCCAGCTTAAAGGCATCTCGGAAGTCGCTCAAAACATTCTCAGCATGTGTCTGAAGGAATCCGTCACCAACATTGTTAAACACAGCCGGGCCGATACATGTACAATCGCGGTGGAACAAACCTCTGGTGAACTTCGGCTGACCGTTAGTGATAACGGTATCGGCTGCAACAAAGATAATGAAACTAGAAACGATGGCAATGGTCTCAAAGGCATGAGGGAGCGTTTATCATTGATTGATGGTACACTTGAGCTCGCTTCCTCCGGCGGCATGACCGCCACGATATGTATCCCTATTGTTAAAAGAAAAACATCCGACGAAGAACTTGCATGCGACAATGGGTCACATTTGATGCCCAAAACCCCAGCAAGGAGTGTGAATCCATGATCAGAATTGTAATTGCTGAGGATCAGCGGCTTTTGCGCGGCGCCCTTGCTTCCCTGCTTAACCTCGAAGACGACCTCGAGGTGATCGGGGAAGCCGGGGATGGGCAGGAAGCGCTAGCCATGATACTAAATCAGAAACCCGATATATGCCTGCTGGACATCGAAATGCCGGTACTAACAGGAATCGAAGTGGCTGAGCAGCTTCAAGCGAAATCCTCGCCCTGCCGCATTATCATTTTGACTACCTTTGCCCGCCCGGGATATTTTGAACGGTCCGCGAAGGCCGGTGTTAGCGGTTATTTGCTTAAGGACGAGCCGAGCGACAAACTTGCCGAATCGATCCGGCGGGTAATGCAGGGTCATCGCGCCATATCACCCGAGCTGATCTTTGACTCGGTAGCGAATAAAAATCCGCTCACGCCAAGAGAATGTGATATTCTTCAGCTAATCTCTTCGGGTCAAACGACAAATGAGATTGCACATTCGCTCCATCTCTCTCACGGCACCGTTCGTAATTACATCTCGGAAATTCTTAACAAGCTAGATGTCAAAAACCGGATTGAAGCGATCAGTCTTGCGGAAGAGAACGGATGGATATAGGCGCTCCGGTTTGCCGGCTATCCGCTCTGTTGCGCGCCAGTTTTTATTGAGTGAGGCTCAACTAAACATTATGCGGGTTGACCGCTGCGGGTCCAGATCGTTCTCTCCGATCGCTGTTGTCTCCGAATTTCTTTGATTGCATTAGGCTCAATACTGAAATTAGTTCTTGATATTATGCGAGGTGGACGCTACGGTTACGGATCGTTCCTCCGATCGCTGTTGTCCCCAAATTTCTTGAATATAACCTTTTACAAAGGTAGAAATTCGGGGGACAGCGTATGCTTCCGATGCCAGCTTTTCTTCGAAAAGCTCTCAGGCGAACGCTACCGCTTCTACAGAACGATTCCGTCCCCTTCGCTACTTTCGCTTTTTGCCATGCACTAAGATCGTGATATTGAGTCTAATTTATTGGTCAAAATTCTGAGACAAAGCATACGCTTCTTCAGAACGATTCCGTCCCCTCCGCTACCTCGCCTTTATCAAGTACTAATTATGATGTTGAGCCTGGAATACCCAAGAAGAAAACTGGCTCACAAAGGATAGGCTATCCCAAACCTCCGCTGTTTCAGCAAAAAAAATTTTGAGACCCTTTACGCAATGCTCCTGCCACTTCCATGGCACACAGTTCAACGCATTGAAAAGCCCTTCCTGAAAAGGTGGGATTTTTGTTTATCACGCAGTCGCGGCTGCTTCTTCAAGATCTATTCCGTTCTCTCTGCACACTTTGCTGAAGCCAAAAAAGGAGCTGTCCCTAGGTAACCCTGGGACAACTCCTTTTTATATAAACAACTGTTACAGTGTATTACTCCAGTCATGAACCATACTGCCCTCTAGGAATTTCTCGCAGTCCATTGCTGCCATACAGCCGGTACCCGCCGCGGAAATTGCCTGGCGATAGCGCACATCCTGCACGTCGCCGCAGGCGAATACGCCCGGAATATTGGTTTCCGTTGTACCCGGCTTCACAAGAATGTATCCAACCTCATCGGTCGTGATCTGATTATCCAGGAATTTAGTATTTGGCGTGTGCCCGATTGCCACGAAGATGCCGTCTGCTTCGATCAGCTCTTCCTGCCCGGTCTCATTGTTTAATACTTTGAGGCCTTTTACGCCTTGATCCCCTGCCACCACTTCCAGCGGTACCCGGTTCAAAGCCCACATAATTTTTTCGTTTGCATGAGCACGGTCCTGCATGATCCTCGACGCCCGCAGTTCATCTCTGCGGTGAACCAGCGTAACGCTGGAGCCGAAACGGGTCAGGAAGTTTGCTTCCTCCATGGCCGAATCGCCTCCGCCAATCACCAGAATCTTTTTGCCACGGAAGAAAAATCCGTCACAAGTTGCACAGGTGCTGACGCCACGGCCGATATTTTCCTGTTCCCCGGCAATCCCCAGGTACTTGGCGGATGCGCCGGTGGAGATAATCACCGACTCGGCTTCAATTTCCCCCATACCTTCCACAGTCAGCTTAAATGGACGTTTGGAGAAATCCACTTTGTCTACCCAGCCGGTTTTGAACTCCGCCCCGAAACGCTCGGCTTGTTTGCGCATGTTATCCATCAATTCCGGACCCATAATGCCATCGGGAAAGCCCGGGAAATTCTCAATTTCCGTCGTTGTTGTAAGCTGCCCGCCAGGCTGCATGCCCTCGATTACGAGTGGCTTCATATTGGCGCGGGCCAAATAAATGGCAGCTGTAAGTCCAGCGGGGCCTGTTCCGATTACAATGGATTTATACATACAATTAGCCTCCTTTAGGGTAGATCATTCATGACTATTTAGATTTAGGCAACCGAACCAAAAGGGCAATTAACAAAGTTTCTGACAGAAATCCTTAGATGTTTTCCGTAAACGGACGGAGTATATCATCCTTTTCTTCCTTGAGCGAGCATACACTATCGATACGTTTCGCATACCGGCTTACCGTCGATACGGAAACGCCATACCGCTGCGCCACTTCTTGATAAGTCAGAGCGTCGCCGTGTTGTTTGGCCGTCAAGTATTCCAAAGCCGCGGACCACCCCTCCGTGTGGCGAATGGTCGGCTTCTCCGGATAAAGTTTACCCAAAAACAGGGTCCAAAGATTTTGTAAATGTTTTTTCTGCTCGCGGCCCGCTGTGTCGTTCATATGAAGCAGGGCCTGATCGACAACCGCCTGCAGCGTATCGCCACCGAAGAACTCATTGGATGCCCGCGTCTCCGATACCATTGTATCTGAAGTTGCACTCACTTCCAGGATTGCCTGAGAGGCACTTTCCAGCCCCATTTCGGCTAATACATTCAGCGCTTCCCGTTTGAGCTCCGCCGCCTCATCTGGCTCCTTCAAGAAGGCCTCCAGCGTCTCCCTTACTTCTTCATCAGCGATCCAGCCCAATGCACGGATCACTTGCAGCTTGGTTCCCTTGTCGCCGTAACGGAGTGCCCAAAAGAACGATGACCGGATCATAGGATTGGTCTTCACTTCCTCGCACAGCTCGCTTTCATTCTTCTCCCAGCGCTTGAGCTGTTCCTCAAACGGCAAATGGTAATGATAGCTGAGATCAAACTGACGCTTGCCCGTCAGATCGAGTCGCTCTAGCTGGTCGAGATAAAAGCGAGGAATGTCGGATGCGGGATCCAGCTTCTGCACCTGGCGCCAGCAGCGCTGCGCCTCCCGATATCGATCGCTGTTAAAAGCAGCTACCGCCGCATAATGGTGGAGACTCGGGTCCCCGTTCACCTCCGCGTCTTTCAATAGCCTGCGAAAATGTCCGTAAGCTGATTCATGCTTTCCCAGGATGCCCATTGTGGTAGCCAGTTTAAACACATGCTCCTGATGGAAAGGAACCACCACCTCAAGC
This sequence comes from Paenibacillus sp., assembly GCA_031254035.1. Classification (GTDB taxonomy): domain Bacteria; phylum Bacillota; class Bacilli; order Paenibacillales; family Paenibacillaceae; genus Paenibacillus_AQ. The sequence goes on from JAIRVF010000068.1 coordinate 19,847, forward strand.
ATCTCCAGCAGAGTATTCAAAGAAGTAGTATTCCCCTCATGCTGGTAAAATATCGCCAGGTTACACAAACCGTGCACATTGCTTTGCTCGAGCTCAAGCACCTCGAATATCGTAGCTTTGGCTTTCCGGAACAAGCCCATGTAATAGTAAGCCAGCGCCAAATTATTGCGTGCGGCGAGGAAATCGGGTTGTTCCTGTACAATCTTTTCAAGGAGCTCGGCTGCTTGGGAAAATCTCCCCGCCTCCATCAGTGCCCGCGCCTCTTCATGCTCCACCATGCCTTCACGGCTGCGGATCCGGCTTGGCTTCACCGGACGTTCCAGCTCGTATTGGAACAGCTCCATCATTTCTTCTGCCTCATCCAAAAACTGGCCTGCAGGATCTTCCTCCAAATACTTGATCAGCACACGTTCTGCTTCTTCAAAATTCTCCATATTGGCATAGTTATTAGCCATATAGAAATAACATTCCGTCATAGAAGCATCGACATGCTCCAAAATATCGGAAAGGATGGCGTTAGAACCTTCATAATCGCCCATCTCTGATAATATACCCGCCATATTGCAATGATTCACCGGATTTTCCGGTTCATATTCCACAGCTTTGCGAAAATATTTCAATGCCTTATCGTAATGAAAGTGGTCCAATGAGCGGACTGCACGTTCAAAAAAGAAATTGGCATTCATGTGAATGGGTATTACTTTATGTTGTAGGTCCTCAGCCCGTAGATGATCTTCCTCCATGTAAGCAAGGCACCTCCCTTAAGTTGCAAATCACAATTTACCCGAAGATAAATGCTAGATTCATCTATCCCAAACAGTATACCATAACTTTAATAGTGCATCTAAGGCAATATCTATTATAAAAAAACTGTCTTTAACCGTTCAGTTGGGGCAGATTACCTGCGCTGTTTTCTTGCGATCAGGAAATGATAAGGTATTGTTCCAATAGGTAGAAAAAGACGCCGGAGTTAGATCCCAGCGTCTTTAAACAAAGTGGCGATCGAACCGCCTTCCAGTATAATCCGTACAGCTGTGGACAGCATTGGTGCAACGGACAGGACCTTAAGCCGGTTAGATGAATCCCCCGAAATGGCTATGGAGTCCGTAACAACCACTTCCCGGATATGGGGATGGTTCAACCGCTGCAGCGCATCGCCAGAAAATAGTCCATGCGTGGCACATACAATCGCTTGGGACGCTCCTCGTTCCCTGAGACTTTCAACCACATTGATAATGGTTGAACCAGTATCGATTAGGTCCTCAATGATAACCGGAGTCCGTCCCCCCACATCGCCGATGACATGGGTAATGACCGATTCGTTATGGGCAGGCCGCTTTTTGAACATGATGGAAAACGGGGAATCGAGGTAATTCGCCAGCTTCTCAGCCGTCTTGGCCCGTCCCGCATCCGGGGAAACGATCACCGGCAACTCGAGCTTCAGTGATTTTAGGTAATCGCCAATCAAATCCAGCGCTGTCAAATGATCCACGGGAATATTGAAAAAGCCCTGGATCGCCGGCGCATGCAGATCGATTGTAATGACCCTGCTCGCACCGGTTGTCGTAAGTACATCAGCTACCATTTTGGCAGAAATCGGTTCACGAGGCGCTGATTTTCTTTCCTGTCTCGCATATCCATAATAGGGTATCACAATGTTGATTGTCCGCGCCGAAGCGCGTTTGGCCGCATCGATCATCACTAGCAGCTCTACAAACAGTTCATTGATCGGATGCGAAAACGACTGCACGAGAAATACGTCGCAGTTGCGGATACTTTCTTCGTAATTTACGTAGATCTCGCCGTTTTTGAAGCGGGATAACGTAACATTTCCTAGCTCCGCCCCCAGATTCTCACAGATACTTTCGGCTAACGAAGGGTTTGACGTTCCGGAAAAAATACGCACCTTATGCTGCATGTGCTCCTCCTAATACCCGTAGTTAAACTTCTAGAGGTACCATCATTCTCTGCCGCTTCTCGAACACCGCAAGCTCGCGGAAGCCAATTTCCCAAAGCTCTCTTCGTGCGTGGTCAAGGTTTTCACCAAGCTTCTTCGGATCATGCGCATCTGAGCCGACCGTCAAGGGGATGCCCATCCTGAAAGCCTCGCGCAACATTCGTCCGGAGGGGAACATCTCCGCACATGGCTTGGATAAACCGGAAGCATTCAGCTCCATGACAACACCGTTTTTAGCCACAGCCACAAGAGCGGCATTTTCCAGAGCCTCTACTTCTGCCGCCGCTTCCACTCCTGGATGATAACCAAATCTTTTAATGACGTCCAAATGGCCCATAATATCGTAGAAGCCGGTAGCAGCCGCCTTTTGTACGGCATCATAATAGGTTTGATATACTTCCAGTCGATTGCAACCGTCCCATCCATGAACCTGCCTGTGATCGGTAATATCCCATTCTCCCAGAAAGTGAACGGAACCAATGACATAATCCCAAGGATAGACCCGGATAATTCGCTCGATCGCTTCTTCCGAGCCCTCGATATAGTCACCTTCAAGACCCAAGCGTATATCAATCTGTCCTTTATACTTCTCTTTCAGGTTCAAACATTCCTCCACATAACGCGGAAGTTCATCCAATGGCATGGCCATTTCCGGATAATATGTGGCAAGGTCAATATGAAGCAGCGGCATATGGTCCGACAAGCCGATTTGGTCCAAGCCAATTTCGATGCCACGGCGCACATACTCTTCAAGTTCACCAACCGCATGGCCGCAGCGGACGTGATGCGTATGATAATCGATTAGCATGCCTTAGCTCCCCCTAATCTCTGCGCGGCCGCTCGTGACGCCGTTCCAATTCCGACATAACGTCATCTAGCGGAAGTTTCCGCTCTTGCAGCAAAACAAGCAGGTGATAGAGCAAATCGCTAACCTCCAGGCGAAGCTCGGCGTTATCCTTGTTTTTAGCCGCGATAATCGTTTCCGCCGTCTCTTCGCCAACCTTTTTGAGGATTTTATCGACGCCTTTATCAAACAAATAAGTCGTGTAAGCCCCCTCAGGGCGCTCCTTTTCCCGCTCGGCAATGATTTGCTCCAGCTCCTCGAGCACCGCAAAACGCTGTCTATCTTGAGTAGATTTTCCGCCGGTTTCTTCAGAAGTAGCTATTGCAGGTGATTCAATTCCGCGGTAGAAGCAGGTCGTCTCTCCGGTATGACATGCCGGTCCTGTCGGTCTCACTAGAAACAAAAGGGTATCCCCGTCGCAATCATAATGTGCAGAGACGATGCTTTGTGTATTCCCCGAAGTTCTGCCTTTATGCCACAGCTCTTGACGCGATCTGCTCCAAAACCAGGTTTCACCGGTTTCCAAGGAGCGCTGCAGTGATTCCTGATTCATGTATGCCATCATCAGCACTTCCTTGCTGGTTGCATCCTGCACGATCGCCGGAACAAGCCCGTCGCTGTCAAAATGGATGTTCTCCTGCACTTGTTCCCATGTCTGGCGTTTCGATTGACCGCTCATCTGATTTCAACCCCTTTTTGCTTTAAATTCAGTCTGAGTTCCGGTATGGAAATTTCCTTATAGTGAAAAATCGTGGCCGCTAGCCCCGCATCCGCTTTTCCCTGCGTAAACACTTCGACAAAGTCATCCCTTGTCCCCGCTCCGCCCGAAGCAATGACCGGGATTCGAACCGCATCGGATACCGCAGTCGTCAGAGGAATGTCGAAGCCGTCCTTGGTGCCGTCGGCATCCATGCTTGTCAGCAGAATTTCGCCTGCCCCAAGCTTTTCCGCCTTCCGTACCCATTCAAGCGCGCGGATGCCTGAAGCTTTGCGGCCGCCGTGCGTATACACTTCCCACTCGCCCCATGTTTCGTTGTACTTGGCATCCACAGCCACAACGATGCACTGCGAACCGAAGTACCGCGCTCCATCGGCAATCAGCTGCGGGTTCAGAACAGCCGCCGTATTAACGCCGATCTTATCCGCCCCTGCGCGAAGAATTCTTTTCATATCATCGACTTGAGAAATCCCTCCGCCGACCGTAAATGGAATAGCGATCTCTCCGGCTGTTTTGCGAACGACCTCTATCATCGTTTGGCGGCCTTCTACGGAAGCCGAGATATCCAGAAATACCAGCTCGTCAGCACCCTCCCGGTTATACAACGCCGCCAGCTCGACTGGATCGCCTGCATCGCGCAAATTTCCAAAATTGACTCCTTTAACCACCCGACCGTCCTTTACGTCCAGACACGGGATGATGCGTTTTGCCAGCATGGCATTTCTCTCCTTCTCCATCGATTTCATGTATATTCAGGTTCATCTTGACTTTATGCGAGGGCCCGCTATGGTTACGGATCGTTCTTCCGATCGCTTTGCTTCTTCTATTTTAATGTCTTGACCGCTTCAGCCAGATCAATGCTTCCTGTGTACAAGGCTTTGCCTACGATCGCGCCGCCTACGCCCTCCTGTCGGTATTCATTCAGCCGGATCAAGTCTTCCATAACGCTGACCCCACCCGAAGCGATAACGGTACGTCCACTGCTTTTAGCCAATGATACGATGGCATCCACATTAGGTCCCTGCATCATGCCATCCCGAGAAATATCCGTGAAGATAAAGGTCTCTGCACCTTTTGCGGCCAGCTCTTTGGCGAGCTCCTCTGCCTTCACCTCGGATGTCTCGAGCCAGCCGCGCGTCGCCACATATCCATTCCTTGCATCAATGCCAATCGCAACTTTATCACCGTAAGTGCCCAGCACCTCTTCCGTAAACGCACGGTCCTCAATCGCTGCAGTACCGATAATCACACGGCTCACCCCGAGGGAAAGCAGTCGTTTGACATCGTTCACCGTCCGCAGCCCCCCTCCGACCTGAACCGGAACGTTGACACTGGTAGCGATCGCCCCAATGACCTCGTCATTCATTGGATGACCGGCTTTGGCCCCGTCCAGGTCTACCAGATGGATATAAGAACCGCCTTGAGCCTCCCATGCTTTTGCCGCAGCCAGCGGGCTGTCATTATAGACCGTTTCCTGATTGTAATCTCCTTGAATCAACCGGACGCATTTGCCTCCGCGAATATCAATGGCTGGATAAATGATAAATGATGACATCGAATAACTCCCCCGCTTTCCCTGTCCTTATTGTCCAATCCATTCGCCGCACAGCTTCAGAAACCGCCCAAGCAGTTCCATGCCGAGCTCACCACTTTTTTCCGGGTGAAACTGCATCCCGTATACCGGGCCGCGGCCGACGACCGCCGTTACTGCCTGACCGTAATCCGTTACCGCAAGCAGGTCCGACTTCACTTCCGGAAGAACATGGTATGAATGCACGAAATAAACATGTCCTTCCGCAAGTCCCGCCAGCAGCGGATCTTCCTCTTGAATGAACTCAAGCCGGTTCCACCCCATATGCGGCACCTTTAATTCTCCTTCCGGAAAACGAACCACTCGTCCCGGCAAAATGCCAAGCCCCTCATGCTGTCCATACTCCTCGCTGCTTTCGAATAGGAGTTGCATGCCAAGACAGATGCCAAGCAGTGGTCTCCCTGCAGCAGCAGCCTCCTTCATGACACCAGCAAGACCGCTCTCCTGCAAATGCTGCATAGCATCGCCAAAAGCACCCACACCGGGTAAAATAATACCGTCAGCTTCCAGCAATTCCGCACGGTCGCCCGTAACAAGCGCCTCGGCCCCGAGACGCTCTACGGCCTTGCTTACGCTGTGCAAATTGCCCATACCGTAGTCTACAATCGCGATATTCACTTACAGCACCCCCTTCGTGGATGGGACCCCCGTCACCCGCGGATCAATGCAGGTCGCTTCATCGAGCGCACGGCCCAGCGCCTTGAAAACCGCTTCGATCATATGATGCGTGTTTTGCCCGTAATGCACGATAACATGAAGTGTAATGCGCGCTTCGAGCGCCAGCTTCCATAGAAACTCATGCACAAGCTCCGTGGAAAAGCTGCCCACCTGCGAAGAAGGATACTGCGCGCGGTATTCAAAATGCGGCCGGTTGCTGATGTCGATCACAACCTGGGCAAGCGCCTCATCCATCGGTACAAAGACGCTGGCATAACGCTTGATTCCTTTTTTGTCCCCGAGAGCCTCCCGCAGCGTTTGACCCAAGCAAATCCCGATGTCTTCCACAGTGTGATGATCGTCAATTTCGATATCACCCCGGGCTTGCACCTTCAAATCAAATTGCCCATGTTTGGCAAACAGGTCTAGCATATGGTTCAAAAACGGCACATCCGTTTCCAATTCGGAAACACCCGTCCCATCTACGGAAAAGGCTAACTTGATATCGGTTTCGTTTGTTTTCCGGCTTATATTCGCGCTTCTTGTTCCATTGTTCTGACTAAATTCCATTCTCTTCTCCCGCCTTTCCTTCTCGTTTCAGCCGGACTTCGATCGCCCGGGCATGCGCTTCCAACCCTTCACCCCGGGCCAGCTCCATAATAGCCGCTCCGTTTTGTATCAGAGCTTCCTTGCTATAATAAATCATGCTTGATTTCTTAATAAAATCATCGACATCCACCGGTGAGGAGAATCGCGCCGTGCCGTTGGTCGGAATAATGTGATTCGGGCCGGCAAAATAGTCTCCAACAGGCTCCGAGCTGTACGTGCCAAGGAAAATCGCGCCCGCATTCTCGATCAGACCGACATATGCCATTGGATCCGCCACCATCAGTTCCAAATGTTCAGGAGCCAGTCGATTCACCACCGAAATGCCTTCAAGCAGCGATTCCGTCACGATAATAGCTCCGTAATTCTCGATAGATGCCGAAGCAATCGCCCGTCTTGGCAATAGGTCCAGCTGACGCTGCACCTCGGCAGCCACCAGGTTCGAGAGTTCATGCGACGGTGTTACGAGAATTGCCGATGCCATCTCGTCATGCTCGGCCTGAGAGAGCAGATCAGCTGCAACGTATTCCGGATCGGCCGACTCGTCGGCAAGCACCACGATCTCACTTGGTCCGGCAATGCTGTCGATGTCGACGGCGCCGTATACTTCGCGCTTCGCAAGCGCCACATAGATGTTACCCGGACCGCATATTTTATCGACCGGAGCGATCGTTTCCGTGCCGTAAGCCAAAGCGGCAATGGCCTGCGCGCCGCCGACCCGATATATTTCATTTACCCCCGCCTCTGCTGCAGCCACCAGGATATAAGGATTAATCCCTTCTGTTCCGCCGGTTGACGGCGGCGTAACCATGACGATTTCAGGTACACCCGCTACCTGGGCCGGAATGACGTTCATTAGGACAGAGGAAGGATAAGCGGCCTTGCCGCCAGGAACATATACGCCCACCCGCTTCAATGGCCTCATAATTTGCCCCAAGATGCTACCGTCCGGCTGTAGATCCATCCATGAATTCCGTTTCTCCCGCATATGGAAAGCTCGGATGTTCTGGGCAGCTGACGAGATCGCTTGAATGAAGGAGTCTTCCACCTGTTCATATGCCGCATCCAGCTCGGCTTTTGTGACTCGCAGCATGCCAGTGGAAAGTTCGGTACGGTCAAACTCCTTGGTGTAGCGGAGCAGCGCTGCATCTCCTTCAGCTCTAACGTCATTTACAATCTGCTTTACCTGTTTATTTTGCTCCGGGGTTCCATAGTCGACCTCTCTTCGCAGGTCAAAATCCTGTACTGACACGATTCTCATCCTTATCTCTCCTCGCTTTCCCATCGTCTCCGACTCCGTAAATCTTATTAGGCCTCCGCAGTAATCGCCTTTTGAAGACGGTCGCACAGCGACTGAATTTGTCCGTTTTTCATCCGGTAGCTCACCCGGTTGGCAATCAGGCGACTTGTAATATCAAATATCTCATTCATTTCCACCAGTCCGTTTTCCTTTAACGTTTGACCGGTCTCCACCATATCGACGATCCGGTCGGCCAGACCAATGAGCGGCGCCAACTCAATTGAACCATTCAGCTTGATGACTTCTACTTGCTGGCCTTGCTCCCGAAAATATTGGGAAGCCACATTCGGGTACTTCGTCGCCACCCGCTGCTGAATCCCAGGCTGCCAGTCCGGCAATCCGATGACCGACATGCGGCATTTGGCAATGCCTAGGTCAAGGAGCTCGTATACATCCCGATTTTCTTCCATCAGCACATCCTTGCCAACAATCCCGATATCGGCAGCCCCATATTCCACATAGGTCGGCACATCGACCGGCTTGGCCAGTATGAATTCCATGTTCAGCTCAGGAAGGTCAATGACCAGCTTGCGGGTTTCGTCCACCTCTGTTGGAATCGGAAATCCGGAAGCACGGAACAAGTCCGCAGCCTTTTTATAGATCCGTCCTTTAGGCATTGCTACCTTTAATGTGTCTCCCAATGCTCTCCCTCCTCTTCCTCTTTGAAATGCTATCTCCGTATCTTTGTCCTCTTTAGTAAAATGTCTCAACTTGATCATAAAGCCCAGAAAAAGCCTCCTGCTCTTCGTTATCGCCTTGAAGTATTTGCGTAACAGCCGCCTTTCCTTCTTTCCTTAAGCGTGCCGCATGTTCAAGCCCTTCCTTGCGTCTGGCTGGGCTATACTTGATCAGTACAGGACGCTTCGCTTCTTCCACATTCCCTTTAACCTCATCAAGAATCCGGTTTGTCTTCAGCGCAAAACCCGTAGCTGGGACATCCCTTCCAAACTGGCGCAGCAAATTGTCGTATCTGCCCCCGCTGCATACCGGAAAACCAAGCTCGGCCGCATAGCCCTCAAACGTCATGCCGGTATAATAGGAGAAATCGCCAATCATCGTTAGATCAATGAGAACATGCTCAGACACCCCATAAGCCTCCAAGACCTCCCACACTTTGCATAAATGGCTGATGGATTCCCGCGCAAGCGCGTGTCCGGTCAGCTCCATCGCTTGATCGCAAACCTCCTTGCCCCCTCGCAAACGTAAAATGCCCTCCAGCTCAATCCGCTGCAAATCGGTAACCACAAGGTCTTGGATGGCTTTGCGAAAGCCGACGTAGTCGCGGTCAAGAAGATGTTTCTTCAATGCTTCTTGCTCGTTATCGCGTCCGTTTAACACTTCCTCAAACAATCCGTTCAGGAATCCAACATGACCCATGGCGATTTTAAAAGTCGCAACTCCTGCCGCCTTCAGCGATTCAATAGCCAGTGCCACAACTTCCGCATCCGCATCCGGCGAATCGTCTCCTACCAGTTCAACACCTGTTTGAAAAAACTCTGCTTCGCGGCCCGCTTCCTCTTCAAAAGCTCGAAACACGTTAGCATGGTACGAAAGGCGGATCGGCAGCGGATCCTCTTTAAGCAGGGAAGACACCACCCGTGCAATCGGAGAGGTCATATCCGAACGGAGCACTAATGTAGTGCCACGATGATTCAACAGCTTAAACAACTTCTGATCAGACGTAGAACTCGCAACGCCCACTGTTTCATAAAATTCCATGGTCGGCGTCATGATCTGCCGGTAACCCCAGCGGCTCATGCATTCGAGCACGTTCCGCTCGATCATGCGCAGCTTATCCACGGCATATGGTACATAATCCCGAACACCGACTGGCTTTTCAAAACCTTTTGGCTTCGTCACACGCTTCCCCCCTGCTAACTCAAGTTCATACATTTTCATTAGAACTCCAGATACTTTATCACATTAATGTACTACCATTCTACCAAAGTAAAGTTAATGGATATATTAACATGGAATACTGACTTCGTCAATCGTCAATACTCACCGCGTGTGCATCCAGAATATCACTTTACTCCCGATATCCCCCTTGTTATCTTATCTATATTGTATCAATGGTTTTCCTCACTGGTCAGGTATCGATTGACATCTCTTACGGTTATATTCCTAACGTTTGAGAGTCTGAAATGTATGTCTCAACACATTAAAAAAACCGCCTGGATTCAGGATTCCAGGCGGCGTCATTTTAAATATGAAAGCATGTAATTACAAATTTGCGAACAATCACTTCAAAACAGGGCTTTTACATATTGAGTTTAACGGTATTATCTTCTGTTGGTTTCTGCGGTCTTTTAGGTGCTGTCCCGAAGAAAATCCAAGACCAACTGACATACCGGAAAGCTATATAGACAATAACCCATGAGATTCCGAGGGCAACCACCCAACCTCCCGCGATTCGCGCAGCATATTCGACCGAGCCTCCGTGCGCCGGAATTTTGCGGTATAGAAATAGTAGCGCCGGATGAAACAAGAATATCCCGAAGGAGCAGGCGCCCATGGACGTCAATGCTGCACTCAGCCATCTCCATCCATGCCAATAAATCAGATAGGATATTTGCATCAGGACGATACAGGATAAAAGGGAATGCACGTCCCACATCAATTCGTACCATAAAGTGTTGATATTACTACCTCGAGTATTCAGGACATAAAACAAGTTAACGTTAATGATCCCTACTGCCAACCAAGCTACCCATACGAGAAGCCATATGATACCTTTACTGCTTTTGAAGCCTTCTCGCGTAACAATCAGCCATTTCTTTAATTGGGAGTAATATGCGGCGATGAATGCACCGAATAGATAAAAGGACATATATGAGAATGCGACGCTCCCCTTTGGGAGAGGTAGACGAATCCCCGTGCGATATACACCCGCTTCAGGTAAGTGAAATCCATATTTGTACAGGTACACATACAACCATTGAATCGCGAGACCAATGATCGCCACCCACGGCAAAATGGAGCGCTGCTTCTGAAACCACCACAGAAACAGCGGGAACACGATGTACAGCTGCAGCATAATAATCACATAATAGAGATGGGTATGCGCAGTCCCTTTTAACAGCTGTAGTCCAAAATCATGTGCTAGCTGTGTAAACGGAAGGCCCAGCTTCCCTTTGACATAGGTATTGAGTATAAAATAGAATACTGAAAACAATATGTATGGTACAAGGATATATAATAATCGTTTGGTATAAAAAGACTTCAGCATCGCTTTATTCAGCGGGCGGTCCAAATAATTGTAGAAAAGGACAAACCCACTCAAAAATATAAACACAGGCACGGCAAATTTACTGAATGTATTTATGAACAAAAATGGATAATAGGAAGATGTCCCTTTTGTCGTAGCCAGTGTCGTGGATGTCGCATGGATAAACAGTACTGCCATGATGGCGAACGAACGGAATATATCCAACTCCATAATACGTTCTTTTTTCTTAGACATGTAAACTCTCCCATATAAATATAGTTCCATGCATGTTAAGGTTTAGTTGTTGAATCATTCCAAAACATACACTATTTAAAAATACTATATTCTCCACCCTGTCGCCATATAAATATTTTGCGCAGATGAAAAACTAGCAATGTTGAGTTCTCTCTTCTAATTATAGACGCTAAATCTCTAAGAAAAGTTTAAACTTCAGAAAAAAAACATCCAAAGCAAGCTTTGAATGTTTAGGATTTTGTACTATATTGTCTTAGGTTATCTATATGCTATATTGTGTTTTGTCCGGCAGCTCTTCGGAATCCTTGCTCCGGTTGATCACCCGAAGCGGATTGCCTCCCACAAAAGCTCCTGCAGCCACATCTTTATGTACGACTGACCCGGCTGCGACGACCGCCCCATCTCCGATCGTTACCCCGGGCAGAATGGTAGTATTCGCACCGATCAGTACATGATCCCCGATGCTGACCTCGCCAAGACGGTATTCATGAATTAAATACTCATGTGCCAGGATGGTGGAGTTATATCCAATGATTGAATTTTCCCCGATAGTTATCTTCTCCGGAAAAAAAACATCGACCATCACCATCAGCCCGAACGCCGTATGCTCACCGACCTTCATACCGAGCAAATGACGGTATATCCAGTTTTTAACCGAAAGAATCGGACAATAACGTGCCACCTGGATGCAGATAAAGTTTTTGACCCCTTTCCAGGGGCTGACGGTCTTGTAGATCTGCCAAAGCGCATTTGGCCCTTCCACTGGATACCGCGTCACTTTTCTCACTACGCCTTACTCCTGTTCTAAAAGCAAATATAGATCACGCATATCCTTCAATATATACTCCGGCTTGTACTCCAGAAGTGCGTCTTCACCTTTCAATGACCAAGCCACTCCGGCGGATTTCACTCCTGCCGCTTTTGCTGATTGGATATCCGCTGGGCTGTCTCCAACCATCAGCGTTCGGGAAGGTTCGGAACCAAGCATATCAACTGCTTTGAGTACGGGTTCCGCATGCGGTTTCGGATGATCCACGTCATTTACCGTGATGACAGCTCCCATATACTTTTTTAGGTCAAACATTTCCATGACCCGGATCGTACCGGGTTTGTTTTTCGTTGTCACCACACCGAGACGGATACCTTTGGCATGCAGCTGTTTTACAACCTCCTCCACATGCGGAAACAGACGAACCATCGCATCATGATGCTCATTGCTATAGCTGCGGTAGGATGCCATCAACGCCGTAATATCACCCATTCCTGAAAAATGCTGAAGCTGATGCTCAAGCGTCGTCCCCATTTTCGGGATAATCTCCTCCCGTTTTAAGGGCGCAAGCTGATGCTTCTCCAGCACATGCATAAATGAGGTGATAATCAGCTCATTCGTGTCGATAATCGTTCCGTCCAGATCAAACAGTATGGTATCAATCATGATTAAATTACTCCTTACTACTCCTTTTTGTCCTCCGCATCCTCTGTCATATGATCAGAAATCGATGGGGCCGGGGCCGCTTCCTCTTCTTTATCATATTCTTGGGTGATCGCTTCAGGCACATTGTCCGGGCTTGCCTTCGTGGAATAGATCGGATCGAGATAGCGAACCTCTGCTTTTCCGGTTAGGCGACGTACGATAATCATCGCAACAGCCACAACAATAATTAAAATCGCGAGCAGCTGTGAAATTCGCACGTTGCCGTATGCCGCGCTCAGCTCCCCATGCTCGAAGCCCATCCATTCCATTGGCTGCCAAAGGCCGTTGACCAGCGAAGCCAGCCAGTTTGGACCGATAAATGCCAGAGAGTCCGTGCGCAATGCTTCTATAAAGAATCGTCCGATCGAATACCAGATGAAGTAAGACAGGAACAGTTCGGCTGCCCGCAAAAATCTTTGGCGGCGGAGGATGAATAAAATAATAATACCCACGAAGCTCCATAGCGATTCATACAAAAATGTAGGATGGTGGTAAACGCCTTGCACATTCATTTGGTCGACAATAAAATTCGGAAGATGGAGCCTGTCTCGTAGAAAGAACTCTCCTGCCGGGCCACCATAAGCTTCCTGATTCACGAAGTTGCCCCATCGGCCGATCATTTGTCCGGTCAGCAAACCGGGAGCGCAAATATCCGCAATCCTCCAGAAATCGTAACCTTTATAACGGAAATAGAAAATGGCACAAATAATGGCACCAATCAACGCACCGTAAATCGCGATGCCACCGTTCCATATTTTAAAAACATCAATCAAATGATCTTTATAGTCATCCCATTTGAACGCTACAAAATAAATTCGCGCACCAATAATAGCCGATGGTACGCCAAGAAGCAGCAAATCCATAAAAAATTCGGGCTGGATACCGAATCTCTTGCCTTCACGGATTGCCAGCAAAAGCCCTGCCAGTGCCCCTAGCCCCAAAATAAGGCCGTACCAATGCACAGACAAGGATCCAATCGAAAATGCGATCGGATTGAGAAGCAATGTGGCCATTTTTTCACTCTCCTAATCCATATCTTCCATGTCTTCCGAGATCGTGGCGGTCAGCTTATTGGTAAACTGCAGGGCCGCGTTGAGACCCATTTGCTTCAAGCGATAGTTCATCGCAGCTACTTCTATAATAACGGCCAGATTTCGTCCGGGACGAACCGGGATCGTCACTAGTGGAATATCCGTATCAATAATTCTCGTTGTTTCCTCATCAAGGCCGAGACGGTCATATTGCTTATCCTGCTGCCAAGCTTCCAGTTTGACGACAAGCGTAATACGTTTATTGTTGCGGATCGCTCCGGCACCAAACAGCGTCATTACATTGATAATGCCAACCCCGCGAATCTCTAGCAGGTGACGGATCAATTCGGGTGCGGTACCATGGAGCTGGCTGTCCGAGGTTTGGCGAATTTCTACCGCATCATCGGCTATCAGACGATGCCCCCGCTTGACGAGCTCTAGTGCCGTCTCACTTTTACCAATGCCGCTGCTGCCGGTAATCAGCATTCCAACACCGTACACGTCGCATAATACACCATGAATGGTTGTAGTCGGAGCCAGTTTTCTTTCCAGAAATCCTGTAATCCGGCTGGACAAAATCGTCGTTGCCATGCTGCTCCGCAGTACAGGCAGCTGCTTCTCCTGGCTGATCGTGACGAGCTCTTCCGGTACTTCCAGACTGCGGGTGACAACGATACACGGCGTCATCTCACCGCAGAGCCGTTCCATGCGTTCTTTGCGTTCTTCTGCCGTAAGCATGCTAAAAAAGGCCAGCTCCGTTTTTCCCAGCAGCTGAACCCTTTCTTGAGGGTGATACTCAAAATAACCGGCCATTTCTAGACCTGGTCGATTCAAATCATCAGTTGTAATAATCCGTTTTAAGCCTTGCTCACCGGATATGACTTCCATCTGAAATTGCTGTACTAATTCTGCTACTTTTACTTTTTTAGCCATTTCATGTCTCCCTTTCTGTCCGGTTGGCTCAGAATCCAGCCTTATACTGTCCGAGACGATTCTTGCGAATCCAATGTAATCATCGTATAGGAAATTTCCAATGAATGCAATCTCAGCAAAAAAGCCGCCCCTACGGGCGGCTTGGTTTCAGGCATACCGCCTGGATTAGTCCGTCAACAACACATTCAGTTCAGTCTCTTTGTCGAAGATATGAATTTTGTTCATATCAACTGCAAGGCGAACGCTGCTGCCATCACGAGTATTGGAACGTCCGTCTACACGGGCAATGACAGTGTCACTGCCAACGCCGCTCAGGTAGAGGAGCATTTCATGACCAAGGTTTTCTGTTACATCTACATGAGAAGTAAAGATCGTGTTTGGAGAAGCTTCCATGAAGACTGGCTCTTCGTGGATATCTTCCGGACGTACGCCCATGACCACTTCTTTACCGATAAGACCTTTACTTTTCAAAAGTTGCGCTTTGCCACCTGGAACTTCAACGTCCAGTCCTTCAGTACGGAAACGTACAGCACCGCCTGACTCGGAAAGGGTACCTGTAATGAAGTTCATTGTAGGGGAACCGATAAAGCCAGCAACAAACAGGTTTCTTGGGCTGTTGTAAAGCTCTTCCGGAGAAGCGGCCTGTTGAATAATGCCGTCATGCATAACAACGATCCGATCACCCATTGTCATAGCTTCTGTTTGGTCGTGTGTTACGTAGATACAAGTCGTTTCAAGACGTTTAACCAGTTTCGTGATCTCAGCACGCATCTGACCACGAAGTTTAGCATCCAAGTTGGAAAGCGGTTCGTCCATCAGGAAGACTTGAGGATCACGCACGATCGCACGGCCCAAGGCAACACGCTGACGCTGACCACCGGAAAGTGCTTTCGGCTTACGGTCCAGCAAATGCTCGATATCGAGGATTTTAGCTGCTTCACGAACACGTTTGTCAATTTCGTCTTTCTTTACTTTACGCAGTTTCAGACCAAATGCCATGTTTTGATATACGTTCATATGTGGATACAACGCATAAGATTGGAATACCATCGCGATATCGCGGTCTTTAGGAGCAACGTCGTTCACGACGCGGTCACCGATATAAAGTTTTCCCTCAGAAATCTCTTCGAGACCTGCGATCATACGAAGAGTCGTGGATTTACCGCAACCTGAAGGTCCTACCAGAACCAGAAACTCTTTGTCTTGAATGTCAAGGCTGATATCCTTAACCGTTGCTTTGTCGGAACCCGGATATTTTTTGATAATATTCTCTAAACGTACACCTGCCATGAGATTTGCCCCCTAAAGTGTATATTATGAAATCGAATACAATTTTATAGTAATATAATAACCAACATCTTGCAGACTGGCTATACACAAACTGCACAAAAAACCTATTTTCTTTTCGTTACTTTATACAATAACATCGTCAGCTTCACTAAAACCGCATCACCAAAGCTTCTAACGTCCAGTCCAGTCTCCTGTTTGATCTTATCAAGGCGGTATAAAAGTGTGTTCCGGTGAATATATAACCGTTTGGCTGTTTCACTTACATTACAGTCCAGCTGGAAAAAGGTTTCAAGCGTAGAAAACGTCTCATTGTCGGAAAATAACGTACCATAATCACCCGCCTGCTCCAAAAAAAGCCTGCGCTGATCTACCGGAATACTGTAAATCAACTGCTCCAATAGAAGTTCCCACGGAAAATGGACATGCTTCGCAACTTGAAAGGTTTTTCCCAGAAAAATAGTCTTTCTCAGAAGTCCTACCGTGGAAGGAAGCGACTTCACTGGTGAAAAAGAAGGTGCGACGGACAAGTGAAAGGTCCCGCCCCATTCGTTCGCAATCAGTTCGTACAACCCCATACTAAATGCGGACAGCATATCGTTCTCTGCTTCGGAATGCTCCTCTTCCTTCTCGTCTCCTGTCCCGATGACCAGTTCCTTTTTAGCTAGCACGAGCCACTCGTGACTCTTCAAAGGTACAAGTACAACCTCCCCGTCAAAGTAGCTCTTCAGCAGCTTCTTCAGCTGAACACGACTCACCTCGGCAGCATGAGCACTCTCGCATGTCAGCAGAAAAGGTATCATCTCACCGTTCAAACGCCGTTTAAGATCGAATTCATCCGGAATATCACTGTCTCCCCGTTCCTGATCAAGCTGCTCTACAATCCAAGCACTAAAGCGAAGAATTTCACGTTCCTCCTCACCTTGCACCTGAAGAGGTTCTTTGTTCTGAGGATTGATCTGGGAAACCAATAGCTCGATCAACTGCGTAACCTCGGCACTAAGTTCACGCATAGGAGCCTCTAGAACATAGATGTGCCCATTCTTTTGATACATGGGATACCAGATACTATCATCTACTATTACTGAAGCTTTCAGATTCCGTTTAGACGTTCCTGAATAATCACTTTTGCCTCTTTTCGATGATTCATGTTCGGCTAATACGATTTCGGACTGCTGTTTGGTCAACTGTTTGATGCGCAAAGGCGCTCCGACGATCTGCTCCAACTTGATACGTAATGTCTCCATCTCCACCATCGACGTCATCCACCACTTTGCCGTTTTTGTTTCCTATTTTAGCACATTACGAACCAAATTCCGAAGGTCGCCGAAATTACTCCTTTTGTTGCTTCCCTGGCATCCGTGTTTCGATTCATTTTTTCCACTCAATTGAATAAGATATATACATAAGAAAAACAAGAAGACCATCAACCGCAATGGTCAATGGTCTTTGGATGAGCCATGAAGGACTCGAACCTTCGACACCCTGATTAAAAGTCAGGTGCTCTACCAACTGAGCTAATGGCTCATAAGACTTATGGAGGCTGATGGATTCGAACCACCGAACTCGTAGAGAGCAGATTTACAGTCTGCCGTGTTTAGCCACTTCACTAAGCCTCCATATAAGGTGGCTCGGGACGGAATCGAACCGCCGAC
>JAIRVF010000114.1 GCA_031254035.1 Paenibacillus sp.
CGGTTTTTCTCTTGTTTCAGCCGTTTTTCCAATTCTTGTTGATCCATAGGTTGGATTTCCATGATATTCTCTCATTTCGTTTGGTTTCCCTATCACTTCGACGCGCAAAGTGGGAATCCTCCTAGATCGACAAACTTTAGTTGAACTTATATAGATCTCGATAAATGTGTGCATTCAATAACTCATATTTCAATTCTTGATCTCGGTTATCATGTTTCTGATTCATAAATAAGTAAATATTCACGAGTAACGATAATGCTAGAATTACTTTGATTAAATCATTTTTCCTCATACAATCCTCCAATCACTCAACAAGTTGTTTGGTGGTCTGCTCAATCGGGTATCCGTCACTAGTGGGGCATCGCCAGGTTCACCGAGATAGTCTCTTTTCAGCAAATACCCTTGAATAACATTCACACTTCCTGCATGAATTAAAGGAGGTGGCTTTTTCAGCAGAACTGTGTGTTTGTCCATGTTCATTCTCAGGATAGTTAGGAGAATTTATGTGGCTTTGATTAGTCGTACTTTTAGCATAAGTGCTTTGAAATACCATTAGGCCCCCTGCGATGCGCTAAGCAAATTATCAGTTCGGACTTGCCGACCTGCTTCCTGTTTCACCAGGAGAGCATCATGCGCATGGAACTTGTTGTGGCGCTTGCAATGCGCACCACTGATAAGCTCCCCAGCAAATATTTTGGCCAGCCCAAAACCAATAAATAAAGGTGGGATCTTATACTTGTGCTTGATTAATCTTATACAAGCTGATGGCAAGTTCTAAGGACCGATTTATCTCAGAGACAACCTACAGGGCAGGAGCCAGTGAGTCTTCAATGCCATCCACGAAGAGATCAAGGTGGAACTTTAACGTATGACCCAGCTGCCTGCCATATGGCGTCACGGGCGGCAGCGCATACGGCCGTAGCTGCATCTTGCGGCCGCCTCTTGCACAATCGCGGACGAACCAGCCGAGAAACTCAAGTGCATACCAACCTTCCTGTGACGGCTGCAGCACAAGCTCAAATTGAATCAGAACCTCAATATCCAGCCCGCCCCCGGTACGCAGCAGAGCGGCATGTGGCAGATGGGCATACTCGGTAACGGAAAGAAGCTCCTCATCCACAGATGACAAATCATCCACACCGCTGATGGCTGAATCGACACCGGCTAGGTTGCACAAGGTTTGGTGAAATTGTTCAATTTCAGGGGGATACCCGCTCATTATTTTTCCTCTTTTCTATTGGTGTATATTCTTCATCTGTGATTAATCCGCCAGGCGGAACAGTTCCGATGATCCCGGTAGCCTGTAATCATGATGCTTTCGTGCCCGTTCGTTTAAATACCACTGTAAATCATTAAATATTCACCTGTTTCAACCATAGTTGAAAATTCAATCAAACGACTTAATAAATCAAGGATTTCTTTTCTACAAAATATTAATTTTTCATATTCCCCCATTGATTGTTGACCCTCATCTTCAATCCATGTATATCGACCAGTTAAAATAATTTCTTCGGGAGCCTCATTAAACATGAGGTACCAAGCTTTCATAAGCTTATTAAATTTTGACGCGCCATTGATTCCAATTATCGAGCGACCGTAGTAATTAAACCCTAACATACTTTCGTTTTGCTTATCTGGATTTAAGGTTTCAATCCAATTCAATGAATCTTGTATATAACCAAACATGTCGTCATGTATTTGAACAACATTTTCTGAATTAGAATCACTGTATTCATAAATACCAGCTATTGAAATTTCCTCAAATGTACGTTTCGATATAACAATAAAATCATGGACTAAAGCTATAAATATCCCTCCTTTTTCAGCTTGTAACCTCCTTATTTTACCATATAGAACTGCCCGTTAGCTTAATGAAATGAGCAGGCTGCGGTAGCTTGCTCAACAATACGCGTCTGAGCTCAGGACGGCGTGCCCGGGTGCGATACGCCGAGCGCAGCTGCGCACGCCCCTTGTCCCCACGCCTGCGGCAGGATCATGCAGTCGAGCTCGGGCCCCCGCCGCATATGCTAGAAGGCAAACCCGAAGTGAGCAATAAGGCATTACGATGACCTCCAATGTTGATTAGCAAATTTAGATCTGTTTGACTCGCTACATCAAGCCGAACTCCTTTTTGACCGTCCTCCGTATTCTACTGCTTTAGCGCACCATAAACCGCTTAGTAAGATGGCATTCCAGATTGTTACATTTGTCATATGTAAATCATTACAAACATAAATACCAAGCGAGTGAGCGTTAGGGTATGATGGATACAAGTTGAATGTTCAAGTCAGTATAAACAGGTCTATAAGAACTTAATTAATCAATTTGAAATATCAACTAGCTGAATAACTTTTATTGGGGGAAAGATTAAGGAGGAAGCTTAAATATGATATATATTTTTCCTTGGGACGTTACTTGGGGGAGATGAGAAAGAAGCATGAATATGGAAGATAACGCATTTGCATATGTACTTTGGGCTGCTGAATCGGACCCTTTCTGCTCAGATAAATAAAATTGAAAGGTTAATTATTTGAATGTTCTAAAATTGTTTTAAAAAATCAATTCCCCCAATAAGTTATTATAAAGCCGGGGTAACTCCTCGGCTATTAACAATTGCGATGGCGGTATACTAAAAATAGGTACAATAAAGAACCTTCTCTGCGAATGCTGGAGGGTTTTTGCAAATTAGATAAACATATACAAACAGCTTTTTATGCGCTTTTACATAGACAAAAACAACTAACTAATATTAGGACTCTTCTCGGCGTCAAATTGTTCTGTTAAATCCACTGTCATCAAAAATCCAGTAAATTGCTCGCTGAAGTTCTTTAATGACAGCTTAATCCTCCCAAAGGGTGGGTCAACAATATGGGCATTATTCCTATCTATCTTTTCAAGAACCACAAAATGTTCATGGTTCCAATGTAAAATTGCGGGTAGAGTAACCTGCTTAAATTGATTAATACTCTCAATGCGGTAAGCTTTAACATCAAAGCCCAGACTCTCCGCAATTTTTTTTAATTGCAATAACGTTATACCATTCGGTCCAATGTCCGCCCGTTCACGTAAACTATATAATGAAACTTCCTTCTGATAGTAGGCTGATAACATAGCAAGGCAACAAAGTCCACACTCCGACTGATGCATCTGCGCAACATATGGTACACGCCGACGAGCCATTACATTCTCTCCCTTATACTTAGATTTAAGATCACATAATTTACCTAGGGCGTGTCTGAAAACTAAAAAAAAATATGGTATGATTTGAGAAAAACGAATGGAGCATCAAGTATGATCCAAAGACGGTATGAACTAAGTGATGAACAATGGGAACAAATTAAGG
>JAIRVF010000016.1 GCA_031254035.1 Paenibacillus sp.
ATTGACCGGCATAGTATCATTACGCCGCTTGCTCAGGATTACTTGCGCATGCAGCAGATGCAAGTGCACAGAAGATAACGGGCGAGGTGAACCTATGATCGTGGGACAAGTTACGGGAAGCCTGTGGGCTACCCGCAAGGATAATAAGCTGAATGGGCTAGCTTTTCTGGTGGTTAAGCCGTTATCGTTTAACAACGAACCCGAAGAGCGCGATTGCTTTGTCGCTGCAGATAATGCGGGGGCAGGAATTGGAGATACGGTTCTTGTGACGACAGGAGGTTCGGCCCGGGCATCGTTTGCCAATTCAGACGTACCCGTTGACGCAGTAATCGTAGGTATTGTCGATTCCATCGAGGTGACCCATGACTAGTGCAATAGGTGTTGTTGAACTGCGCAGCATTAGCAAAGGTTACGAGACGGCAGATCGCATGCTGAAGACTTCCCCTGTTGACGTGCATCATATGAAGCCGATCTGCCCGGGTAAGTTCCTCATTATCATGAGCGGTGATACCGCGGACGTACAAGCTGCGATGGAAACAGCCAAGGCGGAAGCGGCCGATTTCCGAATCAGCGATTTTGAACTGCATGGTGTTCATCCTGATATCCTCGATGGATTAAAACGCCGTCCTTCTTCTCAGATTGTGGATGCGCTTGGAATTGTAGAGACGGCTACGGTGTCTTCCGGCATTTTTGCATTAAACGAATCTTTAAAGCAGTGCGATATTCGTGTAATTAAAATGAATCTTGGCATGGCGATTGGCGGCAAATTCCTCGCCGTGTTTACAGGAAGCGTCAGCGATGTCGAACAGGGGATGAAGGTGTTCGTATCCTCCATGGATCAAAAGCGGATTATTCATCATACCGTGCTTCGTTCCCCGTCCGAGGAGATCAAACAACACTTCCGGTAGGAAGCTTCAAGTATGAAAAAAGAAATTAGGCGCGGTCAAGAAAATAATAGACCCATTAGGGCGCGATCAAAAACAATAGATCATTCCTGATTCACTATTTTCTTGATCGCGCCTTAATACTTCGCTTTTGATCACATAATGAAAAAATGGAGGAGCATGTTCATGGAGATTAATGAAATCATCATATACGGTATGGTTATTTTCATGATTCTCGGTGCCATCGATAAGGCGATCGGGTACAAGTTCGGATTGGGGCAACAATTCGATGAGGGGATTATGGCCATGGGTTCGCTCACACTGGCCATGGTGGGGATTATCTCCCTGTCCCCGGTATTAGCCAAATTGTTAAGTCCAATAGTTGTTCCTTTGTATAGCGCGCTGGGAGCGGACCCTGCTATGTTTGCAACTACGCTGCTAGCAAATGACATGGGCGGATTCGCGCTGGCTCAGGAGTTGGCGAAAACTCCGGAAGCGGGGATGTTCGCAGGTACAATTCTTGGGGCTATGCTTGGTCCTACGATTGTATTTATCATTCCTGTTGCACTTGGCATTATCAAAAAGGAAGACCAGAGATATTTGGCTACCGGCGTTTTGGCTGGTATCGTTACCATTCCACTTGGATGTTTGATCGGGGGACTAGTAGCTGGTTACTCGTTCACGATGATTTTGTCCAACTTGGTACCAATCATTTTGTTTGCAGTACTTATCGTACTAGGGTTGTGGAAGTTCCCGCAAGGCATGATCAAAGGGTTCACGATCTTTGGACAGTTCATTGTTATTGTAGCGACTTTGGGATTGGCAGCGGGCATCACACAGCAGCTGACCGGCATTGAAATCATTCCGGGTCTTGCCCCGGTTGAAGAAGGAATCAAAGTCGTTGGCGATATTTCCATTGTGTTGGCTGGTGCTTTTGCGATGGTATTCGTCATTACGAAGGTGTTCAACAAGCCGCTCATGAAGCTGGGCAAGTTGCTCGGTATGAATGAGGTTGCAGCAGCAGGCTTGGTGGCTACGCTTGCCAACGTTATTCCGATGTTCGGCATGATGAAAGACATGGACGCGCGTGGTAAAGTCATCAACGTCGCTTTTGCCGTGTCTGCCGCGTTTGTGTTTGGCGATCATCTCGGGTTTACGGCCGGGGTAGCAAAAGAAATGATTTTCCCGATGATTGTCGGGAAGCTTGTCGGCGGAATTACCGCGATTGTTGTTGCTATATTCTTGGCGAAGAAAATGGCTCCAGAACAACCGAAGGAAGCGGAGCCGGAGTCTGTATAGTCATTTATACGTAGCGTTTTAATTTGATTCAATTGATGTCCCAAAATTATTGAACCCACCTAAAGGTGGGTTCTTTTTTGTATGTCAGGGTATAAAGAACACCTATATGAAGGAAATATGGCTCAATACTGAAATTAGTCCATGACATTATGCGAGGTGTTCCGCTGCGGTTACGGATCGTTCTTCCGATTGCTGTTGTCTCCAAATTTCTGATTCTATTTTTCAAAAGGTAGAAATTCGGAGACAGCTTATGCTTCCGATGCAGCTTTTTTTCAAAAAGCTTTCAGCTTCGGAAGAATCGATTCCGTCCCCTCCGCTACTTCCGCCTTTTTGTCAAGAACTAATTATGATGTTGGGCCGGAAATATTAACCTGTATACGTAATAGTTCACTCGATGTACCATTATATAGTATTTTAGCAAATGATACCGGCGTATGTGTGCGAATGGATTCGATTGTGTATATGTTTCAATTAATGGATGGAGGAGCAGATGGTGTTTTTAAAGTTTCTTGCTTGTACAAGTTCTATAATTCTAGTATCAATTTTGATTATTTTTCTAGATATCACAACGGGTACGGCCGAATACAGCATGGCGGGTATTGTGATCGCTTCCGTAATTAGTCTTTATTACTTAATAGCATTTCCGTTTGCGGTAGTTTTCGAAGCTTTGTTACATGCGAAGAATAGAAAAGTAAAATCTTCATTTGCGGTTAGACTGATTTCTTATCTCGTCCTAGGCTTTATTGCGGGATATGTGATTTCTTTTTTCGTAGGTGTTTTACCGGAGTCCAGGATAGGATTTATAGTAGTAATTGATATTGCCATGTTCATCCTTTTTATTTTTGAAATAATCTACGAAATGCTTTTTAAGAAAAGGCTGTGTTAACGAATAATGAGGGGGAATATTACATGGCTTTATTCGGTGGAATAATGCTTATTTTGCTTGGTTTTCTTGGTGTCAAATTTCCTGCATTTATGTGGTATCTATCAATTGGCTGGCAATTTAGGGATGCAGAACCAAGTGATATTGCTATTGGAATAAATCGTTTTATTGGATACTTCCTTATTGTTGTTGGAGCCTGTTATATACTTTCTTTTTTCTTCCCAACAATAGGATAAAAGTAGATAAGGACTCCTTGAATTAGAGGAGGCCTTATACTTTTATTCACTTATAAACAATAACCTTAACGTCCAATCACTACCTCATCTTGGATATACCGCCACTGTTGAAATTTACTTTGATGTCGATGTTTTCAATACTGCTTGGGTCCAGCGGGATTTTTCCATCCGAATTTAGCCTGCGCCATTCTTTTGGCATTTTCCGATAAAAAACACCCGATAGTCCATAAACATCAACATCCATATCCAAGCCTTTCAAGTACGTCTTCTTGATTTGTTTTTTAATTTCTTTTGCATCCTGCAGTTCAAGCTTTTCCTTTTGAAGACTCATATTTAACAGAGTGAGTGTGCCTTGCATCGATACTTTAATATCAAAGACGGGTTTTCCATGCTTCAGCTTTGGATGGATGGATGATTTGAGCTTAGTCATAACCAATTGAGCCTTTACGGATTTTTCACCCTTAACTCCCAGGGGGGTTCTATGAGTCTTTTTATCCAGCCATCGAATTCCTAAAATATCCGATTTCTTCATGCACCCTTCGAATTTCTGATTGCTTAGAAAACAAATCCCGGCCATGCTAAGATTGGGGGAAGGTTTCATATTATCGGTCCAGCCATGCACAATTTTCAAATAGGGTAATTGAACGATTTCGCCTTTCTCTTTCCATTTCCATATAAACTTGTATAGGTACAAAGGTTCAATGACGGAATCTTGTCCATATATTTTCATAGGGTTATTAAGTTGCGAGTAAATCACCGATAATTCTGAGATTGACGTGGTATTGAGCACTTCATCCATCGGTTCCTTGGTAGCCATGACCCAAACCGTATAGCGGAATTCATAATATCGGTCCCATATCTCCAAAACTTGATCGACCGTACCATGTTTGAGAGCTTCTTCGCTAAATACAATGGTTTTTACATTGCTCCAGACAATTCTTTGCGGGCTTGTAGCATACAAGTTAAATATTGCAGAAGCAACTGAATCCCCTTGGGCTTTACCGACAAATATCTTCTGTGTCTGTGACTGCCCCGATTCTCTTTTGGCAATACCACTAAAATTAACCATCTGGACATAAATAACAAATTGATCATTCACATAATCGATGCCTACTGTATTTGCATAAATCATATGCTCTATTTCTCTCGATCCCCAGCAACCCGCAAGCAGCATGGAGAGCAGCATAGTGACAAGGACGCATCGAATGCACTTCATTGTTTTTCATCCCTTGTTTCGTATTCTGGCAGATTGCCCGGACCGTTCCCTTTCTTTAATCTACCAAGACATTTCCTTCCACTTTATCATGGCAAAATACAGATAATTTATACTCTCTTGATTGCTGTACATACAAGCACAGCGGGAATAGCCGACATCAACTTGGTTGATACTGAAAAAGGCTTGCCTTAACATTATGATTAGCCTTGACAAAAAAGCGAAGTAGCGGAGGGGACGGAATCAATCGGAAGAACGATCCGTAACCGCAGCGGCCACCTCATACCCTTACATAACATGAACTGAGGGAGAAATTGTGCAAAAGAGTATTCTTATTATTGATGATGAAGTGAAAATATCCAGATTGCTGGAGCTGGAGCTAACACACGAAGGTTATGAAGTAGAACTTGCGGAGAACGGACGTGAAGGTCTGGACAAAGCGCTGCACCAAACCTGGGACTTGATCATACTGGATATCATGCTTCCAGAATTGAATGGCGTAGAGGTGCTGAGAAGACTTCGAAAAACAGATCCGGTCACACCGGTTATTCTGGTTACTGCCCGAAACAGTACACCTGACAAGGTAGCAGGACTAGATCAAGGCGCAAATGATTATATTACAAAGCCGTTTGAGATCGAAGAACTGCTTGCCCGAATCCGGGCCAACATCAGGCACAGAGTTGACGGAGATCAGCATAGGGAGCAGGATCTGGATGTCTTGGAGGTCGGAAGCCTGGTCTTGAACAGGAAATCGAGAGACGTCAAACGGGAAGGTCAACGGATCGAGCTGACACCGAAAGAGTATGATCTGCTGCTTTATTTAATGGAGAATAAAAATCAAGTGCTTAGTCGGGAGCAAATTATATCGCATGTGTGGGGGTATGATTTTGTTGGAGACACAAATGTCATTGATGTATATATCCGCTATGTCCGGAAAAAGATCGAACATCATTTCAAAGGAAAGCTGATTCAAACGATACGTGGTGTCGGTTACTGTATGCGGGAGGAAAGTGAAGAGCCGTGAAGCTAAGAACAAAAATTATGCTTCTGACCACAAGCCTCCTAATCATTATCCTTTTTTGTGTGGACATTGCTGTCTATTTGTTATTTATTCGGACCGCAACGCAAAATGAAGTGGATCAATTGCAAGATAAATGGATGCCGGTTGTGGAAAAGTTTGGCGCGGAGGCCCTTCAAAAAGACCCTGTGAATTTGAGCAGTTACCTGACAGAAGATACGATGATCCGGGTTTTCGATTCTCAATCGCGATTGGTCCAGGAGTTCCGGAATGGTGCTGATTACAGTCTGGCGGAAATCTCGTTTAATCCGAAAATCTTTTCGACGCTTGCGAAGATTGATGACAGCAATGTATTGATCGTTTATTTACCTATTATGTTCAGCGGCCAACACATAGGAACGTTCGAAATCTCCGAGAAATGGGAGTCCCTTGGAACGAATATGGAGATGCTGGTTACCATTCTCGTCATTTCCACAGTTGGAGCCATCATCGCCAGCCTAATGGGAGGAATTCTTATTTCGAGGAGGGTTGTTAAACCGATCGTTAGCAGTATTCAAACGATGCAGGAAATTGAGAGAAGCCTTCTCTTCAAAAAAATCCCTGTTCGCGGTAATTCCAATGCCGAACTTTATAAAATGACTGAGACTTTTAACCGCATGATAAATCGGCTGGAGGAAAGCTTTGTACGCCAGCAGCAGTTTGTTTCGGATGCATCCCATGAACTGAATACGACCGTAACAATCGTTCAGGGGTATGCAAGTATGCTGAGGCGGTGGGGTAATCAAGATAAAGATATTCGGGACGAAGCCGTGAATTCGATTTATGAAGAAACAAAAAGAATGCGCGTCATGACCCAGCAACTGCTGGACTTAGCTTCTTTACAGCACGGAGTACCGTTAACGCTAGAGGTTTTTGATTTAGCGGAATGTTGTAGTGAAGTGATCACGCATATGAAACAGTTGTATACACGAGAAATCAGATTAAAAAAACCACCGAAAAAAATAAATTTATATGCTGACCGAAGTAAAATAAAACAGCTGTTGCTTATTTTGGCGGACAACGCGCTGAAATACAGCTCTCAGCCCGTCGAGATTCATATTTCAAGTGACGATGGGAATACTGTAATTCGAATCAAAGATTATGGCCTTGGGATTCCAGCAGATGAAGTTAGCCAAGTGTTCGAACGTTTTTACCGAGTTGATACCTCCCGTCACCGGAAGACGGGAGGCACGGGCCTAGGACTTCCAATCGCAAAGTCTATCGTTCAGGAGCATCGGGGATCGATATCAATTGAGAGTACAGAGGGCAAAGGTACAGAAGTTACCGTAAAAATTCCTATGGAACGATTTAACACCAGGATGAGCGAAGAGGAATAAGAGCGGACAAAAAGAAAACCAACGTTTAACACGATGGCTAAACGTTGGTTTCTATGTTGAAGTCAGCAGACCCCAGATTTTTAGCACCTGATGTTGTATGACTAGCTTGTCCGTTGGTTAAAGAACACGGCGAGCTGTCGTATAATTGGTGTTCCACCAACCGGAATTCATGTCGGAGATTGTAACCCCGCCTTTACCGAATGTATGAAGCACTTTACCGTTCCCCATATATACTCCAACGTGGTGGATCGGAGAGTAGAAGAATACCAGATCTCCGGGTTTCAATTGGTTTCTCGGTACGTATGTGCCCACATTTGACTGCTCTTTGGAAGAACGCGGAAGATTAATGCCATATTTTTTAAAAATGTACTGGGTAAAAGATGAACAATCGAATGCACTTGTAATTCCGGATTTTGCCCCAAATTTATAAGGAACTCCTAAAAACTGCTTGCCTGTTGCAACAATTTGATCGCCTGTTGTAGCTGAAGCAGCGTATGCTGAATGGGTAGGGAGAAGCATGCTGCCTGCTGGCAAAGCCATTGCAAAACTCAAAGCGACTCCGATAAATAATTTGCCGAAACGTTTCTTAGATGTCGTATTCATAGTTGTTGTCCTCCATTTATGTTATTGGATTAGGTGTGATCAACTACAACAACCATAACATATTAAAAGTTTCCGCCATTTACCAGAGAAGTCGCTAGTTGAGTGCTAGCAAGGTTTTGACCGGGAAAATTAGAAATCGATGAGAATTCCCACATTGATTTTTTATTGACATTTGGTGCAAACCAATGTTCCGGAGAATTAGGCAAAAGTGAAAACGTTAAATTGATTTCCTTGTTATTCGCCAGATTCGATTCCAGCCCAGTTTCGAAGATGTTGAGATGCTCTTAGTTCCTCTTCAAATCTTCGAAGCTCCGAGTCTTGCAGATGAATGCGAGAGACCATGTCCTCCAACTTGGAGGCAAGATCCAATTCTCCCATGGCGACAGCGATCTCGCCACGAGCTGCCAGCAGTCTTGCATGCCCGATGCCGGATTCTTCTTCATCCTTCTTTTCTTCCAAAGCGCGGTCGAGCGTTTTGGCTGCTGCACAATCATTGGCGTAGATATCACGCAGGAACCAAACCTGATTGAGGATTTCCTCTGTGTGATCTTGGGCTTCAAGGTACAGAGGAGGCGCGTAATACTTTTCCATATAAACCAGCATGTTGCCGAACGGGTCGAAGACACGAAACTGACTCCCATCCAGCGAGCGGCGCGTAAGACGTGGGAACCCGCTAAGAGGTACAGTCCCGAGGTTGTTCCTAAGATTAACCGCAAAACGATCATGGAATTTTCCCAATTCCGTCACGTTAACGATGAGGGCACCGAACGCTTTCTTACCCCCGAATTGGGCATAGTTTGACGTCATAAGCCAAAGATCCCCATCCCGAACTTCTGCGAATCGGTATGGAAACGTCTCGTCACGGACTATTTCAAAACCAAGCGACCTGTAGAAAGCAACGCTTCCGTCACAAAAACAAGAAAATATTTCAACTATATAATCAATTTACATCATATGTCACCAATCCGTTTTCAACCATATTTTCCGAAGAGCCAAGAAATTAAAGGGCTGTCCCAAAAGTGATCTGCTCCCCTTACGTTAGACAGGTGAAATAAATAAAACGACTACTGTAACGGGAGCTTTTTCATGCTTAATAAAAAATATAGTGCTTCAGAAAAACGTTATCGACGTACTCTCATAGAAGACAGACCGCGTTTAGCGGTAATTTTTCTTGCGATATAAGGATGCGAGATCTCCGAAGTTTATACTTTCTTATA
>JAIRVF010000038.1 GCA_031254035.1 Paenibacillus sp.
ATAAGGGCAAAGACCCAGTAAAGGAGCAAGAAAACGGCGTCCACCCCTTGAGAGGTAGAACGAAGGAATGTAAGGGCGAAGACCCAGCGTGACATGGGAGGGTAAACCGTCGAGGGAATCTGAGGAAAAGAAGACAAAAATTATTGAAAGAATTGAATTGATTGAGTCTGAAGTGCCGATCGCTTTTTCTCATCGGAATGGGATAGTAATTTTTATTGGATAGTATACTGAGATACTGCTCCTACACCCCAACAACAAGATCGTACAATACAACAAACAAACCAAAAACCAAACAGCTTGATAATACACCTGACACGCTTTCAGAGGCTTATTCCAACTTAACAATGGGTTAGGAATAAGCCTTTTTTTGCATGTAAAGTAAGGAGCTAACTCATCAAGAATTTAGGAAAGGTTAGGAAAAAGGGAGGCTTCCTTATCTAAAGGACTCAAAGAGGTTGAAGAAAAGAACATCGGAAAAGGTGTAACACCTGGACTATTCGGAGACACAGCTAAGGCTGGCTCTGCCCTCGCAAAGGTCGGGGATGGAAAGTTTAAAACAAACGCCCTCCGCTTCCCCACCAGTATCGAATCCTTGGAGAGTCAAAAATGCTCCCCTCACGGTAGACAGGTGAAATCATAAAACCTGTCTTCGTAAGAGGAGCATCTCACTAAGCATTATCGCTTCAATCCACTTTTTCCAATAACGTCTCTGTGCTCAGCGTAAAGCCCTCGATGATGGTATCTTCGTCAACCTCAATCATAATGCAGCGTTTGCCTTGAAAGCTCACCTGTTTAATATACCTTAAATCCTGTGGACTGATTGAAATCGTGGCTACCTTGGTATCGATCTTTATCGATTTTGACGTGAATTTCGGGATCACGCTGTTCGCCTTCAGTTCATAGTTCTTATCGTCAACGATGGTCTCGAACGCCCGTTCCACGGCTTCCTTGGTCACATTGTCTACGCCGCTTGCGATCAGCACGCGCTCCACATCGGTATAATCCAGCTTCGCGGGTTCTTCCTCATCCTGGTGGGATTCAATCACGTGATGGATCTCCTCGTACACGTGTGCGATCGTGGCTGAGTCCAGCTGTTCACCCGTCACTTCCTTCACGATGTCTTCAAAGATCGCTCTCTCTTCTAGTGCCGTCACAGACCGTTCTGCATTCAAGACCTCAGAGATGAAATGTGGATTTGGATCATTCGATTTCCCCGTACAATATAGAACCCGGCTCACGTCGGAATAATTGTCCGTCACACTGGGATAAAAGAATCCTTGCTCCGGTGTGCTGAGCTTGATAATCGGATCTACAATGATATTGTACTTAAACTCTCTCTCCACATAGTCGAACAAGAGCGCCTTCCGCTGCTTCTCCGTAGAGTTCACACTGCATAGAATGAACGGATGCCCGAACACTTCGTCATTCCCAGTCTCCTCGGCTTCATCATTCCTCGCCTTGGTCGGCCGGTAGTATTGTCCGCGTACGAACGTAATAACCGTATCCCGTTCATACGTCGTGTCCGCCATCATTTTGTCCACGAGCAGCAGCATCAGATCCTGCCACTCCTCCGGATCCCCAGTCTGCATAGCTTGGTGAAGCAGCACCCGTGAAGGGTCTTTCTGTTCTTCCGCTTCCTCCTGAAACTTGAGCTCGAATAGCTTATGATCCAATTCACCAGTCAGCAGCTTTTTGAAATTGCCCAGGTACAGCTCCTGCTTCTCCCGGTCCACTAACTCAAAGGGACTCCGCTCCCAGTGATAAATTTCGTTCGTTTCCTTCATAATGTACACGTTAAGAATATCGTAAATATTCATTAAATGATTATCCAGCTTAAACTGCTTGCGTATGTGCGCGACTTCTTTCTTGTTCATATCGGATTTGGCAGCTCCTTAGATATATATAAATTATTGGAACGTAAATTTATTAGCGATCTTACGGCTTGCATTGCTGTGCCTAGGGTCAATTCTCCTGTGCACCTGATCTTCTATTGTTGCATATTTGAATACCCGAGTCGAGGAATATCCTTGTGGGAACCCATACCAAAAGGAGATATCCTTACTCGAAGGATACCTCTTCTGGAAACCCGAATATCTTCATTCAAACAACCCTTGATGTTTATAGAAAAATTGGTAAAAAAATTGTACATTGTCCAGTTCAAACCATTCCACCGTTTGCAAAATCTTGGCATCGAGATTGTAGATCTTCGCATGAAGCGTGCCCAGAACAAAGGGAGAGTAACGTAGCAATAATAAACTGACTGTCGAAATAACGCGCCAAATCGTTCATTTGTTCTGCAAGCTTGATTTGATTCGCCGGAGAAAGAGACGTTTGTTTCCGGTTCATCCATTAAAAACAGTTGCCTGGGAAGCAAATGGATGCAACCATCCGACCCAAACAGCCCTTCTATTCAAGAACGGTCCAAATATCCAGTGCCGCCAGACGAATCGCCTCATGCTCATGATTCCGGTACGCTCTTAGACGGTCGGTACAAGCCTGGTTCCACAATAATGATGTTCCCGCAACCTTCAGCAAAGAAAGCCCGATATATTGGGCCACAAACGGCTTCTGATCTCTCAAATTGTCCACCAGTTCCAGAATAGTCTCCGGTCTCCAATACGCCTGGCTGGCATTTGCTGCCCGAGCGATCTGTCTGTAGGTGTAATCCAACAGATGCGGATGCGTGTCCACCATTTGAATCACAGGGTCCAAATACAGCACAGCCTGATCCGCGTGGTTCCATTCAACAATCGCTAGATATAACTTGATCGCGGCCGATCTCAGGGTTTCTTTGGATTTGAGAGCATCGATCATGCCCGTATATAAAGGAATGAGTACCCGCCTTGCATTTGGAGGCAAAGAGGTCAGCTTGTCAATCAATGCCACCAGACGCTGCCGCTCTGGAAGGTCTCTCTCCGGTGCAGCGTTCCATTCGGCCTTCGTCTCCGTGTCGGCCAACTGTGTGCAAACGCCAATGACCCAATCATTCACCTTCCCGTCACGACTAGCCACAATGAGAGTATCCAACGCGGCCTTCCATCTGGCGTTATCCTCCAAATCAAGAATCGTTCTGCTGGCGGAAGCCGCTACCTTCTCCTCACTTCCATTCACCCAAAGGCTCATGGCTTGGAAAGCCTCTATTGCCACAACCGGATCGGCATGCCCTGCGATCTCGATAATCAATTGCAAATACCTTGGCCTGGCCTCCACCGGAAGTCCACCAGAATACTGGTTAAGCAGGCTTCTTGCGATATCACGCTGCGGAGAAGCTGCCATGGCTCTCATCATGGTCCAGCTGCGTTCATCATCGAGCCATTGTCTGGCAGCGTGGCCTATGGCGATCATCACATCTTTGTGTACATTCGGTTTCTCGTATTCCCGGATGAGAAGCGCCATGCTCTCACTGCTTTTATAAGCCCCAAGCAGCCGGATGGCCTCTTTTCTGACCGTGATTTTCAATTTCTCCCGATTCAACAGGTCCGACAGCATAGATGTCAACATCACCGGGCTCACCCTACGCATGCATCTGGAGATCGAGTACATGGCGACCCGAGCACGGTCTCCATCTAGGTTGCCCAGCAATACAGGAAGTGCCTTCTCCGGCTCTTCCCATAACGAATATGCGTAGAGCGCTGCCTCGACGACATGCACTTCCTGATCTTGCAGCAGAACCTCCAGTTGATCGGAGCAATAGTCCGGCATGACTGCCAAGCTCCGCATCGACGCCGCACGTTCATGGAAACTCCGTTTGGCATCCAATGCCACCCGTTCCAAGAGGGAAGCTAATGCCTTTTGCTGGCGCGGCAGCCAACGATGAAACCCATTATAGGCGGGCACAACATAAATCGTTTTTCCCGATAAATGCTTGCCTTTGATGATTTTCCCCGAGATGAACGGGTCCAACCACTCCTGACGCTTCAGATGCAGATGCATAAATACGTCGTGGAATGAGATGAAGGATGGGTCTCTGTCCAGCAGTTCTCTAACCCTCGCATCCCGAGTTCCATACGGTGCCAGCCAATAATGGACCGCCTGTGGCGATACCGTTTTAGCCTTCAGCAGTTCCTCCAGCAGAAGCTGAAGCTTCGGCAATCGATCCACGGCTTTTCCGAACAAATCAGCCATACGCAGGACCACACTTACGTTTTCGCGCTTGTTCGCTTCTACACCAAAGGCATAAATCTCATCGAACAACGCTTCCAGTGCAGAACCTGGTATGCTATCCCAATCCATGGAGAACAACGCAAACTGACCATCCCGCATCGTCAATCTTCCAAACGTTCTCAAAGCGAACTTGAATAGATCGCCCTTCGGCTCCAATGCATGTTCACGTAGTATGGCAAAAGCCAGTTTCTCGGTGGCGGACCTTGTCCCGTACGAAGTGTCCCTGGCTTCAACCACGCTATCCACCAGCACAGTCAGATCATTCACATGCTCTTCCTTAAACATTGGAGCAGGACAGTTTGAGAGCTCGACCATAACTTGCCAGCGAACCGGATCCTGGTCGTTCTTTATTCGAGTCAGGAAGCGCAGCGTCTCATCCATTCCGTTTCGGGATAGAGCTGTACTCCGAACGAGGTAGGCATAGCCCGCAGCACGCTCATCGCTATTAGACACCTGAACGGCTTGCTCCAGCTTCTCCCTGGCGTTAACAATTAAACGGCGCGCCGTCGTTTCGAGCATGTCGTCTCGATGATCACGAATGTCGCGAAGTTCCAGCATGCGGGCAGCTTCCTTGTCACGCAGTCGATGCGGTAGTACATCCAGTAATGGCATAGGGAAAATGCGTGTCTTCCGCTCGTCTTCCTTATAAGCGGCATCAAACATCGCTTCGCGACAAGACGGCGCAAGGGTATCCAGCACCTTGGCTAGATGCACAGGCTGATCTGCGAGCAATGTAGCCAGTGTGGTCCACTGCGCTGTGGTGAACCATCTTCTCTTCTTCAAAACGCCTGCCGGAACGCCATGATTCAAAAGATATTCCCGTGTCTCCTCACGTGTCAGCAGTTCGAATACGTCCTCAGGGCTGGCCTGAATCAGAATGCCCAATTGCTGCTTGAGTACAGGATGAATCATATCCGTCGGCCCAAGCGTAAGCGCACATTCCAGCACGATCGCCGGTCTTAAGACACTCAATACTTCAATCGCCGATGAGAGCGTCCACCATACATTGACCTTTTCCCGATGCGTTGCGTTCTGCAAAGCTTTCTTGAAATACGCTGCAACAAGATCTGGATAGTACTTCGTTAGGAGCTGCCAATTGCGTAACGCATACCCCAGCTCAGGAAGCCTGCTGCGAACCGTCTCTTCGCTGCACACGGCCAATAATAAGGACGCTTCTTGTGCCCCCCACCGGTCAAGCACGTGCGGCAACAGCCGTTCCGCCCAATCCTGACGATATGTATTCAAGATGCTCCGCAGCAATTGGCGTCGGCAATGATACGACATCAGAGCGATTTCGGACTCAACCGAAAAGCCCGGATCTGTAATCACTTCTGGCAGTAGTCCAGCCGCCCGCCCTCTGACCCCTGCCTTAGAATGCTTCAGGGCAAACAAAACCGCACGAGCATCATTCACTACACCCGCACCAGTCAAAGCCAGATGTGCCTCATAGGCGGTGCCGCTTTCGAGCAAGGATACGAGCAGCGCGGAATAATCCGCATCTCCTTTATGGTGGCGTCCCAAAAGCGCCATCCGCTTCATCCTGCCTGAATAACCCAACGAGTCCAGCTCCATGAGCAATTGCTCTTTGTTCATCAGATCATTGTCATATGTCATCATTTCCTCTCCCCTCATGTTTTTATGACCGATTAAAATTTCTCCGAAACCGATTTGCGCAAGCTCTCCTGGAAGTATATAACTTCTTCATAAGCAAAGGCTTCTCCTTTTCGATGCTGCATATCAGGCCTACTTGGCCTACGGAATGGCCTTTTGCAGCCTGGTTGATGTATGGTGGAAGCTAGGTACACAATCCATATTCACGTCCTGATTCGGGGTTTCTGCTTTTGCGCTGCATACAAAAAGAGATGCCTCTCGGTGTCCATAAGCGGCCCTTTGAGTCATTCCTTTTAGCTCAAGATGATGCATATCCGAATTTAGTTATTATTCCAGTATTGCTTGGCAATCTGTTGACCTTGGTCGATTTTAGCACCGTTCATCTACCTCATCATGATCCTTGCTTAACCAGTCGCGCCATTCGTCTACGCTACTAAAACCGAGCCTTGTTTTTACACTTACGGGCAGTCCCCCGGCTTTGGCGGCCTGGATAATATCCACTGCAATTTCGGGGCGGCAGATCAGGCTGCTTCCCTTCCCATTCTCTGCTACATTCGCTACAAGACAACCCATATTAATATCGATGCAGCCCCATTGGTGTCCAAATGTTTCAGTGAAAGCACTCCTAAAACGATGTGACCCGTCAATGCAAGTTCATTTTCAGAACGTACTACGCCGTAGTTCATAAAAATACTGCACAATGGGATGCTTTAACTTCATCTTCTCGGACATGTTTAAAATTCGTTTTTTTCCCATTCGTCTGTCCACCAAAACTAAAATATTCAATAAGATATCATTGCTCTCGATGCTTTCCTCTATAGAAGTAGATAAAAATTTATTAGCTACAACGATAAAATTGGATTTACTTAATGAAGCCTGTGCCGTCAAAAGCTCCTTCGCATATTCTGATATTTTTCTGTTTCTTGCAATGACTTTTAGACGATCCTCTGGAACTGCCCCCTTGGTATCCTTTCTGACCGCTTCCATTTCTTCATCGCTGATAGGAATTTGGATATCTGAGTCATTCTTAACTTCCATCTCCGTCCCATACCATCGGATTGAACTCGTTTTATCACTCATTCGGAGTACGTCCTTTTTATCTACAGAAATATAACAAAGCCCTGCTTTATCAGGTAAATAACGATAACCCGTTGCGCGGTATTCAACCCTTCCATTTAATGCAGGACAGAGAAAGCTCTCCAGTTGTTGCTTCAATTTACTCCAGGACATGGTTCCTCCTATATTCTCATGCCTACCCGTATTTGCGGCTGTCAGGCTTTCTTTTTTAAAACAATATCTCGTTTAATTGTGCCTCCAGTCCAGTATGTATAAACCCCTGCTAAAAAACAACCCTCACATACATGACAAGTTTGGCTGGTGGGTGCATAGGTATCCCAATCTTTACGTCGTCCCTACCACTGCGCTTTATAAGTGATTTGGCGTACAAATTCACTCCAGGATGCATCAGAGATGGTATGATGGAAATATACTTATTATAGCACATACGTTCGCTCATGTTACAAAGAAACACCGATTCATCTCCCTCCTATGGAGGAAGGAGTCTTCTCGGCTAGGGGGGGAATTTAAGCGCTGTATTCTCCTTCTCGGTGTTAGTTCAAACACAAGGTTATGGATTCATAAATACGAGCGGCAATGGAACATTTAGTTCTTGGAGGGAACATGTAATTGCTATTAATGCAGAGGATCAGGCGGGCACCTTCTGGGATGGGTGGTACAGCTTATTCGGAACTTC
Organism: Paenibacillus sp.; assembly: GCA_031254035.1. Lineage (GTDB taxonomy): Bacteria > Bacillota > Bacilli > Paenibacillales > Paenibacillaceae > Paenibacillus_AQ. The sequence goes on from JAIRVF010000038.1 coordinate 7,529, forward strand.
TTGTCTGGAGAAAGATGTGTTTGATGAATGCTATAACCGTTTATTGACCTATAATGAACCACATCGGTATTTTATTCATGGTGATTTTCATCAGTTTAATATTTTATCTGATGGTCAACGTATAACCGGTATTATCGACACGAATGGTAAATATGGTGATTTTCTTGTTGATCTTGCCACATTAGACTGGCATTTGAGGAAACTTGATGTGATCCAGGAATACCAAAATTATCAGCAACAGATTGGCATTTCCATTCCTAATTTTAAGGAAAGAATCATGGGTGCGAAATATTACAATGGATTAATCGGATTACGCTTTTATGCAAAGATGGGGTGGAATGATGCTTATTTCGGACTTCGCGAAGAGCTTTTAAGATTGACCAATTAATACTTACATGAAGTTCTGCTAAAGGATACAATGGTTAAAACTGTAAACAGGAGAGCCCTCATATTCTGATGGCTCTCCTTATTAATTGCTGGCTTTATTTCGTTAACATCAGGGGTTTGAATTGGGGATTTGTATCCTGCCTATACGCATCTTGTTGGTGTCGCGGTCTGCCGCCGCTAGAGACACGAATGTTCCCCATCATTAAAGCAGTGGATGCTCATGTTTCGCTTTCAAAATCAACCAACGCCGCTCCACTTCTTTTTCAAATTCGCCAAGCATTTCTTTATTTTCTTCCTTGAGCAGGTGTCTTGATTTGCCCATATATTTCAGCCAGTCACCAAGCGGTACCCGTTTGTTCTTCGCCTCTGGATCGAACGTAATGTTCGTTTGTCCCTGCTCCACTTCATACAGCGGGAAAAAGCATGAATTCACGGCCGCGCGAACGATGTTTTCCCCTTCTTTGTCGTCGGACTTCCAGTTCAGCGGGCATGTGATCAGCAGCTTGCCATAGACGGTACCTACATTCTGGGCGTACCACTGCGCCTTTGCCGCCTTTTTCACAAGGTCCTGCGGGAATGCTTCCGTCCCCGTAAATACGTACGGAATATGTGCCGCCGCCATCATTTGCACCGTATCTTTGTGATGGAACGTTTTGCCATGCTGCTGTTTGCCCACGCCGGACGTACTGGTCATGTGGCCTAAAGGCGTAGAATACGAAAGCTGTGCACCGGTGTTCATGTAGCCTTCATTATCGTATTCCAGAATGATCAAGTTATGGCCCCTCAGCGCCGTCCCGATGGCCGAACCCATCCCGATGTCCATGCCGCCGTCGCCAGTCACCATGACAAAAGTAAAGTCCTCGGGAACTTCGATTTCCCCCCGGCGTTTCTTCTCAAGGAATGCCTCTACCGTACCGGATAACGTAGCCGGTCCGTTCTGGAACAAATTATGAATGAAGCTCTGCTTATGCGAGTTATACGGATAACCCGTTGTAGTGATATACGCACAGCCGGTTTGGAATAACGTGACGACATTGCCTTCGATCCCTTTAAAGAAGAGCTCCAGCGCTGGGAAAATACCGCAGCCCGGGCAGGCTCCGTGACCGGAAGCAAATCGCTTCGGTTTGGCGGCAAGCGCCCGCATCGGCGGCGCCTTAACGGACAGCTTGTTCGTCGCCTCATCCACCTTTACAGTAATCAGGCCGGATTTAAAGCTGTCGCCATTCATCGGTGCAATGACCGGCTGCAGCTTTTGCGCCTCATCTCCCGGCGTTTGGCCGTAATAATCAAACGGCACCTTGGCGTAACCGAGCTCCATTGCCTCCAGCGTCAAGGCAAATAAAGCTTCCGCGTCATCCGCGTAATAGTCTTTCCCGCCAAGGCCAAATATGCGGGACAGCACAATCGGCTGCGGACCGCGGATTTCCTGCAAGGCCGCTTTAACCTCATGCGTCAAATTGCCTCCTTGTGCGCCATAAGAATCGGCGCGTTCGCCAACCAACAACGCTTTGACACCCGTCAGTGCCTCGCGGATTTCTCTTGCCGGGAACGGCCGGAGAATATTCGGACTGATCACGCCCGCTTTAATCCCTTTCGCCCGCAGCCGATCCACGACGTCTTTGGAGGATTCGGCCGCCGAATTGAGCAGGAACAAAGCCACCTCTGCGTCTTCCATGCCATATAGATCGAGCGGCGAATAGGATCTTCCGGATAAAGCCGCGTATTTCTCCGCCACTTCCTTGAATACCTCGCCCGCACGGTACATGGCGCCCGACTGCTGGAAGTGGTTATTCATCAAGTCGTCGCCGTTCATATAAGCCCCAACGACGATGGGCTTGTTCTCGTCCAGTACGTGTGGGAATTCCGGCGCCTTTTCCCCTACAAACTCCCGGACGGTTTCCCGGTTCGTAAATATATGCACCCGGCGTTTCTGGTGCGACGTGAAGAATCCGTCATAGGCCACGATGACCGGTAGACGTACGTCTTCATGCTCGGCGATGCGCAGTGCCATGATATTCAGGTCATACACCGCCTGCGGTGAACGGGCGGTCAGAATCACCCAGCCGGTGTTCAGGCCGTAGTAGAGATCCGAATGATCACCACGGATATCCAGCGGACCGCTGACCGCCCGTGTCACCAGGTTCATGACCATCGGGAAACGGGTGCCTGCCTGTACGGGAAGCTGTTCGATCATATACAGAAAACCGTTCGCGCTGGTGGCGTTGAATACCCGCGCTCCGGCTGCGGCAGCGCCGTAACAGATCCCCGCCGATCCGTGTTCGCCGTCGGCCGGAATCAGCTTGATGTCGTGTTCGCCGCGCGTACGCATCATGTCAAGATATTGGGCGATTTCTGTAGACGGTGTAATCGGAAAATAACCCATAATGTGATAGTTGATCTGGGCAGCCGCCATAGCGGCCATTTCGTTGCCCGATTCGAAGACCGCCGTTTGAGCGTCTGGTATCTTTTGCTCCGCTATTTCTTTAATTTGCATGTTCATGATTTGACTCCCTCCGCTGTTAAATAGGGGAAGACCTGCGGCACACGTTGCTGCTCCGCGTAATGCGGCTCTTCCAACATGGCGGCCAAAGCGGTGGTCGGGCAAGCTTCCACACATTTCAGACAGCCTTTGCAATACTGGTAATCGATGCCCTTCATAAACATCTGCGGATTGCCGCGTTTATCCGGTTTCTGCTCCCATACGATGCAGAAATCCGGACATACCGTATCGCAGGCGGCACAGTGAACGCAGTCCTCTATCTTGTATTCCGGCAAATATCCCTGCCGGGAGCCGCTAAGATTCTTTAATATGCTGTTTGCCGTAACGTTCAGAATCCCGCCCGGCTCCTGCGTTTCAAATCCGAGACCCGGTTGCATTCTTGTGAAAGCCACCGGGTCTATAAACTCTGAGCCATTGCCTAAGGAAAGGAAACGGACTTCGTTATATCCTCTGTCAAAGGTCCGCAAATTCGCTTCCACGAGGTGGGGCAGCTTTTTCTCAAACGTTGAGCGGATAACCTGCCGCATATCGTCCGGACTCAGGAAGCTACAAATCCGGAACAAGGCACCAAGCATCGCCGTATTGACTTTCGTTTTTTCCTCAACGGCAATATTCAGCGCATCGATCACGGCGAGCGTTCCCTGCGTCATGTTCAGATCCGCGGCCACTTCGGAAAGGCCTCGTGCCGTATTCACAAGCACCGTTCCATCGGGCTGTAATCCGCTTATGACATCTATCGTTTTATACAATGCTTCATGAAATACGCCGACGACATGCGGCTGCTCAATGGGACTGTGATCGCGGATTTCCACCTCGGGATCGCAGAACCTTACGAAACTCTTTACCGGCGACCCTTTTTTCTCCGAGCCATAGCTGGAAAAATTAGAACCGTTAAGTCCGGAGCCGGTCACCCCGGCTTCGGCCAGCATTTTCCCGGCCAGATTGGCGCCAAGCCCGCCGATGGATTCGAGACGGATCTCGAAAAATCCCAGTTCATTTTTGCGAGGTAAAATCGAAATCGACATGTTCTCTCCTCATTTCTTCTAGTTCAATTAACTCAATTTTAAAGGAAAAAACGGGCCAATTTTGTGATAAATCGCACAAAAAATTGGTGATTGCAATCACCATTCCGGATATCGCAGTGGAGTATACTGTTTTCAACAATCCAATGACAACGCGGAATTATGCTGGCCTTAGGCGGCAAATAACTCATGAAACCGGAGGTAGGAATAATGAATAACAACGTGACAGAGCAGCCCTTAAATCATCAGCCGTCCATGTTCTGCTTTCAATGCCAGGAAGCATCCAAAGGAACAGGCTGCACCCTTGTCGGAGTATGCGGCAAACCGCATGACGTGGCGAACCTGCAGGATTTGCTGATTTATCTACTGAAAGGTATCTCTTTTCTCAGTCTGGATGTCCAGCTCCCGGAAGTGCTTGAACAGCGCGTATCGCTGTTTATCATGGACTCCTTGTTTGCAACCATTACGAACGCCAATTTTGACCGTGAGGTTTTCGTAGGGAGAATCCGGGAAGCGATTGCGCTCCGCGGCGAGGTGCGCGCCTATTATAACGAACAATATCCGGAAGCAGCGGCTAATCTCCCTGATGCTGCCGTCTGGGAAGCGGATCATGAAACCGCTTTGGATGAAAAAGCACGTACGGTTGGTGTCCTCTCGACCCAGAGCGAAGACATCCGCTCGCTGCGCGAATTGATTACGTACGGCTTGAAGGGGATGGCTGCATATACGTACCACGCGCTTCATCTGGAGAGAGATGACAACGAATTGAACCGGTTCATGCGCCGTGCGCTTGCGGCTATGCTTGACGACAGCCTTGAGGTGCAGGATCTGGTAGCTTTGACGATGGAAACCGGCAAATACGGCGTAAACGCCATGGCGATGCTTGATGAAGCGAACACATCCGTTTACGGAAATCCGGAAATTACGAAGGTCAATATCGGAGTTGGAAACCGGCCCGGCATTCTCATCAGCGGCCACGACCTGAAGGATCTGGAAGAGCTGCTGAAGCAGACGGAAGGAACGGGCGTGGACGTGTACACGCACAGTGAAATGCTGCCTGCCCACTATTATCCGGCTTTCAAGAAATATGAGCATTTTGTAGGCAATTACGGAAATGCCTGGTGGATGCAAAATAGCGAATTTGCATCCTTTAACGGTCCGATTCTGATGACGACCAACTGTATCATTCCGCCGAAGGACAGCTATAAGGACCGTATTTATACAACGGGCAACACCGGCTTTCCGGGCGTCCGCCATATCCCGGAGGCAGCGGAAGGCGATGCCAAGGACTTCTCTGCCCTGATCGAGCAAGCGAAAAGGTGCCCGGCCCCAACAGAACTTGAAACCGGCGAGATCATCGGCGGCTTCGCCCATGCCGCTGTGATGAACGTGGCTGATCAAGTCGTCGATGCTGTGAAATCCGGTGCGATCCGCCGATTCTTCGTCATGGCCGGTTGCGATGGACGGATGAAATCCCGCAATTATTACACCGATTTTGCAGCTGAACTTCCAACGGACACGGTCATCCTGACTGCAGGCTGTGCCAAATATAAATACAATAAGCTTGCCTTAGGCGAAATCGGCGGAATTCCGCGGGTTCTGGACGCCGGGCAATGCAATGATTCTTACTCCCTGGTCGTCATTGCATTGAAGCTGAAGGAAGTATTCGGCCTTGATGATATCAACGAACTGCCGATTTCCTACAACATTGCCTGGTACGAGCAAAAAGCGGTTATCGTGCTGCTTGCCCTGCTTTATCTTGGCGTCAAAAATATCCACTTGGGCCCTACACTTCCTGCGTTCCTGTCGCCTAACGTTGCCAAAGTCCTCGTGGAAAACTTCGGGATCGGCGGCATTACCAATGTGGAAGATGACATGAAAATGTTTCTTGGTGCCTGATAAACGGCAACAATGCCCCGGTTAGGGGCATTGTTGTCTTAAATCGAAAGCTTGTTTGCGCTCGATTCCCCCCTACTTGTTGGCATGATCCAGCGCGGGCATGCCTGCTCCCAGCCACTTCAACAGGTAATCTGCCATTTCG
>JAIRVF010000141.1 GCA_031254035.1 Paenibacillus sp.
TACTGAACTGTTTGTTTTTTGTACGATTCATCGTATTCAGTCCTTTTCATAAACACAGTCTCCCTTATTCAAGTTATTGAATTCAGTATAATCTGTGTCTACTATTCAGTCTAACTTCAAGATCTTCGAGTTTATATTCCCCTAAGTCAATTGAATCCACTTTCTTAACAAATGCATGTTCTTTACCGCCAATTCCATAGCTAGTGATAATCTCATCTTCCATGGATACTCTAATTCCAATATCATCGACTTCATCCTGGGAAATTAAAGTATGACTTGCTCCCGTGTCTATTACTATATTATCAATTTGTTTCTCTCTTCCTTTGAATCCTATCTTTACAGAAGTAAATAATAAACCATCTCTATATTCAATTTGCATTAGATAGTTCTCCTTAAACCTATCGCTTTACGTATCTTCACCACGACCTGATCCTTTGAAGTATGGTAAACTAACGTATTATTCTTACTGTTTAATAACTCCTTTGTTGCATCTTCTTCTTTAATTGGTCCTATGACGGCTACATCATCAATGATCTGTTCGTTATTTTGTTCTTCCAAATGTAAAATTTCAAATTTCACAAATTGATTCGGGTAGATTTCTCGTACTTCTTCCCATTTCACGTTTGATTCCTCCAAACGTACTGTTATTCCTCTAATTGTATCATATTTGGGTTTCAAATTAGCACTTGATAGAATTGCATCTACGAATTCGAAAGGCCTGAAGGAGCGTAGCGATTGGGTGGCTTAGCCTTACAGGGTTGTCTGCTAATCCACTTCTTCGAATCGCCTCGTGCAGACCAAAGCTCCGACAGAATCCTTAGCACAGATACGGTGTTATGTGAAGTATCCTTTTCATGGGTTACTTACGCTTCTTGTAAAGTTCTTCACCATCATCATCAAATATTGTTATGTTATCTACTTCACTAATTTCTGTATTGGGAATCAAATAACCCTTTTTTCCTGTAATTCCTCTTGAATAGGATCTACCATTAGTGTAAGTAATTAAGATACGATCAGCACCCGAACTTAACAAGTTATCATTAATTATAACTGCTATGAATGGGTTGCCGTCCCCTACAAACACTGGACCTGAAGAGTTGGATCCCCATGATATTTCACGGTCATACCTTTCCATGCTGATCTGCATAAAGTGTAATTAGTGAATTCTTAAGTAAAATGATTGCTGAGTCATTAGTCCATATACTATCTTCTAAAATTTAGACTATTACCAGTTTTATTGATTGCTATTGTTAGATTTTATATTGGGTTTGAATGATTTTTATACCCTGTATCCCTTTCATATAACGTTCTTGTGCTCACGGCGTCCCACCGAGTTAAGGCGATGTGCTTAGTCGGTGCGGATTTGTCCGGCTGAGATTTATTATATTAGTTCATATTTACTGATATTTAACGTTAACGATTATTGTTCCTTTTAATTTATCCCCAAGATAAGCATTAAGTTTCCAGAGTCCACTTGAAGGTAAAACAAGATTGGAGGGGCTATGGGCATAAGGATCGGTGATTCTGATTTCATAATTCCATCCTTTGCACAAATTGTGTATAACGTTTGCGTATTCACAAACCCGAAAGGCTTAAGGAGTGAATGCGCCGGGTGGCTTCGCTACTTAGCCTTGCAGGTTTTCTGCCTGAATCTCTTCTCCAAATTATCTTCTGGCAGACCAAAGAATCTACAGCGTGAATACGTTGTTGGTGATGATCCTTCCTTCTTCAAGAAATCTGCAAAGTGTTATTCAACAAAATCTTTATCTAGTCGTATTTGTGTTATCTTTTCATCATATGTCCAGAACTCTATTGTTGCATTACTCTTCTTGTCATAATAACCAATTATTTTCGTTCCTTGCTCCTCTCTTTTATAAAAGTTTTCTCCATATATTTTTTTAAGATCATTTATTGTATTTCCTATTTTTATACCTTTCATAGTCTCATATTCTTCAGATGAAAGAATAATTCTAATTATCTTATTATTCTTACTGGCAATTACAATTCCGTTTTTTAATTCATAGTAATCATAAACTGCATTTTGAAGATCTTTAAGTTCTCCAAAATCCTTTCTAAAATCTCCATCTATTATTTGATCTAATCTAAGATCAGCTATTGTTTCGCCGGATAAATCTGTACTCTTAACACCTTTGAAAGAATCTTGTCTACTACAACCCGCTGTTAAAAGTAACAATAAAAAAATTAAAGTAAAGGGTTTCATTGGTTCTCCTTGGTTGATTAAAGTTTTGCAGGAATTTCATCATTTGATACTCCAATAACGATATACGCTCTATGTTTTATTCTCTTTGTATGTCCTCCAATTACCGTTAAATGTCTATTGGTTGGTTTCTTATAACGCTCTTTATTCACGACGTCCGACGAAGTCGGATGTGTCCGGCTAAAATCACTTCCATGCTATTGAGCTGCTGCACCGGATTGACTTCTATCTCCTACCGGACCGAGGGTGAATGTCCGATGCGTGAATATAGTGTTATGTAAAGTAACCTTCTTCCTCGAACATCTTACAAATGATTGTTATTTACACTTGTTTTTAGTCACCATGGAAGGCTACTTTCACAATTCGATCTTCTCTTAGCTGGCTTATTAACTCTTTAATCTTTGGATGATAATTTGGATTAACATGCATCAAATATTGTTCAAAGTCATTTGCTAGTTCTTCTGTTTCTTTCTTATTAAATTTTACTGTTACATAGTAACCTCTAAGCTTTCTTAATTGAATATAGCTATTCCAATACCTATGATCTTGAAAGATTGCTGTGTGAAAAGTGTCATCTATCGGAAAGTAATATATTCTCTTATTGTTCACGTCTGATAAGTACCCATCAAGTGCCATAAATGATTCTCCGATCTCTTAGGTTTTACGCATTAAAGGAGATTTCACATAACGTTGTTGTATTCACGAACCCTAAGGGCTTAAGGTCGCGCCAGCGGCCGGGCGGCTCCGCCCCCTAGCTTCGCGGGGTTATCTTCCTGCTTCCACTTCTCCGAAAAACCTCGGCAGATCAAGGACTCGTCAGGGGCGTGCAATGTGAATACGTTGTTGGTGATGTCCCTGTCTCCTTTGAAGTACTTTAATGTATATTATTGAATTCCTGCTGTTCCAAAAGTATCATTTATCGCACTCTCATAGTTATCCCACTTGAAATAAAAAGGTCCTATTTTAATATTTTTATTGCTAGGCTCCACCTTAAAATCTTGCCATATGATAATATCGTCTTCCCTCTCAATATAAACGGAAATGAATCCACACTCTTCATCCCCGCACCACGGGCAAACTAGTATGGGATATCGATAAAACAAATAGCCGTGTTGTTTCTTTAATAGAAAATAATCAATCATGTTTCTTTGATGTTCTTGACTTCCCCACCCTAGAGATGGAACCATATCATGCTTTCTGAGCAATTGATATAGCGATCTACCATCAATAAATAAATCAGCAAATTTGGTGTTTTTATTCCCATCTTGGTCCGGATCAAACTCATCATATCGACTTGAAGGTCTAGTCTCTAAGTAATTTAAGGTTTTCATATTGCTCCTTTACATTATTTACAAGGATTTCACCTAATGTTGCGTGTTCACGACGTCCCACCGACTTAAGCGAAAGTAGTGAGCGGCCACGATGCAGTTAGTCGGTGGGATGTGCCCCGGTGTCTACTCCTCAGGCTTTACTTTCGGGCCGAGGGGCGTATGCCCCGATGCGTGAACATATTGTTTATCAGATGTCGTTGACTTCTTGAGATACCTTCAAATCGCTTTATTCTTCTCTAATCTATTAATAAATTCATCTACTTGTTTCCTTGACTTTAAAATAATTACTTCTTTCTGGTTCTTTACTTGATCAAGTTTTTCTAATGTCTTTATTCTACTTCTTCTCCTATAATTCCAAACCCATTTAACGAATTCAAAGTCAATTTTTTCGGGACATTCTTCGTTCATATCCGGTCTAGTTTTCTTATGGTACATTATTCTCCTTTTGAATATTTGATAAAGGCAAAGCCATCTTGGCATGTCTAGATATATAATCAGATCTGCTCTCTTAATCCTTATATCCATTGTTCTTGAGTAATTACCATCAATGATCCATTGCTCTTCCATCGTAAAATCTTCAACAATCTTATCCCATTCTTCATTTGGCGTTTGTACCCAGTTAGGCATCCAGAAATACTTATCTAAATGAATCACTGGGAGGCTCAGAATTACACTAAGCTTTTGAGAGAGGGTTGACTTTCCCGATCCTGCCGAACCTAAAATAATCACTCGGTTCATAGATTGATCTCCTATTTTCTTATCTTCGACGATTTCTGATCACGTTCTTGTATCTACTAACCAGAGAGACTTAAAGGAGCGTAAGCGACTGGCACCGATTTATGTTAACGTCTTATTCACGAACTTCGCGAATGCCCCTTCACTAACCATGTTTACGCTTCCTCCCGCTCAATCTCCTCCTTCTAACTGATCTAACGGGCTGCTTTTAATCCTTCTTATGTCCTTCAGCCAATAACCCAGCCGATCCAATACGCGCAGGGAACAAGCAGCAGTTGGGCTAATAGTGTCCCCATCAAACGCGATATCATCATCAGCCCGAACACGCGGTTCATGGTCCCGAGCGCTGTCTCGCCCCGCAATGTTTTATCGGAAAGCAATGCGATCCGCGGATCGATCAGCAGCGTCAATAAAATGGTTGCTGCTCCGTTGATCAATCCCGATGAAGTAGAAAACGTCAGCCGGAAAGCAGGCCACAGATAAGCCGCATACAGTGCAGACAACACGCCGACGGTGTAAATGGCCGTTACAACTATATTCAGCAGCATCAATCTTTTTGGCAATGGACCGTGAAGCAGAGAGCGGAGCATCTGGAAGGTCGGCCGCTTGAAATAGGTCAGTCCGTTTCGCCATTTGGCGAAAGACAGCAAATTCCTGACCATCTTCGGAATGGACCCAGCCGCTTCCAGATGAACGACCATGCGGGAGCATAATCTTACGGTGCTCGGAAACAGCAGCATAGCCAGCAGCGTTCCGCCCGTGGCCGCCGCAATGATGCCGTGAAGCCTTGGCTCGAGAACAAAATCTGGGAATCTCAGTGCTTGATCCACCATATTCCCGACCATCGGCCCCTGGGCGATATTTGAAGTACGCGACACCAGCACAAGCAGACCCGAAAGCGATAAGGCAAGGGTAATCCGGCGGCTCCGAAGTCCGCCCAAACGCAAAGCGTATGAAAGGCTGTCCACGGTATGGATAACTACGGTAAACATTAGGATAACAAAAAGTTGGACCATATCCGGAAACCTCCTTTACTTTTGTATTTTTACATTATAAACCAATGGATGCAAATATCTACCGTTTAATTCACACCGTTCTTGTCACGACGGACAAAAAGTAATCGTATCCGGCCGTCCCATCGGCGCATTCAGACTTCAGACAACCCAAGGGTTTACATTCCCTGCACACAAAAAACCCCCCGATTCACCATCAGGAGGTTTTTTGTTAATGAGCGCTCCGCACCGCGTGAACGGGTTTGGAGACGGCTTTTTGAGTATGAGCCGTTTCGGGTACTGCGGTAATGTCCGCTTTTCCCTTACGGAATGTGAGCGTGAATGTTATGGTCTGCCCGGCGATACCAACCGCTAAAATCGTAAACAAAGTTTCCTTCAGCGGCAAATAAAACAGGGACAGCAGCAATACGGCGGCATCCATTAGAATAAATACGGTACCTACCTTCAGTCCGCTCCAGCGGCTAATGAGCAGCGATAAAATATCATCTCCGCCGGTAGCTCCCCCAAATCGGAGAACCAGTCCTGTGGCAAACCCTGTGACCAATCCGGACAACAGCGCCGCCAGCAGCAGATTGTCGTGAAGGTCAATGACCAACACAGAATAGCGATCAAGCAATTCGTAAAAGATAGAAAACGAAAATGTCGCAAGCAGCGTATTCATTACAAATTTACGGCCTTTTAGCAGCATGGCTACAATAATTACTGGAATGTCCAGTAGCAGCACGCTCAGTGCCGGATTGATGCCAAGCACATATTTGCCAAGCAAAGACAAACCAACAAAACCGCCTTCTGCTAAATGATTCTGAAAATTGATGTGATAGTACGCAAATGCCAGCAAAAAAGTTCCAAACAACATCATAAAAATAGGTTCGAGCTTAGAAATAAAATGGTCTTTCTTCCTCATACAGGTTCCCTCTAATCGTAGTAGGTTGGTCAGGGATGTGACAAACCACTGCGATAAGTTAGAAACCTGCAGGACTTGGTCCTTCGCATCTTTAGCTTCCTTCTTTCGCAGAGTTTTGTACGTCCTTAAGTGCCAGGTGACTATACTCTACGAAAGGGAGCTAAGTGTAAGAGAGATCATAACGTTTCCAAATCGTCCTTTGGGGATTGTTCCTTCGGGGACACATGGTATCCTGATCCTTTCCTTTTGTGTTTTGTTTCTTTTTTTCATTATAACACAATCTAGGCGGTTGCTAAATAGGTGCTTGCTGTATTTTACAAAAAAAAGAAATTTCCAGACCCGGCGTCTGAGAAAATCATCAAAACGCCTTATCTGAGGAACGATTATGTGAATCACATCATTGCCTATTTTTTATGTTCACAGATTATCTTACTTTGATGTGACGAGAATCACTATTACAGCTTTACCCCTTTTCTATACTTGAGAAGGAAGCAAGAAACATACAAAGAAAAGAGGAATTCGCATGCTAAATCAACAAACGATCGACATTATAAAGTCAACGGTTCCTGTTCTCGAAATTCACGGAAAAGAAATTACGACAACCTTTTACAAAACCATGTTCAAAAATCATCCTGAACTGCTCAACATATTCAACCACGCGAATCAGCGGGAAGGAAAACAGCCTACAGCTCTTGCGAACGCCGTATATGCAGCTGCCGCGCATATCGACCGTCTGGAGGAAATTTTGCCTGTCGTCAAGCAAATTGGACAAAAGCATCGCGCTTTGAACATTCTTCCGGAGCATTATCCGATTGTCGGTGAAAATCTGCTAGCCGCGATTAAAACAGTCCTTGGCGATGCGGCTACCCCAGAAATTATAGATGCCTGGGCACAAGCTTATGGCGTCATCGCCGATGTCTTTATCAGCGTCGAAGACGAAATGTACCGGGAAGCAGAAAGCGTACCAGGCGGCTGGAGAGGATTCCGTCCGTTTGTGGTTGAACGCAAAGTCAAGGAAAGCGACGTCATTACCTCCTTCTATTTGAAACCGGAAGACGGGGGCGCGATCTCTGGATACCTGCCTGGACAATACATCACTGTACGCGTTAAGCCAGACAATCAAGCTTTCACGCATATCCGCCACTACAGCCTGTCTGCCGCACCTGGTGGGGATTCCTACCGAATCTCAGTTAAACGAGAAGGCGCGCTGGAGGGAAAAGAGGAAGGGATCGTATCAACCTATTTGCATGATTGCATAAATGTGGGGGATGTTCTGGATATCAACGCACCTGCTGGTTCGTTCACATTAGACATGGAGAAAGACATGCCGCTCGTTCTGATCAGTGGTGGCGTTGGCCTGACCCCGATGGTCAGCATGCTGGAGACTGTGCTCAAGGAGCAGCCTGAGCGGAATGTTACCTTTATCCATGCGGCGGTACACGGGGGATTCCATGCGATGAGAGAGCATATTGAACAGCTGGACGCATCGCACGAGAATATGAAATCTTATGTCTGCTACGAAAAGCCTTCAGCACAGGACGCCTGCCACAAAACAGGTTTCATCGATTTGCCTTGGCTTCAGGAAGTCACTTCCAAAGATTCTGACTTCTATTTCTGCGGTCCTGTTCCATTCATGCGCGCTGCCAATCAAGCTTTGAAAGACTGGAATGTGCCGGCTGAGCGGATCCACTTTGAATTTTTTGGTCCTGCCGATACTCTGTAGAATAGGGGTCTGATCGGTCAATACAGACGCATTCCCCTATCTGCCCCATTTCATGTAGATGGTAAGTTTGCAGCAGGTTTGGTCCTGTCCTTTTGGTTCGACCGTAATGCTGATTCCGCTCGGAGAATATTTGGTTTGGATCGTGGCGGTGGTACTAATCGTTCCCATTAGCCTGTCGACTTCCTGCTTGTTGCCTACCTGGGCGGCGGTCAGGACCTGCAGCGCAAATGCCTGCTCGGACAGCTTATTCAAAATCCGATTTGCCTCTTCCATGAGCTTGTGATACTCCTGTATTGATTGTTTCAGGATGTCGGTCTGTACTGGGGGGTATTCGCGGAACCAGGTATGGACATAGGGATACGGATAGAATGTGGCGTAGCGGATCCAGGAATGAATATTGGGATGCGGATAGGATGTGGCGTTCCATCTCCAATACGGGGGGTAACTCATCAGAGTTATCTCCTTTCTGTGTTTACAGATAACCCATTATACGTGCCTAGCGGACTTTTGTGAGGTTTCTCTGGCACCTTTTCGCGGTTTCGCCCCTTCAAGGAGAGGCCGGGGGCTAAGCATCCGGATCTCAATCTTCACAGGCAAACTCCACTTTAATCCGATCCGGATCTTCAAAAAAGACCGCATAATGCTCTGGTCCGCCAGTATAAGGATATTTGTCCTCGTATAGAATAGGTATCCCTTTTTGCTTAAGCATGAAAAGCATTTCATCAACCTGTCCCCGCGACTCCGCATGAAACGCCAAGTGATTAAGGCCAGTTGACTTCCGGTGATATGAGGCGTCCAAAAAACGTCCTTCTGTTTGCACGAAAACGAGGTAGGTCTTCCCCTGTTTAAAGCTGAACCCCTGCTCCCATTCCTGAAATAAGTCGTAACCAAGCCCTGTTAGAAACCATTCCCAAAATTCCCGGCTCCGCGTTAGATCCGATACATTGATCTCCACATGATGCAGCATGTTCTAATGCCCCCTTAACAATCGATTAACGGTCTCCCGCCGCACTCCGATCAATTGACCGATTTCTTCCTGCGTCAGCAACTCTGTAAAATGTACACCGTGTGAATAATCATCTAGCCATTCCGACAACAGTTCGAGCCGTTCCGCCGGCGTTCCCACCGTCAGGTGATCCAACCTCTTCTGCATAAAACGAACCTTCTCCTGCAATAGCAGCGCGATCTCTAGCGCCTTTTCCGGCTTCTCCCGCACCTCCCGGTACCAACCCTCGGCCGGGATCCTTTCCACCTCGCTCCGCATCAACGCAATCGCCGTACCATGCGTTTCCTTAGGAGTGATGAGCGAATGATGCGGCACCGTTTCCCCTGGATACAGGATGTTGAATAGCACGATGTTGCCATTTTCATGGAGGCGAGTCACTTTAAAAAGCCCGCTTTTAACATGGTATAAATATTCCCCGCTGTCCCCCTGATGGAATAATATTTCCCCTTTGTGCAAAATCATATGGTTATCCTCCCCATTGTGGTATATATGTTTATGGCTCGGATGGCCAATGCGTACTATTATACCAGAAAAGATGGGGGTTATTTCAAACATTTGGTCCTTGCCGAATGTATGCTTTGCACGTAACATGAAGCCGTGCGCCATCTGGCGGATCTGTCGCAAAACTATGCGGACCCGCGGTATCCGTGTTTATGAGGAGAACCGGACGACACTCTTTACTTATGCCGGGGATACCAGCGACGTTTTTTTATGCTGTGGTCTTACGTTAAGGCGGAGACGGCTTCGGAGCTATCAGTTTACTTAGGAATCAGCCTGAACGACGCCGGCCTTTTTGAACACGCACTTAAAGAAAAGGGCGTATCCTATGAAAGCTCATAGAATACGCCCTTTGTTTAATTGTCCTGATGTCAGTTGCCCACGCTGTTTTGTTTCCGTTTCGGATCTGCTTCGCTGATTTTTTCATTCCATTCTTCGTAATGATGAACGGCCACCCCCGCAAAAGATGAATGGGATTCACTGAGCCGGTACACAATCCTCATCTCTTCCTCCATAACCGGCAGCGGCTTGCCGAAGAAGCTCACATGGGCCCCTTCCTCCGTATCTCCGAGCTCCATACCGATCCAGATCGATTTCCCAAGCCTATCAGCCTCGTTCAGCATCTCCTTGGATAAGTCCACCATCTTTTGCCCGCTATCGCGGTAGGACATAACCGCCAAAGCATCAAATTGATCCAGCATCCACCGGCTCAAATCGTCGCTGCCATCCACCGCTTTAATTTTTCCCAACCAGAATGGCACGGCTGCGCTCATGTATAACCCACCTGCACGCCCTTTGTCCGTCCATTCCTCCATATTGCGGCTCCATTCGCTTACTACGCCGGTCTGGTCGCGCTCCCAGCGCCTCAGCTGATATGGCTCCACGTCCAGCTGAATGCCGGTAAAACGCGCTTTCACCGGAACCTTGCGGTTATAATCGAGAACCCATTCGATTAATTGGTCCGCTTCCCTTTGCTGCTTCCGGTATGCCCATTCAGGCCTGCCGTCCAGCGCATGCACCGAAATATTTTCGTCATGGGCAGCGGAGATAAATTGCATGTACTGCTCCACTTCCACGCTTTTTTGGATCTGTAGGAAAATTACGTTGACATTCTGCTCCTTACAGAAGGTCAAAATATTTCCCGGATTTTCGATCCGTGTGGTATCCCACAACCAAGTCGCTTTTTGTTCTTCCATAGAAGATAATTTGAACAGGAAGGGCAGGAGCAGCAGGCAGCAGACGAACAGGACCAAACGCGGCTTCGCTTTTGCTTTTGCCAGTAGCTCTCCCATCCTCCCCCTCCTTTTATTTTTAACCGATCAACGCCATGTCCAGCTCTCCAAGATGCTGCACAGAATGCCCAATCTTGTATATATGAGGCTCGTTGAAGTCGCGGAATGCGTTGCGCGTATCGAGAATCGGTACGCCCATGGACGCGATGTCGCCGTAATCTAGATCGCTATGATTCGTGATCAGTACAATGCAGTCATATGTTTTGAACTTTGCCAAATCGTAAGTTACGCTGTTAACGGTCTCCCCGTGCTTGTCACAGAAGCTCACGGCATACGGGTCATAGTATTCCACCTGGGCTCCGCTCTCCTTGTACAGTTCGTATACCTCAAGCCCTGGAGACTCACGCAAATCGCTGATGTCTGGCTTATAAGCCATGCCCAGCACCAGGATGGACGAATTTTTGATGGATTTGGCATATTCGTTCAGAATCGTTGATGTTTTGCTAATTACGTAATAAGGCATATTGTCATTTGTGGATTGCGCCAGCTCGATAAACTTGCTGTAGAAGCGGAAGCCTTTGGCCTTCCAGGACAGATACATCGGATCAAGCGGGATGCAATGTCCGCCGATCCCCGGACCCGGATAAAATGGCATGAATCCAAACGGTTTGGTCGCGGCAGCATCAATAACTTCCCAAATATCGATACCCATGCGGTCGCACATCATTGCCATTTCATTGATGAACGCGATGTTGACGCTGCGGAAGGTATTTTCGAGCAGCTTAGACATTTCCGCAACTTTCGGCGAAGAGACAGGCACAACCCGTTCCACATATTTCGAATAGAGAGCGGTCCCGAGTGTCAAGCAGGCTTCGGTCGTTCCCCCGATAACTTTAGGTGTATTGAATGTATTGAATCGAACATTAGACGGATCAACGCGTTCAGGCGAGAAGCATAGGAAGAAATCTTCGCCTACACGGTGGCCAAGTGCCTCAATTTGCTCCTGGATTAACTCTTCGGTTGTTCCCGGATAGGTGGTGCTTTCCAGCGTAATGAGCAGGCCCTTTTTCATATGCAGCTTGATTTGATCAACTACGCTCGTGATGTAGGACGTATCCGGATCCTGATTTTCGCTAAGCGGAGTCGGTACGCAGATACTGAGTGCATCAATCACCGTAATCATGCTGTAATCCGTCGTCGGATTGAAGCGTCCACTTGCGACACATGCCTTCAGATCCTCTGAAGAGATGTCGGTAATATAAGATTCCCCATGGTAGATTTGATCGATCTTGGACGGATCTACATCAATACCGATCACCGTAAATCCCTGCTTGACCATTTCGACGGCCAGCGGGAGACCTACATACCCCAGACCTACAACCCCGAGTACAGCACTTTTATCCTCGATTGCGTTCAACAGTTGCCCATATTCCTGATTCACAAGCATTTCCCTCCATATGATGTAGTGTTTGTTATGCATCTTACAGCGGATGATTCAGTGAAAACACCGGTGTATTCGGGCATCCAGCTCGACCGGAGAAAATGGCTTGGTTACGTAATCGTCCACCCCGTTTTGGAAGCATTGGCTGATCGTCTTCTCCACCCGCCGCTCGGTAAGCACGACGATTTTCGGCGTGTTCTCCACAGGCAGCTGCTGGATCTGGTGGATGAAAGGCAGACCGTCAACCCCGTAAAGGTTAAGTTCTGTCAGCACGAGATCCGGCTCCCATTTTTCAATCAGCTCCAGGGCCGACGTGCCGTCAAGTGCCTCCAGCGTTTCAAACCCCTGCATTTTGAGGCGAATGGTTAGAAACTCACGGATGGTATCGTCATGATCGACGATGAGAATACGTCCCGAACTCTGAATGGCCTCCCCCCTGGTGAAAATATGAATATCCGACGACATATCAAGCCGGGTGGATTCGGCCATCTGTCTCAGTATCCCTGGTGTCGGTTCGACCGGCCCCGGAAAAACAGTCAGTGTGATCCGCGGCTCTACATTCTCCATCGTGTCCTGTAGATTCTGCTTCAACAGCAGCGCCTGATAGTGAGTTGCGTCAAGCGTAAGCCCCGGCAACAGAACGACTATCGTCTGTGTGGAGTTGTCTTGCTGCACCTCCGGTCTTATTTCCGGTTCATGCTGTAGGAAATCGTGTATCCGATCCTTCAGCTGCGTAAGGCTCTCGCGATCCCCGCAATGCAGGAACATGACTCCGCAAAGCCCACGGGATTTCCCCCTGAGGCGTTCTCCGAGGCTGTAATAGATGTCGGTTCCCTTTTCACGCTGTAATGTTACGGACTCTGGCATGATCGATTCCTACCTTCCAAAGAAATTGCGATGCTACAATCTAAAAAAACTTGTACTCTGGTATTGCTGAATCACGACGGTTAGGCACTCTTGCTTTCTTCCTTCCAGCTCTGCCTTGTCATCGTTCCCCAGGAATTATTATTCTGGAGATATTGGATATGGCCCTGAACCCGCCATAAAACGCCAAGCTGATGATAGCCGACGAATTTCAGCGCTGAAAACAGAAGCATCTTCCACAGATCAGAAAGTTTCTTGTACCTGCGGAACGCAATCTCCTCCAAAATAATGGCACCCACGCTCATCAGATAACCACTCAGGAAATTCAGGAGAAAGAAAGTAAGCAATATGCGCCAATGCGTCATATCCAAAAGCGTATATCCTATCAGAGCCAACAGACCCGTGATTCTAAAATAAGGATTCAAGGTTTCGAACAAAACATTGTACGGTACCGTAATCATGCCCATGACCTTGTATTTGGGATTAAACAGCATGCCACGGTTTTCAAGCATGTTCTTCAGATTTCCGCGTCCCCAGCGCTTGCGCTGGTTCGAGATGATTTTGTACGAATCCGGGGCCTGCGTCCAGCAGACTGCTTCAGGACAAAAAGCCACTTTATACGGCAGCTTATGGCTGAGCATGTACCGATGAAGTTTGATGATGATATTCATGTCCTCTCCCGGATATCCTCCGCGGTAGCCGCCTACGGCAATCACGTAATCCTTGCGGAACAGTCCGAAGGCCCCGGACACGATAATCAGACCGTTCATGCGGCTCCAACCGATCCGACCACCGAGAAAAGCTTTCAGATATTCGATGGACTGAAACATCGGCCATATTTTGCGCGGCAGGGATACTTTCTTGACAGCACCATTTTCGATCAGGCAACCGTTCGCAATGCGGACATCACCTCCGATGGCCACCGTTTCCTCTGGATTCTCCATATACATGCGGGCCATACGGATCAATGCATCCTTTTCGAGCAGCGAATCTGCGTCGATAGAGGAAATTAGAGGGTAATGCGAGAGATTGATGCCTGCATTCAGCGAATCCGCTTTGCCGCCATTTTCCTTATCAATAATAAACAGCTGTGGATAATCGGAATTATAATAAACGCCTCTCACATTTTCCGTGTCAATGGTCCCCCTGATATCAGGGTTCGCCATCTTTTCGAGCTTGAATTCCGATATGAGGACAGATAGCGTCTGATCACTGGACCCGTCGTTGATAACGATAACTTCATATGTCGGGTAATTCAGCGTCATAAGGCAGTATACATTTTCGATAATCGTCAGCTCTTCGTTATAGGCCGGTACCAATAATGATACCGATGGCACCAGCTCGGAGCCAGAAAGCGTATTGTAGCTGGAATACTTGGCTCTGCGGGATATCGTCGATATGCTCCGGTAAGAAAGCCCCATAATTGTAAAATACAAAATATTGACGATCATGACATAATAGATCGCTACCATGCCGTAGTACAGTAATATCTCTCTAAGCAGAGTAATCTCCTCCTACCGTGGCTACACCCGTCAAGCGTTTAACCGCCTGCTTCACTCCAAAATAGCGGTCATGAATAAGTCGCTTCTTGTTGTAGGCCACCATTTGCTCGATTGCGCTGTGCTTCTGTTCTATCTCCATGACCAGCTCAATACGCTGGAGCGCGGCCTCGCGCTGTATGCCTGCTCCACTGACCGCAGCCTGGCATAACGCTTCGAATCCGGTCTCGCCCAGAGCTGCCAAGCTTTCGGCACTATTATGCCGCACCTTCCAGCTGGAATCTTGGAGTGCCTTGACCAGAAGCGGAATGCTTCCGGCAGCATGCAGCGGACCCAACGCCTTGGCTGCCGCCGCCCGGACCTCCCAATCATGGTCGCTCATCAGCTGGACGATGGTTTCATCCTTAAGCGCAGGATTCGAGCTGAGATACAGTTTGACCGCTTCGGCACGAACATCTTTTTCCTCGGAGCCAACCAATTTGCCAAGCACCGGCATAACTTCGGGTACGGCTTGTCCCCACATGGCCACCAAACCGACTTTAACCAGTGCTGGATCCGAATCATTCAGCAGTTCCATCAGGATGCCGCTTGGATCTAGTCCCGTTTCCAGCATAATATCCGCTGCCAGATGATGGATCGGCTTGCCGTGCCCAAGCAGGTACCGCAGCATTTGGAGCACATCTGCGGAGCTTTGCGCACTTTTGGCGATGGAACGCGCAATCACGATGGAAAGAGAGCTATATTTGCCGTTTCGGAGCATTTGCAGCAGTACCGGTACCGCTTCTTCGGCCCGCATGCCCCCCAGGCGGTAAGCAGCCCCAAGCCTGCGTCCGTAATTTAGATTGTTCAGCCCCTTCAAATCCGCTTCCACAAACCCCGCATCCCTGCAAAGCTGCATGATCTGGCTGCGGTATTCTCCTTTGAACTGCTGAATCCATTCTATGAACTTATCTTGGATGACCCTGCGCTCCAGCGGTTTCAGCTTGCCTGGAGGAAGCTTCAATGCCCTCTCATCTCCAAGCCCAGCCTGAACGTATACAAAATAATCATGATGCTTGCGCTCATAAAACTCCCTGTGCCGTAGTTCTTTGTTATGCGAGATCTTCATCAACAACAGAAGAATAATTCCGATGCCGATCAACGCAAGACATGAATAAATAAATACATATGCGACGAATAAATGCGAGAACATGTTACAGTTTCCTCCTTTCGGGATTTTGCAAAAATCCTTTCTAGTCTCTCTTGGGATTTTGCCATCATCCCACTCCTGTGGATTATAGTTGTATCCTTAGTCATTCGATTTGGCTATACACCTTTTGCATCGCGTAGTAACTTTGTTTGAGCTGCTCGCTGTAATGTACCGTATCCCACGGTTTCCACGTGTACGGTGTGATATTCTGAATATTCAGGATATCTGCTGTCCCGCCGGGCCAGCTCGCCTTGCTTTTGCCCTGCTCCACGAGCCACGGAACCAGCCGGATGCCTTCTGTCGTGGTGGTGCTGAAGGCACGCTTATCCTTAAGCGGACTGTAATCGATAACCTGCAGCGAGCTCGGATCGGAAAAGCCGAGAAGCATCCACGGAATACGCATCTCTATCACATTATCGCTGTAATACCAAGAAGTAAGAGAGTCGAACTGGGCCTTACTGCGGTCCGTTGTCCCCCTTTTCAAAGTTCCTATTGTCTTGTCGATAAACGGATGCGCGAAACGTGTATCCGGCGGATTCATCTGCAGACTGATCGCGAGTTTCCATGGATGAAATGGCGTCTCTTGTCCTGGCTTCGGCTCCGGCAGCATCCAATAACCTTCCTTGCCGTACAATCTGGCAAAAAAATCATAATCGGCCGCGATTTCCACCTGCGATTCTTCGTCTTTCCCGATTTCAATCAGCGCTTCAAGCGCTCCTCCTTCAAACTTCCTGCCTGGAAGCTGCGCTGCGGAAGGCTGGTTCCCGCCCGGAATCGTATTGGCTCCTATGTAAAGCTTGGTATTCTTCGGATCAAAATTCTTTTCCAGCTCAACACCTAGGTATAGATAACCTTCATCATGTGTGATTCTCATATCCCGAATGCCCGGGACATGCCCCTGCCAATGCTGCATTTCATCCTGCGGCAGACTGTCCCATTCGCTAAGATCGCCATCGATGATAATCTGATTCTCTTTGCCTGGGAGCATGCCGAGAACGCCAAACATTTTTTCGTTAGTCAGCACATTGATCCAGTAAGCGCGGCGATCCGCCGGTATTTCAAAAGGCATGGTGTTCCAGGTCTTTTTAAACCATTCATCCTGCCACATAAACAAAATCGCTCCAGCATAACCTTCGTCATAAATGTCCTGAGTGAGCGAAGCATCGATTTCTCCCTGCTCCTGCTCATTATGTCCGCCCTGGTCCCTGCCGCCGGCACCAAAGTGAGAGACCCCCACCGAGGATGGCACTCCGTATTCGGTAACCATAATCGGCATATCCTTAATTTCGGCCTTCAGCTGGTGCAGATAAGCTTTATAGGTGTTGAAGTTTCCCTGCTTGTCCTTGATGGTCTGCAAGGTGGCATCGGTTCGGAAGAAGTCCGGATAATACGGATACACATGATATGCGGCAAAATAACCGCCTTTCCAGCCTGTTGGCTGGACATGTCTGGCATCCACGCTCACCATATCCTCTTCAAACAGTGGTTCTCCGGGATGGCTCAGCACATCGGTTGTAACCCAGTTGGTAAACGTCATCGGATGTTCCCGTCCATACTGCTTCTCCTGCTGAGCAGTGCAGTCAAGCAGTCCTGCAAGCCAGTTCTCGAATGGGGAGGCATCTTGGGTCCCTGAGAAATATTCGCCTTTGTATGCAGGTACATCGCTGTGCTTCTCATTCGTGTTTTGGACCATGCCCGGATCCCATTCGGTCCCGACATGCCAAGCCATCAAGTACTTGCCCGCATTCGTCGTATACTTCCCGCTCGAAGCCCCCTGCTTCTCCTGAACGGTAACGTCGCCATACACAGCAGCTACCGCCTTCTTAATCTCCGCTTTAAACTGCTCTTCGATATCCCCCGCATAGGCGTCCTGACCTTCAATCAATTCTTCCTCAGGGGACCAGATCCCCTGCATGAAATACAAAGGGTTATCGCCCTTATCTTTGTTGTATTTCACGAGAGCCGAATAAAATACAGGCTGATGTACCGTGTACACGCGGATGACGTTTGCTCCCATCTCGTCGATCTGTTTGAACCAACGCAGGTAGTCCTCCTCGGTAGCTGGAAGTTCGCCCGGAAAATGGCCTGGTACCGTAGCTCCCAAATTAACGCCCTTCACAAATATTTCCTTCCAGTGTCCATCCTTTTCATATCGCATAAAACGATCGCCCTGGGTCGTAAATGTGAGCTTGGTTCCATCTTGATCCTTGTATGCCGCTTCCGTCGGAGCGCTTATCACAAGCCCAGCAATAATCCCTCCAACAATGAGAACGGTAGCTGCGGAGATCCAAATAAATAATGTTTTGCGTTTGATCATCGCCTGAAAGTTCTCACCTCGATTTTGATGCGCCTTTTCTTGGCCTGGCACTCTCAATTTTTGTCATAAGTTAATTCTTAACGAAGTTTGTCAATCTGTAAACCAGGCTACTGGAAGGAATTTTCAGAACCTAGCGACCTATCCGCTTAAGCCTGGAGACAATGAATGGACAACCGCGTTAACTTCGGTATAGGCATATTCAGAAACATGACGGGCTGTATTTTCCCCTTGCTAGGGCGGCAATTGGTTATGTATACGTCGAAAATTTTCTAAAGTTGTGGTCATTTTAACATCTTTATCCATAATGGTTACAAAATTGATACCTTAGTCCGATAAAGAAACAGCGAAAAACCGCGTCAAAACAATGTTTTCCAAAATTCATGAGTTTTTAAAAATAAGAATCGAGTCCCAGCCGGGACTTGTGGTACCAACACACCTTAAAAAATGAATAATACCCGATAAGGATAGTATGACTATCTTATTACTTTTAGCAGCTCCATTTATAGGTCTCCGCTCCTTTGCAACTAGGAACAATGGAAATGATGATCAGACCTCAGCTGGCAGGCAGTCCTTTTTTGCAAATAATTCCGCTTGAAAAGAGAATAATTTCCCGTTAGGCTAGATAAAATAAGAACAAGTGTTCCTGATACAAAAAATAAAAGGTATTTGACACTTTTTATTTTGCACATTTCGAAGCGCACCAGGAAACTAATGATAAAAGAGTCGAAGGTTGCGCCATCAAAAAAAAACAAAGCGTTGTCCCCTACAGGGACATTCGCTTTGTTTCCTGATCTACGAAAATTGATTATGCCTTAACATCACCCGATCATCTGCTCCACTTCGTCCATAAGCTCGGGACTCGGCTTCCTCTTTTCCCTCTTGCGAGGCCTTTTTGACGACGCAGCAAGATTCACTTTATGTTACGGCCTGGTTCATTGCTCGCCCCGTCTCTGACAGGTACTTTCCCGTTAGTTGAACCCACCCGTGGAATGTAATACTTGGCCGGTAATCCACTCCCCATCATCGGTGGCTAAGAATGCAACCAGACGAGCTGCATCCTTAGGCAATCCTACTCTACCTGTTACAAATTGCTTAGATAGCTGTTGTCGTAGGTCAGGAGTCATCCAGCCGGTGTCTGTGGGGCCAGGATTTATCGCATTTACGGTGATGCCTTTCGGCCCCACCTCAGCTGCAAAAGTGCGTGTGAAAGCATCAATTGCCCCTTTCGTCGTGGCATAAGAGATTTCACCAGCCATGGGACCTAGTGATTGGCCCGATGTCATATTAATAATTCGGCCACCTGCCGATTGCGTAAATCGTCTAGCGAACTCCACACTAAGCATAGTTACCGCCCTAACATTAATTGCGTAGTGTGCATCCAAAGACTCTGGGGTAATCGTGGCTAAGTCATCGTTAACTGAATAACAAGCATTGTTGACAAGAATGGAAGGTTTCCCTAGATTTTGCTCAACGTTATTTAATAAATCCACAAAGCTTTCAGGTACAGAAAGATCCATCCTTAGATGTTCGCAACGAACGCCCATGGAGCGTATTTCCTCACAAAGTTGCTTTTGCTCCTCGTTATTGCTGCCCCAGGGCATCTGCTGATCGTAACTAACCCAGTGTGTAAAAAATACATCAGCACCTAGATAGGCCAACTCTTTGCACACTGCAGCACCGATTCCTGCACTGCGACTTGCACCTGTTACTATTGCAATTCGACCTGTTAATTTGCCAGGTGTAGTATTCATAAGTCTTTTCTCCTTCTTGTTTTGAAGTTGATTAAACTGCGGTAATAATTGTGCAAATCTGCCCGTTAGCGTAACGAAATTACGTGCCGGGTCCGACGGACTTAGCCTCGAAGGTGTGTCAGCCTGAATCCACTTCTCCGGAATGCCTTGGGCGGACCGAGGACCGAATGGACCAATGCGTGAATATATCGTGTTAGGTGAAGTAGCCATCAATTTTTTCTTGAGTAAGTGCCAGTCCTTCGGCAAAACAAACTCTAAAAGTTCTTATCGCAGGTTCTAAAAGTCCCTCAAAGACCAGAATCAAAGTAACTATATCTTTCATACTAGTACTTTTGTGGTAATCAAATCCACCGCAGTATGTATATGTATATCGGAGGGTTCTCAAGCGATCAACTCTATGTGTCCACAGTTAAAACAAAACTAATTCAATTGTGAGAGGAGATTTTTCGGAAAATCCTTTGTTGATGCACAGAAAATCCAAAGCTTCCTATTCCTAATGGGCGTACTGTTTGACATCTTAAGCAATTTAATTTAATAGTAGATTCCCAATAAAACCACCTCAACCTTTTTGGGATAATTTAATAATAGCATAGGAATTTATTTCTGTAGCGGATGGCTGTGAAGTCTCTTTTTAGTATGATGCTAATAGTAGAAATTAAAGATACTCGGCTGCAACGAATTTAGCAATTATTTGGAAAATACAGAAAAACCCACTTGCATAACGAATGTATGTTCGGTGTATAATAATCAATACGAACTAATATTCGCATTTAGGAGGGGTTTTGTGGATCGCGTGATTATGCTTGTAGACTGTCAATCATTTTATGCTTCCGTAGAAAAAGCAGCGCATCCCGAATATCGAGATAAACCTGTGGCTGTTGCAGGGTCTCCGGAGCGTAGAAGCGGAATTATTCTAGCCGCTTGTCCAATCGCTAAAAGTTTTGGTGTCACAACGGCTGAAACGCTAGGGGAAGCAATCGGAAAGTGCCCTGAACTAGTTGTTATTCGTCCACGAATGCAGACATATATCGACGTTTCATTGATGATCTCGGAGATATTCGAGTCTTTCACGGATTTGGTGGAGCCATTTTCATGTGATGAGCAGTTTTTAGACGTGACAGCTTCTTTGTCATATTTCGGTTCAATTGATGAAATCGTTCGGCAGATCCAAACCAAAATAAAACTAATGACAGGTGTTTGGGCACGCGTGGGTATCAGCTCAACGAAAGTACTCGCGAAAATGGCCACAGATATCTGGGCCAAGAAAAATGAGAATGGCGTATTTATTTTGCCCAAAAATAAAGTAAAAACATTGCTTTGGCCGTTGCCAATTAACAAAATGTTCTGGGTAGGATCACGAATGACCGCACATTTCATGCGTATGGGGATACAAACGATTGGTGATCTTGGAATAATGGACTTATATGAACTAAAAAGACGAATGAGATTACGCTTTGGAAAACAAAGTGACATTCAAGCCGAGCTATATTGGCAGACGGCAAACGGAATAGACCCAAGTCCAGTTACACCAGGGACGCTATTTGAACCGCAAAAAGCAGTCGGCCATCAAATGACGCTTCCACGAGACTATGGTGAATTAGACGGTGAAATAGATGTTATTTTATTGGAATTATCAGAAGAGGTATGCCGGCGCTGCCGTTCTAAGGGTTACATGGGGCGTGTCGTGTTTGCCGGAGCTCAAGGGGCTAATTTTGACATGCCTACAGGTTTCAATCGACAAACGACATTGCCGGATCCCACGAACATAACAAACGAGGTTTATGAAGCGGCCCGTGCATTGTTCCGTCGGCATTGGAATGGGCTTCCTGTTCGCAAGATTGGCGTGACACTGTCAGGGATAAGTAAGGATGATCAATATCAACTTACGTTGTTTGGAAACCGGGAGAGAATTCGCAGCCTGGAACGCACTACCGATGAAATTAAGCATCGTTTTGGCAGTACAGCCATTCTTCGAGCCTCTTCTTTATTAGATACAGCTCAAGCCATGGAACGGAGTGTTAAAATCGGGGGGCATTATAAATGAGTAAGAAACTTGAAGGCAACGGGCGCTGGGAATCCAGCAGAATGCTTCTTCCTGAACATCGTAAACAGCACAATGAAAGGCAAACTCCCCATTTAAATAAAGCTAATTTTCCAACTACTGAGGAGTTGGAGAAAATACGTCAATACGTTCTTTTGCCGATTATGATAACTATTGTAGAAAATAACCGCAAAACGATTGAGATGTCTCAATATCCCTTGAAGAAACTATACGTCACCGCATCGGAAGTGTTAATGAACCATATTCATGCTGACTTAGTTTCGATACAAAAAACTCTTCGAGAACGAAATATAAAAGTTTTTGAAGAGGAAAAGGTTGATAGTGCCCTTCATTACCGGTATGTATGTCGTGGCTATGAGGATAAGTTCGCAATGATGCGGGATTTGGTACGTGCTGAGATCAGTATTGGAATGAGTAAATATATATCGAAAATTTTCAAATGATACCTGGCGGCTGGCGTGAGTCACGATCATTACAGCATATATTTGATCAAACGATCGGCGCAGTGGCGGAAAGCGGCATATAACGCTACACTAGAGGAAGTAAGGTCAGCCGGTGCCTATCATGTTTCATGATCTTGATACCATCGGAGAAGGCCTGTAGGAGGGATGCCTCATGTGCGGACGTTTTACACTGATTGTTTCCTTGGAAGAGCTGATGCTCCGGTATGAACTGGATCCCGGATATTCGATACCTTATCACCGTCCACAATACAATATTGCACCGACGCAAATGGTTTTGTCCATTATTCATGACGGCAGTCGCCTTCGGCTGGGCGAGTTGAAATGGGGTCTGGTGCCGTCCTGGGCCAAGGATTG
>JAIRVF010000154.1 GCA_031254035.1 Paenibacillus sp.
GTTTTCAGCACCGAAGCTTATGCTTCCGATGTGCGTTTTTTCAAAACGCTTAAGTTGGATGAAGCTAGGGACTGAGGAGCGGAGCTACACGTTTTCGTAGAAAACGACTTCGTAAGCATTTTCTTGTAGTGGGTACGTGAGCACCGGAAGGCCCGGCTGAATTCAAGATTCGATGTCGAGCCTGCTTCTTGATTCACTACGTGATCAAAAGCGGACTTTTTGAACAACCTCTTTAAATAATGGTAGCGTGTATTTCTTTATCCGCAGTCTTCATCGGTTTATTGAACTCATCGACGAATACAACTGTAGGCTTGTGTGTTTTGATTTCCTCGTTTGACATCATCGCATAAGACATAATGATAACTGTATCCCCAGGCTGAACCATTCGCGCAGCGGCTCCGTTCAGGCAGATCACACCACTGCCGCGAGGCCCTGGAATCACGTAGGTTTCAAGGCGGGCGCCATTGTTGTTGTCGACGATTTGCACTTTTTCGTTTTCAAGAAGATCCGCGGCTTCCATTAAGTTCTCATCAATGGTGATGCTGCCTACATAATTCAAGTTAGCTTCGGTTACAGTCGCGCGGTGTATTTTGGATTTCATCATCTCTCTAAACATGGGTCTTATTCCCCCTTTGGATGTATCAAACAGTTATCGATCAAACGGGTTTTACCGAAATTTACGGCAAGGGCCATCAGAACAGATTCGCCTTGCTCAAGCACTTTAGATCCATCCGCCAGCTGCGAAAGTTCTGGAAAGGCCATCACTTCAGTGTAATCAATCACGGCTATCGATGACTCACCGATGATTTTTACCAATAGTTCTCTTGCTTCGCCGGCGGTACGAATCTGTCCGATTTCCAAAGCATTTTTCGTCTCCCGCAGCGAACGTGACAACACAAGAGCTTGCGAGCGTTCTTCCGGGCTTAAATAAACATTGCGAGAACTAAGCGCCAGTCCATCTTCTTCACGAATAATCGGACATGGGACAATGGTGACATTAAAATTCAGATCAAATACCATCTGCTCGATCACAGCGACCTGCTGCGCGTCCTTCATTCCAAAAAAAGCGTGGTTGGGCTGAACGATATGGAATAGTTTGCTCACTACCGTCGTTACCCCATCAAAATGTCCGGGGCGCGAAGCGCCACAGAGACCAGAGGTAACCTCGGAAACTGCTACTTTCGTTTTCGTTGGTTTTGGGTACATTACATCCACCGATGGAAGGAATACCAGATCGGCTCCTGCTGCTTCCGCAACGGCCAAATCTCTGTCTTCATCACGCGGATAGGTCTCAAAATCTTCTCCCGGCCCAAATTGAATCGGATTCACAAAAATGCTAACGACCACGATATCCGATTTTCCCCTGGCCGCTGAAATCAAGCTGGCATGACCTTGATGCAAATACCCCATCGTAGGTACCAGACCAACCGTAGACAGGTCCGATGAATTTTTTAAATGCTGGATGTGTTCTCTAAGTTCCGAAATCGTTCTGACGGCTTTCATGCTTGATCCACCTTTTCCCGGCCTGGGCCGTATAAATTTTCTACGACATGATCTTCAGCTGTGAAGACATGGCTTTCGTCCGGGAAGGAACGTTCTTTTACTTCTTTGACGTATTGTGCCAAACCTTCGCGGATCAAAGCTCCCGCATCGCCGAATGTTTTCACAAATTTTTTGGAGCGATATGGGGAAGCATATTGGAAGATATCATGAAATACCAGTACCTGACCATCGACCCCGCGTCCAGCACCAATACCGATCGTAGGAATGGAAAGCTGTGAACTAATGTATTCCGCGACCTGCTCGGTTACGAGCTCCAGTACGACGCCAAATGCCCCTGCTTGTTCCAATGCCTTGGCATCCTCCAGAAGACGCTGGGCATCCTTCTCATCCTTGCCTTGAATGCGATAGCCACCGATCTGGTTCACCGACTGCGGCGTCAAGCCAATATGCCCGAGAACCGGAACACCTGCTTCGACGATTGCTTTCACTGTGCCGCAGATTTCCTTCCCACCTTCCATTTTGATGGCATGGGCATGGCCTTCCTGCATGAGCTTGCGCACATTGCGCAATGTTTCATCAATGCTTCCGTGATATGTCATGAATGGCATGTCCGCGACAACAAAGGTGTTTCCTGCCCCACGTACAACAGAGCGTGTATGATACACCATATCCTCGATCGTGATCGGAAGCGTCGAGTCATAGCCGAGCACGACATTCCCCAGTGAATCACCGACAAGGATCATATCCACGCCCGCTTCTTCCGCAAGACGTGCCGTAGGGTAATCATAAGCGGTCACCATGCTGAGCGCGATGCCTTCCTGTTTCATTTTTTTCATTTTTACGATATTGAGTGGTTTAACTGCCATTTTTGCAGCCCCTTCCAATTCGGAATTTTTTTAGAGGTTGTTCAAAAAGTCCGCTTTTTGATCACGAAGCCTTTTTGAACATGCACTTGAAGCAAAAACAAAAAAACCTTTTAGTATCTCACTAAAAAGTTCCGAAAGGGCAAAAAAGAGTCACTTGCGATCGTCCCTTCTGTCTCGGTCCCTTCGGCTCAGAGCAGAATCCAACGTATGCGGCATTTTGCTGTTATGGATGCTACATGACACATGTAGAGTGCAGCTCGGTCAGACTGCCGATACCGCCTCTACAAGTCAGTATATCAAAAACGTTTATCAACGTAAATTCCTAGTTGCGCAAGACCGTTTTATCGTTTTCGTCCTCTGCACTACATTCGCCTCATTATCAAGTTCTAAAGTATGATATTTAACTACAATAATCGGGCGCTTTGTGGTGATTCTCAACGGCTAAGCTTGACATCTCCCGAAAAAACGGGCACTCGTCGTCCGTCGTCCGTGATCACCAGCAAAGCTCCGCTCGGATCCAGCTTGTCCGCTTTTCCGGAAACGGGGCCACTTGCCGTATAGACGGTTACCGGCTTGCCTAACGTGACGGACAACGCTTCCCACAGCGAAGCAATGGGTCCGAAGCCTTCCTCTTGGTACAGCGCATAAAGTGCCTCGAATTCTTCCCATACCGCCGCTATAAGCTGAACACGGTCGACCTTTTCGCCCGCTTCTATTTTAAGGGAGGTCGCTGCATCTTTCAGCTCCTCCGGATAATCATCCATATCCAGGTTGGCGCTGATGCCGATCCCGGTAATGCAATAGCGCACATACTCGTCCTCAGCTGCGGATTCTAGCAATATCCCACTGATTTTGCGACCATTGACCAGCAGATCATTTGGCCATTTTAACCCGGCCATGACGCCTGTTGTTCTCCGTACCGCCCGACAGACGGCAACTCCTGTAAGCAATGTCAGCTGGGGCATACAATGCAGTGGTTGTTTTGGCCTCAGCAACAAGCTCATCCAAATACCTTTACCTTTGGGCGAAAGCCATCTGCGTCCCATTCTTCCTCTGCCGCCTGTCTGTTCTTCCGCGATCACGAGGGTTCCTTCAGGGGCTCCAGCCTCAGCCAGCACTCTGGCCTCCTCCTGGGTGGAAATGGTGGATTCCAACACTTTCAGCTTTTTGCCAATGGTATTTGTTTTGAACGCTTCGATAAGCGACAAAGTCTCCAGACGTTCCGGCTTATTCAGAATCCGATAGCCTTTATGAGGTACAGCTTCAAATTCATACCCTGCTTCCCGCAGCTTGTTGATCTGTTTCCAAACCGCCGTCCGGCTAACGGACAACCTGCGGCTGATCTCCTCGCCGGATACGAACTCCTGCGGGCTTGCAAGCAGCAAATCCAGAAGTGTTTCTTTTTCACTCATTGAAGGAAATCACCCTTTTCACTTCTTCAATTAATACCTCTTTGTCATTGGACAGGGTTTGAGTGGCAACCTTGAGCAGCAGCTCATTTAATATCTCGCCAACCCAAGGCCCCCCCCTACGTCCGGAGAGGACAAGCACATCCTTCCCTGTGATAGACAGCTCAGATAAATGATATACGTTCATTTCCTGCGTCCAATCCCATCCATTCTCTAGAACCTCAGGCGGAAAGGGATGCGCTTCCCCTGACTTCAAAGATTTAGCCATCTGAAGCCATTTCCCGGCCGAATCCCGGCCGTAGCGAAGCACAATCTGAGCCCATTGCAGCTTGTAAGAAATGCGCGTATCCATTTCCCCCACAGCTTCGCCTACGTTCAATATGCCTGCGATTTGTTCCCGTACCGCATTGGCAAAGGTCCAATTTCTAAGAATGTTGTGCGATTCCTCTGCAGTTAATCCACAAGCAAATAGAAGCAAAGCAAAGCGGACCACCACATCGGATGATGGTATGTCATCGATAATCGCAACCAGACGTTGATCCATTTCATATGTAAACGGAACTTTGGCGTAGGCCGGCAGCTTGCTTCGGTGAAGCAGCCCCAATCCCCTTGAAGGTCTGCTTCCTTCCATCAGCTTCTCAAGTTCAACCCGAAAACGCTCCATCGCGACATACCGGATATTCTCCTGTTCTTCAAGCAGTCCTCTCCAGGTGCGGTAAGAGATGTCGAATCCGAAAACCGAAGCGAACCGGATGCAGCGGACCATGCGCAGCGCATCCTCCTGGAACCGGGTCCTGGCATCACCCACACAGCGGACGATCCCTTTCTTCAAATCTTTCTCGCCCTGATATGGATCGATAATGGAACCGTCGATGGCCCGCGCCATCGCATTGATCGTGAAATCTCGCCGCATCAAGTCCTCATTCAGATCACGGACAAATTCTACCTCTGCTGGTCTTCGATGCTGTTCATAGGCCCCCTCGACGCGGTATGTCGTGACTTCATAAGGGTAAGAACCGCAGAGGACCGTAATCGTTCCATGCTCGATCCCCGTAGGTATGGTTCGTTCGAATATGGCCTCCACTTCTTCCGGCCGTGCGGAAGTTGTAATATCCATATCATGCACCGCTCTGCCCATAAGCTCATCCCTAACGCAGCCGCCCACCCAGTAGGCTTCATATCCATGTTCTAGTAGCTTTGCAACTACTTCCTGTCCATGATGCGCCATTTCCACGTCAGCCTGTTTCCAACGAATCACAATAGTAATACCTCCTGCCTGCAGCTCTCCGCGGCCAGGTTAACCGCAAACCGAGTTAAGCCCTGGAATTTCGCGTCCAAGTACACGGTAATATATTTGCTCATATTGCTGCGTGATCAACCCATCGGAAAAATCTCGGCAAGCTCTCTTGATGCAGGCCTCCTTGAAAGTCGCAGCAAGCGCGTCGCTCGACAGCAGTTGGACCGTGTAATCCGCCATGCGTTTTGTATCCCCAATCGGCGCGAGAAATCCAGTTTCGCCATGAACGACAAGTTCAGGAATACCTCCGGCAACCGAACCGACTGTTGGTACCCCACATGCCATTGCCTCCAAAGCAACCAAACCGAAGCTCTCCTTTTCTGATGGAAGCAGCAAAACATCCGCAAGCGAGATGACTTGGGCGATTTCATCCTGTTTCCCAAGGAAAAACACTTTATCCTGCAAACCAAGCTCACGGATTCTGCACTGCACTCTCGGCAGATCTGGGCCTTCCCCGACAAACAGCAGCTTTGACGGAATCTTTTCATTTACTTTTGCAAAAATATCAACCACATCCCCCACCCGCTTAACAGGACGGAAGTTGGAAATATGCATTAGTATTTTTTCATGCGGTTCGGCAAAATCGCCGCGTAACGAAGCCGTATCCCGCGGATAATAAATCCGTTTATCCACAAAATTGTAGGTTAAATCAATGTCTCTTGTAATATCCAGCACCTCACGCGTCTCCTGGATTAAATCCCGCGAAACTGCCGTAACGGCGTCACTTTCGTTAATCGCAAGCCTGATCAGATCTTTAAGCGACTCGTCCTGGGCTAGAACAGTTATGTCCGTACCGTGCAGCGTTGTTACAACTTTCAGTTGGTCACCAACCATCTGCTTAGCAAGAAACGCGCAAACGGCATGAGGTACCGCATAATGAACATGTAAAACATCCAGCTCCTGCATTTTCGCGACCTGTGCCATTTTCGTGGCCAGGGACATATCATAAGGCGGATAGCGGAATACGTAATAATCGCTGACTTCTACCTCGTGATAGAAAATATTTTTATCGAAAGTCCCGCCTAAACGAAACGGTATGCTGTGTGCAATGAAATGGACCTGATGGCCTTTTTCGGCCAGCAGCTTCCCAAGCTCGGTAGCCACCACGCCGGAACCACCCAAGGACGGATAGCATGTTATACCTATTTTTAATGGTTGGCTCAATTTAACCTACCTCCTTCACCCGAACATTATATGATCATATTATTCCCTTAAGCGCTAAATAGCCAGAACTGACCTTCAAATCATCACTGAAGATCAGCCCTGACTGTTTTATTGTCATTTCGTCATGAATTTATCCACAAGAAAAGGTGACCGTGTTGCAAAGCCCTCCGCATACGTAACCAACCTACGCTGGCCGGTTAACTTGTCCCGGGAGCGTACGCGTTCGATATACCCTTGATTAAGCGGAGTCGAAACGGCATCCTCCTCGCTTAAAGAGCTTTCAAATTGAGAGCGGTAGCAAAGCAGCGCTTGCTCCTTCTTCTCCTGCAGGGTCGTAATGTCTACCATCAAATCGGCTCGGCCCATGTCATTAATGAAGTAAAAATACAATTGGTCTATGAGGACGGCCGGCTTGTCCGGCATATAGCGCCGGAGCTTGGCATTGAATACGGCTCCTTCAACCAGCTTGCTGCAGGCAACATGATCTGGATGACGGTCTTCCCAATACGGAGCAAATACGATCCGTGGTGCATGCCGGCGAATCTCCTCCGTAATGGCTCCCACATGCTCCGGTGTGATAAAAAGCCCACGGTCTGGAAGTCCCAGGTTGCTCCGCATCGTGAGCCCCAAAATCTCTGCTGCGCTATCCGCTTCCATCCGCCGCCGCTCAGGTGTTCCGTTCGAAGACATTTCGGCAAACGTTAGATCACAGATGCCTACGCGATATCCCGCTTCCACATGTTTGATGATTGTTCCGCCCATGCCGATTTCGGCATCGTCTGCATGAGCTCCGAACACCAAAATGTCAAGTGTTTCGCTCATTCATCAACACCAGGCTTGTATTTATGTACGAGTTCGCGCCAAGCGAAATCTCCGCGATCCAATGCTTTCACCAAAATTTCCGCCGTAGCGATATTGGTGCCAAGCGGGATGCCCTGAACATCACAAAGGCGAAGCAGTGCGTTAATGTCCGGTTCATGCGGCTGTGCCATCAGCGGATCACGCAGGAAGATGATTAAGTCCATTTTGTTTTCCGCGACTAGCGCCCCAATCTGTTGATCGCCGCCAAGCGGACCTGACATAAAGCGGTGAATTTTCAGGTTTGTATTTTCCATAATCCGTTGACCCGTAGTTCCGGTAGAATAAAGGTCATGACCTTCAAATACATTTTCATAAGCCGTAACGAAATTGACCATTTCATCCTTTTTGCGGTCATGTGCGATAAATGCGATTTTCATTCTGTCCAACTCCTTTGAGAGCTACTCGATAAAGTGATCAAATCCGTAAACCATGCCTGTATAGCCCAAAACCTTTTCGATCGCCAATTTTACGCCAGGCATGTAGCCTGCACGTTCGTAAGAATCGTGACGGATCTTCAAAGTCTGACCAAAACCGCCGAAAATAACCTCCTGCTGCGCAAATACACCTGGAAGACGCACGCTATGAATCCTGAAGCCGTTGTAATAACCGCCACGCGCACCTTCAATCGTCTCTTCTTCTTTTGGATTGCCCTGGCGGATTTCTTCACGGTTTTGGGCGATCATCTCAGCCGTCTTAATAGCTGTTCCGGAAGGAGCATCCAGCTTCTGGTCGCCATGAAACTCCATGATCTCCAAATGCGGGAAATATTTAGCTGCCTGAGCGGCAAATTTCATCATCAGAATGGCGCCAATAGAGAAGTTCGGGGCGATCAATCCGCCAATCCCCTTACTTTGGCACTGCTTGTCCAACTCTTCGATTTGTTCCGGAGTGAAACCTGTAGTCCCGACAACCGGGCGAACACCATGGGCAACCGCCATAGCCGTATTTGTATATGCAAATTCCGGCGTTGTGAAGTCAACGAGAACGTCCGGTTTCGTTTCCACGAGTGCAAGTTCCAGATCGCTTGTCAGCTTGATTCCGCAATCTGGCAATCCTACGATCGTACCTGCGTCCATCCCTTCCTGGGAACGGCTCACAGCAGCTACCAGCTGCAGATCCGCATCCTCCAGAACCAATTTGACAACCTCTTTCCCCATCCTTCCAGCTGCACCAGCTACCGCAACTTTAATCTGATTTGACATCAGCATTCCCCCGCTTTCTTTTTGCACTGGATTTGCAAAATCCTCTGCTACGTAGTTGAATCATGTAAATAAGTGCTCAACCGGTTTTTGAGCTGATCAAGCATATCATGCAGTCCATGATCCTGCGGCTGAAGAGCAATGACTTCTTTTAATGAAGCAATAGCAAATGCGTGTTCATTTAACTGGCTGTACGCCAGCGCGAGCCAAATATACGCCTCCTCGTAAAGAGGATCGAGCCGTACAGCTTCTTTCAGCATGGATACCGTCTGATATAACTCGCTGGTAGGCGCCAAAATATCGGAATCAATCACCTTTTTTGCGTCCTGAACCAATCACATGGATTGGAGATGCTGAAGATGAAGTTGATACTCCGCTTTCTCCTGATCCAATTCACAGGCTTTATGCGCATGCTCGAGCGCTTTCTCAAGCCTGCTGCTTCTCGCATAGGTCACCGAGCACCGGTAATGGATCTCTGGAGATTCTGGATCCTCTGCGGCAGCCGCCTCGAACCATTGAAGAGCTCCTTCGAAATCATTTTGTAAAATGCAATGATATGCATTACGGACAAATTGTTCTGACTTCATTCTGCTGTACCCCCTTTTATTACGGGCTATTGTACAGCATATGTATGACGGGCTTATTCGGTGTCCTTTTTGGTCCACCGGTTGGCGTCACGCGTATTGAACTTATGCATGACCTTGTCATGCGCTTCGGTCAGATCAATCCCCAAGGAATTGGCAAAACATATCGTAATGAACAGAATATCACCGAGCTCAAGCTCGATGGAATTTTCTTCTTCCGTAGCTTTTTTCGGTTTTTCACCAAAGCTATGGTTCACCTCGCGCGCCAGCTCGCCGACCTCTTCCGTCATCCGCGCCAACATGGACAAAGGACTGAAATATCCTTCTTTGAACTGGGAAATATATCTGTCGACTTCCTTCTGCATTTCAGCCAAAGACTTCTCCATCTCGATGAGCCACCCTCTTTTTCTTCCTCTTCAATACTGCCACCCATCAGACAGGTTATCAGTTTACTCCATATGTTATCGCAAAGCAGAAATGAAAACAAATCTTTTTTAAATCCCTTGGAAAAAGGTATACTATGACTGGAGCGAAGAACAAATTCTTCCTACTTTCATCCATGTGAGGGATTTTATGAGTGTATCAAAATGGTTCGTGCCAATGAAAATGATTTTGCCAATTATTTTAGGATCTGCAATTTATGCCTTCGGACTGCTCTATTTCATCATTCCCAACCAATTAATGGAGGGCGGTGTTACCGGTGTCACCGTTCTGCTGAACTATGCTTTTAGCATACCGCCAGCTCTCTCCACCCTGCTGCTGAACGTTCCGCTCTTTTTACTTGGCTGGAAAGTCCTTGGCGGAAAGCAGATGGTATACACAGGCGTCGGCATCGCTTCTCTAACCTTTTTTCTGTGGTTTTTTGAAAAATTGATCCATACAGGCTGGATTACACCCTTCCAAACCGAGCGAGACTATATTCTCGCCACCCTTTATGCTGGTGTGACACTTGGAACAGGACTCGGCATTGTATTCCGTTACGGCGGAACGACGGGCGGTTCTGATATCGTGGCACGAATCTGTAACCGTAAATTCAGATGGAGCATGGGGCAAATCATATTGGCGATCGACGTTATTATTATCGGCGCTTCCCTATTCTTTATCCCGAGAGAGAAAATACTATATACCTTTGTAGCGGTCTTTATTGCATCAAAAATGATCGATCTCATCCAAGAAGGGGCTAATGCCGCCAAAGCCTTTACCATCATCAGCGATCATGCGCCAGAGATTGCCGACAAAATCACCATCGAAATGGATCGGGGCGTCACGTTGATTCCCGCCATCGGGGCTTACTCCAAGCAGGCCAAGCATATGGTTTATTGTGTGGTCGCCAGACATGAGATCCGCAGGTTAAATGAGATCGTAAAATCCATTGACCCTCGTGCCTTTGTCATAATCAATGACGTTCATGACGTGTTGGGCGAAGGATTCAAGGAAACCTGAATATACATAAGACAATTTTATACTTTCTGATAGGCCCAAAATAAAAACCAGCAGTTGACATCTTGTGAGGTGAGCGCTGTGGATGTTAAGCCTTCTGATATGTTTAAAAGAGCTCCACTGAACCTTCCGTTCAGGGAGCTCTTTTTCAACACTTATTCACCACTTGTTAACCAATTATTTCACCACTTAGGAGTCATGCTTTTAATACTATCCCGTTCGCCTTTGTATTTACGGTATGCCGTATAAGCCAGAATAACGACGATAAATGCTCCGCCCCACAAAAGCCATGGCCATGAGTTGTTGACCTGATTAAAAGGCGCGAACGCCGGGTAATCCTTTTTCTTGCCAAATAACACATTAAACATTTCCTCGCCCTGCTCAATCATGCTCTGAATCTCGGCCGGTTTTGGCTGAACTGCATTCACCAGCCCTCCAGCATAGGAAAGCCAGGAGTCCGCCATCGTAACTTCAGCCTGCTTGCGCTGGATTACTATAGCAGGGCGAATAATTTCATAATGATTCTGAAGGCGATCGTATGCTTCTTTTGCAGCCAGGAACTCGCCTTTGTCCACTCCTGACTTCATTCGGCTGAGTTCCTCACGGATCAGCTTATAATATTGAAGCCACATCGGCTGCTTAGGATTGCTCAAACTGTCGGCAGCCATTCTTAATTTGGCCGAAGCTGTAAGCCACTGGTCGGGATCAATTTTCACCCGGGCCACAGCCGCCTTCATTTCAATGATGCTTTCCGATAAGGCATGAATGCCTTCCACCGTGGT
The DNA here is from genome assembly GCA_031254035.1 of Paenibacillus sp. GTDB lineage: Bacteria > Bacillota > Bacilli > Paenibacillales > Paenibacillaceae > Paenibacillus_AQ. Next base: position 11,106 of record JAIRVF010000154.1, read on the forward strand.
TAGCTTTTGCAGCGAGGAATTCTCGAATATAGAATTGACCTCCTGAAGATCCTGATTCACAGCGTTGAGATTTCCAGCAAGTACATAGTGATACATCCGTTCTACAGCCTGGCTTAAACTCTGTGCCTGCTTCGTCGCATCTTCCACCGATGTTCCGGATGTATTTACGTGATCAGCAAGAGCATGGACCCCTCCCACTTGTGCCGTAAGAAAAACAACAAAAAACAATAAACATATCCTGATATCTCGTTTGAGATGTAATGATACTTTCCGCAACATAGGACATCCCTCCTACTGAAAATGTATGGTAGAAGGAGTTGCAGTAGAACTAGCTTTATTTTTTTCGTTTGGCAAGACGTACAGCAAGCCAAGCCAATAATACACTGAACATGGTTAATCCAAACGTAAAATTTTGTACAGCTAAGAGATGATCATTTAATACGTTCGGAAGCCATGGATAAACGCCATATGTATAGTCTACGATGTCATTCAAAAAAGTCCACGCCGCCGCAGAAATCAGCATAATCGCGCCGAAGCCAAAAAAACGCACAAACAATAGCGCTTCTATGACCATGATCAGGTGGGATGCTACTAGCATCCAATCCTGCCATACGAGATGTTCTCCCAGAGAAGCTCCGGCAAAAATAATGCTTACCGCCCAAATTCCGTATTTCACGGATGTCACTACCGCCAGAGATTCCATTAATAAGCCGAACCCCTTCACAAATGGCCACTTCGGAGGATATAAAAGGAAGAGAACCCCAATTGTGAAAAAAAGACTGGCCGTCGGGCTGTCCGGTACGAATATAACCTGCCAAATAGCGTTATGTGCTAGGGTATACTCCATTTGGTCACCATACCACATATAACCGTATATGGTCCCTGCTAAATTGCACCAAAAAAGAAGCCATAGGACTAATCTGTTGGTTAAAAATGTACGGCTCCAGAAAAACGAAATAGACACCTTCGTCCCTCCTTACGATCTCGAGATGAAACTAGAAGAGTTTGCAGAATACTGGATCGGGACTCTAGCAACCGTTTCCAATCTTTTTAAAAAAACCTGACCGTTTCCACGATCAGGTTTTTTGTAAGTATATTCAGCTTATTTCGCTTCAACCTTTTGTTTAGAAAGCCAATCCGCTAAATTATCAATGTCTTTATCGGTCAGGCCTGCCGCAATTGCATTGTCGTACTGCTTCGGCATTCCTTTAAAGCCATCCTTGATAATTCCCAGGATCGCATTTTTATCATGTTTGTCGCCAACACCGCGAAGCGACGGACCACCGGCACCCTTCATGTCAGCAGCATGGCAGCTAATACAGCCCGCTTTCTTAAAGGATTCCATTGCCGGATTCTCTTTATCGACAATTGCGATTTCTTTTTGCTGATTGCCGCTTGTCGTTGGAAGACCTTTGGCTCTATTCTCTGCAGCTTTTTCTTCACGTTGGATGTTTTCAGGTACTTGACCTTGATCAGCCATTTCCGTTTTGTAGTGCGCCCAAGCGCTGTTGGTCAGGTAAACAATAGCGACCAAAGAAAGAAGCATCAAAGAAGAAGCGATTGGTCTGCGATAGAAACGGCGCTCTTTACCTGTGTCCAAAAACGGTGCCAGAAGCAGCGACCCGAATGCTACGCCGGATATGCCAATCGAACCAAGTACGACCCAATCACCGGATGCATATGGAAGCTTCAAATATTGATACAGGAACAAGAAGTACCAGTCCGGCATCGGAATGATATTCGCACTCGGGTTAGCTGGGAACCAAAGTGGAGCTGGCTCCGCGATGGTAAGTACCAGAAAACCTACGAGAACGACAACACCGACCATCCATTCCTTCAATAGAAAGTTAGGAATGAATGCTTCCGATTTGCCCGGAAACGCGGTGTAGTCCGGAGGAGTAACAAAACCGCTGCCTTTTTTTACGCGGGAGTCTCCTACGTACACAACTTTTTCTTTCGAATTTTTTCCGTGTGCCATCGATATTCCTCCCTTCTTATTATAGTGGACCGGAAATGCCCTGTCTGCGGATCATGATAAAGTGTCCCACCATCAGTACGAGCAATACGGCCGGGAGGAAGAATACATGCAGTGCGAAGAATCGTGTTAGCGTTTGCGCGCCTACAATGGTTCCGCCCTGAAGGAATTCCTTAATGATTGGTCCAAGCCAAGGAACGTTATTCGCGATTTCCAGGGTAACCTTTGTAGCAAAGTACGCTTTGTTATCCCAAGGAAGCAGGTAGCCTGTAAGGCCAAGCCCTAACATAACAAAGAAAAGAAGCATACCAACCACCCAGTTCATTTCACGAGGTGCTTTGTAGGAACCCGTAAAGAACACACGCATGGTATGTAGGAACATCATAACGATTACGAGGCTCGCGCCCCAATGGTGCATACCGCGAACGATTTGGCCAAAAGCCACTTGCGTTTGCAGGTACTCGACACTATTGTAAGCGTTTATGATGTCTGGTACGTAATACATGGTCAGGAACATTCCTGACAGGATTTGAATAACCGTGATAAAAAACGTCAATCCGCCAAAACAGTATACGAATGCGGAGAAATGATGTGCCGGGTTCACATGCTCAGGCACTTCATGATCGGCAACATCTCTCCAAATCGGCGTGACATCAAGACGTTCATCAATCCAGTTGTAGACATTCTTAAACATCCGAATCTACGCCTCCTATTTCACTTCAGTATTTGGCTGAATCTGTCCCAAATACACCCAACCGTCTTGTTCTTTAATCTTATACGTATCGAGTGGTTTAGGGGCTACAGCCAAGTTCTTACCGAGTTTGTCGTAACGTGCGCCATGACATGGGCAGTGGTACTCGTCCGGGAAACTCTTATTTTTGTTCCAGCCTACTGTGCATCCTAGATGCTTACAGATCGGAGACAGCGCATAGATTTTCCCATTCTCATCCTTACGAATCCAAGCTGTTAATGTTGCTGTGCTCGCATACCATCCATCCTGCTGTGCAAGTTCAAAAGTGAATTCCTGAGGTTCGTTGGTAATCTTACTTACTTCTACGACCTTAATGAATTCGCCTTCACCTTTTTTATGCAGAATGGGATCAACTGCAAACCGCACCATTGGTAGAACAGGTGCCATAGCCAGAAATGCGGTTGCACCACCTAAAGTATAAGCCAGAAATTGTCGACGGGACATTTCTTTACGCCCGAGTGGTTTTTCAGATGGTTCATGGTGATCATTTTGGTTGTTCATAATGTCTTCAACCCCCTTTGTCAACCAAGTTCTTTAAAGTGCTTTCAATGATTATTATCACAGGACTTACTAGGACATAATAATAATATATTAGCCTTATAAGACCGTCAAGAATATCCAGTCTTTTTATTATCTAGTTGAAGAATTAACCAAATAAATTGTTGATTTTCTGTCACAATTATGACAGTTGTTCACAATTCCATAAGTTTTGGATTTTCTCTTGTATAGCCGCCACCAATTCCTTCCCTTCCAGCGCCTCAAACTCGGGCCGCGTCAGGATTAGATCCACCTCCGGAAGATCCTTTTCTGGGAGCGCACAGTCAGCAGACATGACGAACACATACTTGAATCCGGTGCTTTTTATCTGTCGGCAAATCTCATTCAACAGTGATAAATCTTGTTGCAATCCGTATTGGAATGCTGGATATGTAATGATTCTTCCCTTAAACGGAATTTCGACCAGATCCATGAAATCTCGCAGACGCTCAAGCGCTGTAGTAGCCTGCATTGGGTTTTCACTTCCGGTTAGTCCGGTATATGGGATAAGACAGGTGTCAAAATAAGGCTGCAACTCCTGCCATGATGCCTCGTCCACTTCACTGAACTTCATGACTTTCATCCTTCCATCATTTTTCTCCATTATATTGTATATTATGCCGCTAGGACAGAAGCAAAAAAGAAATGCAGGTACCTGAAGGTACTTACATTTCTTCCATAACACTTTATTAATTCAGCAACCTCAGTTCATCCGTTAGATTGCGGAAAGCCGATTCGTCTCCGGAGGCGAGCGCCTGATCAATTTCTCGATAAAGTTCCTCGCTCCGGTGTTTGCGCAACGCTTCGTCCCATACCATTTCAGCAGCCAGCCCTAACATGACTTCATACGTAGCTTTCATTTTATCCATAGGATGCACCTCCATGCATTGGTTTAAAACATCCTATACTCCTTCCCCTTCTCCACATAATTTTGCGTCGTGCGATACATTCTTTGCAAATCTGCCTCCGTTAATTCACGAACCACTCTCGCGGGAGAACCTAAGGAAAGCGTATAGGGTGGAATTTTTTTGTTTTCGGTCACGATCGAACCTGCTCCTATTAAAGCATATTCTCCAATTTCAGCGCCGTTCAATACAATGGCCCCCATGCCGATTAATGTACCCTTACCTATCGTACATCCGTGAATGATGGCGGAATGTCCCACGGATACATCATCCGCCAGAATCAGCGGTTCATCCGCATTAACATGTCCGACGGTTCCGTCTTGAATATTACAGCGTTCACCAATCACAATCGGTGCTAGGTCGCCTCTGAGAACGGCATTGAACCAGACACTCGAGTCCATTCCGATTCGAACATCCCCGATAATTTTTGCACCTTCGGCCACATAAACCGAAGAATGAAGCGTTGGCATATTTTGACCATAACGCAATAACATATCACATCACTCCTAACTTTTGGGAGTGATTTTAACAACATTGATCAGCTCTTGTCAATCATAAGATTGAAGTTTCCCCCCGCCCAAAACGGAGCTTTTATTAGCAATTTTATGCCCCCAAGCCGTAATTTGAACGACCGCTCCATGTTCTTGACTCTCCCCGATCCGGAGAAGACCCAAATGAAGCATCATTTTGAGGACTCGTTCATTCAAGATGGATTCCGCGGTATCATAATAGTATGGCTTGATCAGCCAGTCGATAGCCTGATGCAGCGACGCGACCGTTATCCACTCTTTAGCGCACTCGCTTACCCAAAATACCAAAGAGGCAAGATTGGGCACGGATTTCTTATAAAGTCTTAACCAGAAACGAAAAATCTGTATCACGCTTTCCTTCATCCCCCCATCTAGAAATTCCGTTCCTTTCGCGGTCAAACGCAGCTTCTGTCCATCTTCCGTAATGTACTCATGGTAGTATGCAAAATCATACAGCAAAGCAAACCGGTCTGGATACGAACTGAATGTTCTGCCATATCCAAAACGCCAACCGCCTTTGGTGACGAGTGACTCGCCCACATGCAGCATCTCCATAACCTGTTGCTGATTCCTACGATACATGATGAATTCCTGATTTAGTTCAATTTCCTGATCTCGTACGTACCGCAGAAAAAGCAGCAGATCATCCGCACATAAATTTTGTTCTTCTCGGTACAGGCCCGGCTCGCTTGTCCTACACACCTGTTTGCGAAGCACGATGCCTAATTCATGCCTGAACCTTTCCTTCAGGTCATTAGGCATCTGAAACAAATATCTCGTGCTTGCGGTCATGCCGTTGAACAACCATCCGCTTCGTTTATACCGCGCAATGGCTTCACGGGGGCTTTCCGCCTTTTTCTGCTTGTCCTTAAGTTCGCTGTCAAAAGCCGTTTGCCCAATCAGTGCCTGAAGTTCTTCAAGGCTGTAGGAGCTGCGACCGTCAAACAAAAGGGTGTTCATGAGCCGTAAATCCTTGACGGAACTGCTGCTGACCTGTTGTTCGATAAATTCCCTGCGGGTTAACATAACCAAAATGCTCTGGATCAGTTCATGCTTGGAATTCCGTTTGCATTCGCATTCGTAATGCTCCGCAATGGTAGTCAGCTGGCCGATATCCGCATATGTCAGCAAATCCGCTAAATTCATCTCTGATCGCCTCGCCGTTTTAATACCATTATTGGAATTATTACAATTTTTATTCGGTAGAGACAAAAAAAATAACCCGAACGA
>JAIRVF010000104.1 GCA_031254035.1 Paenibacillus sp.
ATCTCGCATCCTTATATCGCAAGAAAAATTACCGCTAAACGCGGTCTGTCTTCTATGAGAGTACGTCGATAACGTTTTTCTTACGCACTATATTTTTTATTAAGCATGAAAAAGCTCCCGTTACAATAGTCGTTTTATTTATTTCACCTGTCTACCGTAAGGGGAGCATATTACTTTTGGGACAGCCCTTCATCAGCCTTGTCAATCTCCCCAGAGTTTTTTAAGTACAATCATTCTGCTTTATATTCCGGCTTCGGATCAATGAGTAAAAAGACCTGTAAAGTGATATTAGTATATAATAAGGAATAAAAATGTAAGAAAGGTAGGTTTCTATATGAAAGATAAATTTTGTAAAGAATCAAGAACCGTATTTTCCAATCATGTGCTTCCGCTAGACACCAACAATCTTGGAACGCTTTTCGGCGGCAAACTCGTGGCGTACATCGATGACGTGGCCGCGAGGGCGGCCATGAAGCACTCCCGGTGTACTTGCGTAACAGCTTCCATGGACTCTATCGATTTTATTGCTCCAGTCAAAGCCAAAGATGAAGTCGTTCTGGAAGCTTTCGTAACTTGGACGCACCGCACATCGATGGAGGTTTTTGTCAAAGTGATCAATGAAAATCTACTCACCGGTGAACGGGAAGTTTGCGTGACAGCGTTTCTGACGTTCGTAGCTTTGGACGATCAAGACCGGCCTACGCCCGTTCCGGGAATCATTCCGGAGAGCCCCGTAGAAATCGAACTCAACCAATCGGCTTCAACACGTGCCGAGGCGAGGAAACTTCGGCGAGCAGAAAGCAAGCGCATCGCCGCCAGTTTCGGCGTCGGGTTCCCTTGGGATCGCTAAAGCCCGTCAGAGTATCGATATTTTTTCTCAACCAGATTACAAGAACATAAATAAAATTGCGAAGGAGTTAAATATATGGAAATGGGTCTCATTATTTTCTTGTTAGTGCTCTTTCTCGTACCTCCTCTCCTGTTTTTTGGGTATATGTATGCCATATCCAAAAAGCCGCAGCATTCCATCATTCGGGCACATCCTTATATGGGCTGGATTCGTTATTTGCTTGAGAAGATGGGTCCTGAATTCCGACAGTACTGGTTCGACGGCGATACAGAGGGCAAACCTTTTTCCAGGTCTGATTACGTTGGCCTTGTGTTTGCCGCGAAGTATCGCACGGATCTAATCAGCTTTGGTTCCAAACGTGATTATGAACAGGCGGGCTATTATCTTTCTAACGACCTGTTTCCTAAACTCGTGGATGAACTGAAGGTTGATAATACAGAAAAAGTACAAGCCATGAAGTACAAAATACAGAAAGAGGGCTTGTTTACACGGCAGGAACAGCTTATCGCAGATGAAGCCAAGAAGTGGTTGTACGATGACGAGGATGTTATTATCGTCGGCAGGCATCGCAAGCATCCTTGGCGGCTAAAGGGGATGTTTGGCGCTTCGGCGACATCCTATGGCGCGGTTGGAGAACATTACATTCAAGCCCTAGGCAACGGCGCCCAGATGGCGGGCGGTTCCTGGATGAATACCGGTGAAGGTGGCGTTGCGCCGGATCATCTCGCTTCTGGTGTTGACATTGTCGCACAAATCGGTCCTGGAATGTTTGGTTTCCGAGATGAATCGGGACAATTTTCGATCGAGGAATTCCAGGCGAAAGCGGCGGAACCATATATCAAGGCGTTTGAATTGAAGTTCGCTCAAGGGGCTAAAATACGTGGCGGACACTTGGAAGGTTCTAAGGTTAATGCCAAAATTGCTGCTATTCGCAAGATCCCCATTGGCCAAACCGTCAATTCCCCTAACCGCTTTCCGTTTCTGCATAATGCGGAACAAACACTGCGTTTTATCGCAAGGCTTCAGGAAGCGGGCGGAAAGCCGGTCGGCATCAAAATCGTAGTTGGTGATCCGGAACGTTTGTATCCGTTATTCGAGTGCATGAACGAGCTTGGTATTTATCCGGATTTCATTACGGTTGACGGCAGCGAAGGCGGATCCGGGGCCACGTTCAAGTCGATGGCCGACGGGATGGGACTTCCTTTATTCCCTGCTCTAATTGCACTCGACGACGTCGCCCGCCGTTTCGGCGTCAGAAACTGTATAAAAATTTTTGCCTCCGGCAAGTTAATTACCCCCGACAAAGTCGCGGTCGCACTCTCTATCGGTGCGGATGCCGTCAATTCGGCACGCGGATTCATGATGGCAAGCGGCTGCATCATGGCCATGCAATGCCATACCGGAAAATGCCCAGCAGGAGTCACAACCACGGATCCCAAATATATGGCTGCGCTGGCACCCGAGGAAAAGCAGTGGCGGGTGATGAATTATATTCTGCAGCTTCGCGAAGGACTCTTTGCTCTTGCTGCTGCTTGTGGACTGGAAAGCCCGCGGCAGCTCACCCGCGAGCATGTAACATTCAAGAATGATGCGGGCAGAACGATTCGCCTTCATGAATTGTTCCCCTATCCGGAACCAGAACGAAAATGGATCGCTTCCGATATTGAATCCGAAACCCATAGTGACGCGGGGTAAAAACAACAGAAGACCAGGGCTATCGCCGCCATCCAAGCCAATTTTTGTGCCCAACTTTTGTGTCTATGCCAGTAAATAAGGGGTTGTTCCAAAAGTTCTCACACTTAACGGACACCACGGACGCTATTTCGCAAAAACAGCGATTTTCACATTCTAACAGTCACCACAACACTTAATTGCTGTAAACTATCGCCATAAGTGCATTTTAGCTAATATAGCGGCCGCTGTGTCCGTTAAAAATCATAATGCTCGAAATTGACCTCGATAGCGGCAACTGTGTCCGTTAGTGGTCTTTACCGGCGAAATCCCCTTGCATGTCATTATCCAGCATCATCGGAAGCATAGGACATCATGTTCTCTCGGTATTTACCCGGCGTTACTCCTTCAAGCTTTTTAAAGGCACGGATAAACACAACGTCGCTTGTATATCCGACGAGCTGCGCGATTTGGGCGTTCGTGAGATCCTTGTCGTACATATGCTGTTTGGCAAGCTCAATTCTTTTTCTGACAATATAATCACTCAAATTCGTCCCGCTTTGTTTCTTATAAAAAGTCGATACATATTGAGGCGTCATCTCAAAACGCTCAGCCATCATCCCGAGACCCATATTCGGGTCCGTGACATTTTCCTCCAAATATAACTCCATCTCCTGCAGAAGCTGAACGCTATGATCGGTTCGCTCCGTGACAAGCGATTCCGTCAGCAGACCATACAGCTTTTTGATTCTTTGATGCATGCTTTCCGCCGTTTCATAGGAAAAGATATCCTTGATGAGATCAATTTCCCGTCCCCATATATTATGTTGGTCCGTCCCGGTCGCATTCATAATTTTGAGGAATGTGCTGGTGATGTTAAAGAACAGGCATCTGCCGAATTCCGGCGTGATACTGCCCGATTCAAAATTCATCATATAGATCGTGTCCAGCAGTTTCAGCACATTTTGCGTATCTCCGCTGCGGACGAAATTAATGAGCTGCACCTCGATGTCGATCGGATAGTAGTAAAGCGAGTGGACATTCTTAATGTCCTGAAAATAAATGATGGTTCCTCCGCCCTTAATGATGCGGTATTCAAGCGCCGCTGTTGCTTCCGCATAACTTTCGCCAATGCTTTTCGCCCCGGCATGCGGCAGGCCAACAGCCACGGTAATATCGATTTTGAAACGCTGCTCAATCAGGTTTTTCAGCGACTCGGCCATCTCTTTGATCACCTGGTCCGCTTCCCCCAACTGTTCCGCCGAGAAGTTGCTCAGCAGGGCCACCCGATCATGATCCAACTCAACAGCAAAAGATTTATGCGGCTCCGGTATGATATCCATCCCGATGTTGGAAACGATAAATCTCGCGAGCGCCCACTTCTCCTCGCTTTGCTCCTCATGAAACCTTAAAATACTGTCAAGTTGAACAATGATCACGGCAAAGCAATCGCTTACAAATGAAATATCCATAAACTTTAGCGCTTGTCCGCCCTTCTCTGAAGTATCCACGTCTACCTGCCCCCGGATCAGCCTTGTAAGATAATTGGAGCGAATAACGGGAGTTTGCTGGGCTAACATGCTGCGCAATGTTTTTTCTTCATGAAGGGAGCCTTCAATGGACTGCAAAATGAAATCGTATTCGTTGACAGACGGTTTGCTGCTCCAATCCTTCCCTCTGAGAATGGCGTTTACCGCTCTTCGCAGTGGGCTGTAGTTTCGGTATGTAAAAATTAAAGCGGCCGATAATCCGACGGCAATACATATAGCGAACAAGGCGATCGTCCACTTTTTAATCAAAATCACTTGCTGCATAAAAACGCTTCTGGGCGTTACTAATACATATTTCCAGCCTTCCTTCTGGGAAGAGGTGTACGAAATGACTTTCGGGTCTCCATTCAAGGTTTGGTCATACAACCCTCCACTGCCTCCCATCCGGGACAAAAGCTGTGTGGGGAGAGGTTTTCCATCCGATGCCATGATGGTTCTTCCATCGCCATCTACGATATAAATCGAGCTGTCACTTGCGGATTCAATCTGAGCAAACATCTCTTTGATTTGGCTTTCATTGATCAAAATGACAAAACTTCCGGTTATGTCCCTTCGGTCGCGTCCGGGCAGAGATTGCGTGAACGTAATTACGTTGACTGGTGTTTTCTCAATGCTTTGCATAGGATCATATTCAGCGCGCCGCAGCAGCGTAGCGGATGGCAGATAAGCCATCGTATGAAAACTAGTCAGCATCTCTTCTCGCCACTGCTCATAGGACATCCCCTGGTAACTGTAGTACATATCGTAAAACTTGTGCGAATCCGTCAGAAGACCTGACTTTAACACCAAATCGCTATTTCGGAAATACACATAATAATCCAAAATGAAATTGGTAATATTGCCCGGACGGGACATCGTATCCCGCATAAATTCGACAAATTTATAGCGGTCCGGGCTGTTTTGGTCCTCATTCAACTTCAATAAATATTCAAGCTTTGGGTCAAAAATAATTTGCTGAGCAAGTTTTTCTACTTCTTTCAGTTTGCTGTCCAAAGACAGCTTGAGCTGCTCTAGCATCGCTTGATTGGAACGGTTTGCCCCATTTTCTAGGCTCGCTTCCACTTTGGTATATAAGAAAGCTCCTATAGACAAAGGGATTAGCAGAAGGACCAAATTGGAGATTAACATCGTCATCCATACACTTCTCAAATTACGGAATCCAAGCGGACGAAGCAGCCATTTCAACTAGAATACCCCCTACCAATTTTATGCATTCAATGTATGAAAGCGCATCCATTCTTTCATTATAATGCAATGGTCAGGGCTTAGTCACCATTTTATTCCTTGATAGCGCCGATCAATACCCCTTTAACGAAGTATTTTTGCAAGAATGGATACAAGCAAATGATCGGAAGCGTGGACACGATAATCGTTGCATATTTAATGGTTTCTCCGATCGCGTACTTGTCGTCCATAGCGGCTCCTGTTGACATCGAGTCGGTTGAATTGGCAATCAGAATTTCTCGCAAAACGAGCTGCAGTGGATACATGGTACGGTCGCGCAAATACACCAGCGCCGAGAAGTAAGAGTTCCAGTGGCCAACCGCGTACCACAAAATCATGACAGCAATGACCGGCATGGACAACGGGATAATGATGCGAAACAGAATCGTAAATTCGCCAGCTCCATCGATTCTTGCGGATTCCTCAAGAGATATCGGAACCCCCTGGAAAGCGGTTCTCATGATGATCAGATTAAAAGTCGAGATCGCGCCCGGAATTAGCAGCGCCCACGGCGTGTTCATCATCCCAAGCTTGTTGATAAGAATAAAATTCGGAATCAAACCGCCGCTGAATACCATGGTTATTACGATCCCGAACATCATCATATTTTTGAAATACAAGTTTCGGCGGGAAAGCACATAAGCTCCAAGCGCCGTCATAAACAAATTAATCGTCGTTCCGCCTGCAACGTATAAGAGCGTGTTTCTGTAACCGGTCGTGATCATCGGATTTGCAAACACCGCTTTGTAAGCTTCCAGGTTGAATCCGAGCGGCTTCCACAGTATGCCTCGGTGTTGGATAAAACTTGATGCCTCGCTTAGGGAGGCAAACAGTACATACAAAAACGGGTATAACGTAACAATACAAAGCAGCAGCATCAATATCGTATTGACGACGTTGAATATTTTATCACCTGTTGTTTGTGCGCCCATGGTTTGGCCTCCTTACCACAATTTATTTTCGGATACGCGTTTGCTTATGGCATTCGCTGATACAATCAATATCAAGCTAATAACGGAATTAAACAAACCGACGGCCGCCGAAAAGCCGTAGCTGGCTTCCAAAATACCTTTGCGATATACATATGTGGAAATAACGTCCGCCGTTTCATAGGTAAGCGGATTGTACAGAAGAAGCACCTTCTCGCTGCCGACTGACAGCAGATTACCCATGTTCAGAATAAACATGATCACGATCGTAGGCATGATGCCAGGAATCGTAATGTGGAAAATTTGTTTCCAACGGTTTGCGCCATCGATTTTGGATGCTTCATACAGCGTCGGATCAATATTGGCTATCGCAGCCAAATAAATAATAGAGCCCCAGCCTATACCCTGCCAAATACCAGAGGATACGAAGATAAATCGGAACCATCCAGCTTCCTTCAGGAAGTCAATGGGCTCAATCCCGAAAAACCCAATCAGTTGGTTGATCAGACCGTTGCGGCTAAGAAAATCGAACAGCATACCTGCCACAACTACGATTGAAATAAAGTGCGGCAAATAAGATATCGTTTGAACCACGCGTTTGAACGCCATTTTGCGGATTTCGTTCAACAAAATAGCTAGAATAATCGCTGCCGGGAAACCGAAAATCAGGTCATAGACATTGATCAGTACCGTATTACGGATCAGTCTCCAGAAATAGATCCCATTGAAAAAGCTATCGAAATGCTTGAAGCCGACCCATGGACTTCCCCAAATACCGCCGGCTGGGCTGTAATCTTTAAATGCGATTTGTAAACCATACATTGGACCGTAATGAAAAATAAGATAGTAGGCAATGACAGGCAGCGCCATCAGGTAAATGATCCAGTTCCGGCGCAGATCCTTCCGTATGATTTGCCCTTTGGATAGATCCAGGTTGCTTTTCGCCGGCTTTTTCATCGTCTTTTTATTCGATATCTGCCACATTCGTCTCCCTGCCTTTCCATGTCGTCGTTCTCGTTTTGTGAAAAGCCAGGAGATGAACCCTCATCCCCCGGGCTTTAAAAACACTGTCTTGATGATTATCGCTTGTTAAACCGCTCAAGTGACGCCTGTTGAATCTTGACTGCATCCTCAATGCCCATAGACTCGATTTTCTTCACATATTTATCGAAATCATCAAGCGGCTCAGCACCCATGATGAACTTCAGGAACATTTCGTCTTTGTAAGTATTGATATCTGTCATGATCGAGGCATATTGCGAGCTTTCATCATTGGTTGGCGTTACGAGTGGCATTTTGCGTTCATCGTTCGGCTTGGACCAAATTTCCAGTGCATCCTTCTGGTTCGGCAGAGCCAGGTATTGCATTTGGAAATCGTCGCTCAGAACATATGGAGCGCTCCATGTCGAACGATTATGTTTGGCAAATGACTGCTGCAGACTGACCCCATTTGGAGGATTCAGCACTTCTGGCAAAAAGACAGGCTTGCCGTTTTCCATTTTGTAAGCTTCGCCTTCCTTACCGTAGTTAAACAGCAAATTTCCCTTCTCGCCATAAGCGTAGTCAAGCCATTTGACCGTTTCGATCGGGTTAGGGTTGCTTGTCGAGATCGCCGCCCCAATTCCGTTAGTAGCAAAATCCTTTTGTCCCCAGATCGGCTGGTCTCCCTTGTGCAGCACCGGATACGGAGCTGCCACGAGATTGAAGTTCGGATCTTTATCCTTCATCAGATTCGCATATTTTCCGATTCCACCGCCGTTATATACAAGCGCTGCTCCCATCTGGTTGCCCGTCATTTTGGCGTCGAATAGTTTATCGTTTGGTGCTGCAAAATCCTTATCAAGCAGGCCTTCTTTGTACCACTGGTTCATCGTAGTCAGGAACTCTTTATATTCTGGTTGGATTGGACCAAATTTCACTTGATTATCGATTTGATAAAAACCGTAATTGATACCCCAGGCGCCCAGGAATGGCGCATCAAGGCTAACGTCTTCCTTCGTGATATAAAACGGAATTTCATCTGCTTTGCCGTTGCCGTTCGGGTCTTTTTCTTTAAACGCCTTCAGCACTTCGTGCCATTCATCAATCGTCGTCGGCATCTCAAGCCCAAGCTTGTCGAGCCAGTCTTTGCGGATCGAAGGTCCGTAGAATACCCGGACTTTTTCACCACCGCGGAAAAACGGGAACATATATAAGCTTCCGTCATCCGTTGTCACCTGCTTTTTCCAGTCCGGATGCTCTTCCAGCAGCTTTTTCAAATTCGGCGCGTATTGGTCAATCAGATCATTCAGTTTAATAATTTTGTTGTCTTGAATTGCTTTCTCAGGTCCTCCTGGGTACCCGATCCATCCAGTTTCAATGACATCCGGCAACTTATCGGAGACCATCATCAGGTTAAACTGTTCTTTCGCCTGGGCCGAATCTGTCGGCGGATGTTGGAAGTCAACTTTGACGCCGGTAATGTTCTCAAGCTCTTTGTACATTCCCATCTCTGCATAGGTTTTCATTTGTGCCGCTGCTGCGGAATGAATGCTTACCCAATAGGAAAGATGTGTTAGCTTTTGCGTCTCCTCCGTTTTGTTTCCAGGAGTGGTTTCCCCTTTGGCCTGGTCATTGCCGGAATTGCCTCCGCATGCTGCAAGTGATAAAGCCATTGAGGTAGCCAGTAAAACAGTTCCTAATGTTCTGCTTTTTCTTTTCATGTAAGCGCCTCCCTTTTGATTGTGTCTAAACTTCCGGACTTTGATTTTTTTCGATCCAGCCGGTATCCAAAGTATAGGAAACAGTGTGCCTCGCAAGAAACAGAGAACTTTTCATCAGCCCTGTATTTTCGTAAGATTTCCGGACTGACGATTCTTAATTTTCCTAGCTTTATTTAATATCGTTTATGTTCATCCAGGCAAAAAGGCCTGTCGTGACGCGGTTTTCCCGCACTATATTTCATCCACATTCAACACCCGGCATTGGGGTCAAGGTCCGATAAAAATCGTTTTCGCCTGAAAGCTCCTGAACAATCACGGATACATGCTGACTATCAATAATCCGACCCGGCCGTATTCCGTCAAAGGTTCTTTCAATTGCGTTTCTGCTTTGCCTTCCCAGTATTCAGAAAACCGCTTTTCCTCCAGTTTGTAATCCCAAGTGTTGTTATGCTCTTTATGTACGGAATGTGGTGATGCCAATCAATGACATCTCTCTGCATGATTGTCAGCGTTCCCCACGCTACGTGTGGTTCTCATCGCTGTCGCTCCCTTCTACCAATAAGGCTTCCAGTCTCTGGTCACCCGAACAAGAGCTTCATACATATAATAATCGCCCCAAATGCAGCACTCATCCACGCCGTTATTCCCTGGCTTGCTATACACCGCATGAAGCAAAATGCCGTTGGATTCCGGCGTATTGCTTGTCATATAGTTATCAATCAAGGATTCCAGAATCAGCAGGGCCGCGTTTTCATACAGCCGTTTCAGCGGATCGCTCAACGGTAGATGCTCTGCTGTTTCCAGCAAGCCGCAAACCGCGATGGCGGCGGCGGAACTGTCCCTCTCTTCTTCGCCGTCCGTAAAAATCAAATCCCAATAACTGACATAATCCTGCGGCAGCCGGTTAAGGAAATAGTTCGTAATTTTCTTCGTCAGCTCAATTAGCTCAATATCACCCGTGTAACGGTAAGACAAAGGAAATCCGTAGATCCCCCAAGCTTGCCCGCGGGACCAGCACGAATCGTCTGCAAATCCTTGTGCAGTGGAGCCATACTTCGGTTGCCCCGTTTCGGTATCCATATAATAAGTATGGAAACTGGATGCATCCTCCCGGATCAAATATTGCGCAGCCATCCGGACGTGGGAAGCTGCGGCATCATAATACTTGCGGTCCCCGGACACTTCACTCGCCCAGTATAACAGCGGCAAATTCATCAAGCAGTCGATAATCATGCGTCCCTGCTGTCTTGGATCGCTTAAATTCCCCCAAGCCTGAATGATTCCCGCTTTATCCAAATAACGAATGTATAAAAGGTCGGCGGCGGCCAAAGCCAGATCCTTGGCCTCTTCATTTCCTGTCAATTTGTAGGCTGAAACGCAAGATAATGTATAGAGAAAGCCCAAATCATGCGTATCCGTGTAACGGCGTTCTACCACCCGCTGCTTGTAGCTGCCCAGCTGACTTTCGGCCGCTTGCCGATATTTCATATCCATTGTCGTCTCGTAGGCAAGCCATAACATCCCTGTCCAAAAGGCTGGCGTCCATTCCGTATTGCCAACCTGTCTGTAAACATTGTTGGTGCTGGATTCGGAAGGAAACGTACCTTTGAATGTTTCAAGATTGCGGTCCACTTGCTTCAAAATTAAAGCGATTGCTTCCTCGCAGCGTTTTTGGGTCAACTGTGATTTTCGATTATACCTCCCGGTATCCTGAATACCTTCGTCTTTAACCTGCTTCATCTTTGCATTCCCCCTTGGTAATAGATTTGGTCTTGCGTGATTGAATTGTACCCAGAGAAAGATCAAAGCGACAATCGTTATCTTTTCGTATAGACTGCCGTTTTTACATTTCATGACCATGGTTGAAAAAAAGTATGTGTGGTTGAATAATGGTTGGTGTCCGGTTGACCGATGCAAACACGCTCCTGCGGGAAAAAGAAAAAGACCGCCAATTAGATCAGAAATCTAATGACAGTCTTTGTTTCGCATGTGATTTTATTAAACATGTTCATATGATTACTGGATCTTTCCGCCTTCAACGACGAGCTGATCGGTAAACCCGTCTCCATAAACCGAGTTCAGCGTAGCTTTGTACGCTTCATGGATAAACTTCTTCTGCCCGAGCGTATCAAGTTCCTGATTGATCCAGTCCAGCAGTTCCTTATTGCCCTTCGCTACCGCCGGAGCGATTGTATCCTGGCCCCCGAACTCAGGGATGGTAACCGTAAAACCCGGATTGGACTTCGCCCAGGCGATCAATTCCGTATTGTCATTAGCAATGGCCGCGCCACGGTGATCCTTCAACGCCGCAAATATTTCAGTATACTGGTCAAATTTGAGTAGTTCTATATTGGGATAGTTTTTGGTAAAGTACGTCTCTGCCGTCGTCCCTTTGGCCACGATCAACTTGTTGCCTTTTCCCTTTAATTGCTCGATGTCCGTAATCGGCGCGCTGTCTGGCGACACAATCCCAAACGATAGTTTCATGTAAGGACTGGCGAAATCCACTTTTTCCTTCCGTTCATCCGTTACCGTAAAGTTCGCCATGATAATATCTACTTTATTGGACTCCGAATAAGCCACCCGGCTCGCCGCATCGACAAGCACAAATTCTGCCTTCGATTCATCGCCTAAGAGGTCTTTAGCGAATTGCTTGGCGATATACACGTCAAATCCTTGATTTTTGCCTTCGGCATCCACATATCCAAAAGGCGGCTTATCCGCAAATACGCCGATTCTAATTTTACCGTTCTTCTTAATTTGCTCGATCGAATTAAACTTCCCGGAAGCACCGGTTGCTTCCTTGCTGCCGCAAGCCGTCAAAGCTGCGATCAGCAGCATAACCAGCAGTATCCATCCGATTCTTTGTACTGTTTTCCCCATCTTCTTCATTGCATCCATCCCCTTTTTTCTCTTAATGAGGTTGTTCAAAAAGTCCGCTTTTGATCACGAAGTGAATCAGGAAGCAGGTTCGACATCGAATCTTGAATTCAGCCGGGCCTAAGCAGATGCTTACGAAGTAATGTTTCCTCCGGAAACATCTCAGGTGCTCACGTACCCACTACAGGCAGATGCTTACGAAGTCGTTTTCTACGAAAACGTGTAGCTCCGCTCCTCAGTCCCTAGCTTCATCCAACTAAAGCGTTTTGAAACAACGCACATCGGAAGCAGAAACTTCGGTGCTGAAAACCGGCCTTTTTGATCACGTACTCTTAATATCGTATTGAAAGATATCCAGAAATTGTTTGGCACGCTCTGTTTTGGGCTGCGTAAAAAACTGCTGAGGCGTTGAAATCTCTTGTACTGCACCTTTATCCATAAACACGATGCGGTCCCCTACCGATCTGGCAAAACCCATCTCATGGGTGACGATAATCATCGTCATGCCTTGATTAGCCAGTCCCTTCATCACATCAAGAACCTCCCGCACCATCTCCGGATCAAGCGAAGCTGTCACTTCGTCGAAAAGCATCACATCGGGATTCATACATAGCGATCTGACGATTGCGATCCGCTGCTTCTGTCCGCCAGACAGCTCTCTGGGAAATGAATTCTTACGGTCAAGCAGCCCAACCCGCTGCAATAGTTGCTCCGCTTGCTCCAGCGTCTCTGCTCTGCTTCGTTTTTGCACTTTCAGCGGTCCAAGCAAAATATTATCAAGCACCGTCATATGCGGGAACAATTCGTAGTTCTGAAATACCATCCCGATATGCTGCCGAATTTTACGCCACTCTGTGCCGGGAGCAGCCAAATCCTGTCCGCGATAGATGATTTCACCGCCCTGTATGGTTTCAAGCCCATTCAAACAGCGCAGCAACGTGCTCTTACCGCAGCCGGACGGCCCTAGCACGACGATGACTTCCCCTTTGCTTACCTTAAGGTCAATCCCATCCAACACCTTACGCTCGCCATAGCTTTTCTGAAGCTCTTTGATATCAAGCAAAATACCCTCTAGATTTGTCATTGTAGCTGCTACCTCCAAGCTGCTTAGCTTTGCCATTTCAACTCCATTTTTTTCGATAATCTGGCCAGCGGATAACATACAAGGAAAAACAAAATGAAAATAAATCCATAAACCCAAAATGGAGCGTCCGGCGCTTGAATCACGCCAAGCTCAATGATTTGCTGTCCAACCTTCACGACCTCGATCACGCCGATCAGCACAACAAGCGAAGTTGTTTTGATCATCCGCGTAGCCAGATTAATCGCTCCGGGGACCATCCGCCGTACAGCTTGCGGCACCAGCACATAACGATATAGCTGACTGGTACTAAGCCCAAGCGCCTTACCCGATTCAAAATGATGCCGCGGCAGGGATTCCAGCGCCCCACGTACAATATCCCCCATCTCCGCCGCTCCCCAGAGGGAGAATACGAAAATCGCAGTAAATTCACCGCTCACCTCCACGCTGAGTAAAGGCGTAAAGATGAAATAAATAACATAGAGCCAGACCAGGATCGGAATAATGCGGAATACCTCCAGGTACAAGCGGAGAATAAACCGCAGCGTTTTGGATTTGAAGGTGCGGAGCAAACCCACGATAATTCCCAGCATGGTAGCGATGATAATCGAGATAAAAGCAACCTCAATCGTAACGAACAAACCGCCAAGCAGCCGCTGAAAATTCGATCCCTCGAACAATACGTTAATACCCATATTCCGCAAACCTCACCTTCTTCTCCACCCAGGAAAGCAGGAGTGACAACGGCAAAATTAGTGCGAGATACGAGCCAACCAAAAGCAGCAGCGATTCTTCCGTCTTGTAAAACATGCCGATCAAATCTTTGGCCACATTCGTCAAATCGAGCAAGGAAATGGCCCCGACAATGGAGGTCTCCTTAAGCAGGAAAATCGCGTTAGCCCCTAAGCTCGGAATGCTGATCGCAAACGCCTGCGGCAAAATCACATACCTGGCCAACTGTATTTTGGATAAACCGATGCTGTATCCTGACTCAATCTGCGTCTTACTTACTGCCTCGATGCCGCTGCGAAACGCTTCCGTCATATAACTACCGCCAAGAAAGGTGAGTCCAATGATCGCACAGGTCATCTCACTCATATGGATTCCAATCCGAGGAAAACCATAATACAGGAAAAAGAGCTGTACGAGCAGCGGCGTATTTCTGGACAGTTCCACATAAGCAAGGATGATCGTCTGAATCCCCTTCACCTTGTAGTGAAGGACGAAGCTGAACAGCAAACCGACAATAAGTGATAACATCACGGCCCAAAAGGCCAGTTTTACCGTCAGCCACATGGCTTCGCCATATAAAGGCAGGCTCTCTGCAATGAAATTCCAGTCTAAGTCCATCATGTTTACCCCTAAATGATTTCATATTTTATTATTCCTATAATTTTAATTGGCTTTAGAAATTGTATAGCTAATTTTTTCCATCGTCAATAGGTTTTCAATATTTTTTCTAGCTCACTAAACATTGTGCGATGTGACCGCTGCGGTTACGGATCGTTCCTCCGATATCCACATACGAAAAAACCGTAAGGACGGCACCTTATGTTTAAAGGTGTCTATCCTTACGGTTTTTCACATCGAAATTCTAACAAAATGTTCTATCGTGCTTTCCTGCATTACTTTCAGACGGAATTAAACTATGATGCAATGATTCCCCACCAGATCTTAACTGCAGTTACGGCAATCAAAACAGCAAGAGCGATCCGCAAGTATTTCACATTCAAATGCCGACTCACCCGAGTGCCTAAAGGCGCACCCAGGATACTGCCGATCACCGTAAAAAGTGTTGGTAGAAAAGGTATCCCTCCACCGATCAGTTTCCCTGTAACTCCACCGATAGCCGAGATAAACACAATAGCCAGTGAAGAGGCCACTGTAATTCGAGTAGGGATTTGCAGCAGCGTCAACATGATCGGAATAAGAATAAAAGAACCTCCCGCACCGACAATGCCGGATACGATCCCGACCAAAAGCGCCGCAACAGATGCGACAACCGGATTAAAAGTTACAGATTCCAGTCCCACTTCTTCTCGGCTTCCCCGCCTAGGAACCATCATCAAAATAACAGCTATGACGGCCAATACACCATATACGATATTAATCGTATCGCTCGGAAGATATCTCGAACCGATGCTGCCTCCCAGACTACCGATTAGAATGCTGACCCCCATATTGGTAACCAGCCCCTTATGGATGAGCATCGTTTCTTTGCTGCTCTGCTTTCTATAAGCAAGAACACCGGCAAGTGAGGCAAAGAAAACTTGAAACATGCTGATCGAGGCAACCTCTTTGGCAGAAAAACCACCCTCATGGAACAGTCCGGGAACGTACAGTAGCAGCGGGTAATTAATAATCGCTCCACCAATTCCCAGCAAGCCCGAAAAAAAGGAACCTATTAAGCCAATGAAAAACATGATGATATATCCGGTTACATCCACTTATAACACCTCCTCTGCCAATCTCGTCGTTTGAAAAACATTTACAGAAAATTCTATACATGGTCAATGAGAGGAGTTATAATATATTCAATACCTAGTAATTCAATAGGAATAGGACGGTGAATAACCAGTTGCTGACCAAAATCAAACACTTGTTTCAGGACCGCTGCCCTAATTGTTCAGAACCCCTCATTACCAAATCGGATCATCTCCGCTGTATCAAGAGCTGTCCGAATCAGCATTATACCGAGGAAACATACAACCATCTTAACATTAGAATTATTTATCCCAGTTAATTATATCAGCAAACACTCCGATGTGCCGGAGTGTTTGCTTGACTTTTAGTTATCATGTACAGCACAGCGGTTTGGACCTATCTCCATCTCGCGTTGTTGTTCTTCATCCGGATTTATTTTCCCCATGTTCGTCTGGCGGATTTCCTGATATGAATTTGGCTGTGGAGGCAGACCTTCCGTTACCGTTTTTCTGAATACCGCTTCGTCCACGATGTTAAGCCCCGGGTTCTGATGAAACAAATCGCCAAGTTTTGCGAAGACCGCCCCATTTTGATCCAGCTCCGTTATTTTACCGAAGTGGGCAGGGAGAACAACCAATTGTTCCGGCATTCCACCGAATATTCCATACAAGGAGTTCCGCAAATCACTAACCCAATCTTCTGCCTTACCGGCAAGATCCGGACGACCGATAGAAGCTACAAACAGAATGTCGCCTGTCATAAGGTACTCTTCATCAACCAAAAAGGATGTGCTGCCAATGGTGTGGCCTGGCGTATATATTGGGTGGACATTTATCTTGCCGTTTCCGATCCGAATATCACTGTTTTCAACCAACTCGTTATATGAGTACGTCACTTCTTCGGCATCTTTCGGTGGCAGCCAATAAGAAGCGCCTGTTGCTTTGGCAAGTTCACGTCCGCCTGAGATATGGTCAGCATGCAGATGAGTATCCATCACATGCTTGATTTGAACACCGTGCTTTTGGGCAAAATCGATAAAAGGCTGAATGGTGCGGACAGCGTCGATCACAACTGCTTCGCCTTCGGACACGACCATATATGAGAGGCAACCCTTGCCGATTCTAACGAATTGGTAAATCTCTCCGCCGTTCTTTAGGTCCCCTACTTTCACGGGTTCCAAGTGCTCGCTCCACAGCTTCATGCCGCCTTCAAGGTAATGTACGCTTTCGCGTCCGGATTCCACCAATTGTTCTCCGATAAACTCGGATGAACCTTCCTTGGCGCACACAACAAGCAACTGCTTGTCAGCAGGAATACGATCGAGCGCCGGTTTCACATCATCCAGCAGATCGAAGTAAGGGATATTGATGATTTCAATCTTTTCGCCTTCGATTTTCCAATCGTTAAATTCCGTCTCATTGCGCACGTCCAAAATAAACAGCTCTTCCTGGCCAGCAATGATTTGCGTCAATTCGTGTGCCGTCATTTTTACGAGTGGTGTTTGCGTTGTCTTTTCAATCATCGTTACCCCTCCTAATTTGGTATTAGAACGTTAAGCTAATGTTTGCATCCTTGGCAAAATCAATAAAGGTTGCTGCGCCGCCCACTTCAATTCCGTCAATAAAATCTTCTTCTTTGAGGCCCATGACATCCATTGTCATCTGGCAAGCGATTATTTTCACGCCCAATTCTTGCGCCATAGCCACAAGTTCATGAACGGAAGGTACATTGGCATTCTTAAATCCTTCGGCAAAATGTTCGGTTCCAGCCGGCATCGGCAGCTGGTTTACAGCCTGCTTATGAATCAAATTCAACCCTTCAAAAGTAAAGAAGATGCCCACTTCCGCGTCACTTGCTGCTGCTGCGGTTGCGATATTATAAACCTTGTATGCGTCAAACATTCCACCATTTGCTGCGATAATTGCTACTTTCATTGTCATTTTATTTTCCTCCTAGTTGCGTTCTACAGAACCTGTCCACTGGGACATGCCTGGAACGACATTTTTAATTTGTTTGAATCCTTGTTCAGTTAAAAAGTGTGCTGCCATGCTGCTGCGATAGCCAGTCCGACAAATGAGGTAGATCTCATCCTCGGGATTCAATTCGCCTACGCGCTGTTCCAAGTCTCCCAAAGGTATATTTATGGAGCCTTTCAATCGGCCAAAAGCAAATTCGGCGGGCTCGCGAACATCCAAAATATGAATTCCCCCGCTTCCTTCAAGCAGCTTTTCAAGCTCCTCATTATTGATGGCATGCGGAAACGTGATTTCTTCCTTAATTTCACCAGACTCCGATTTGCGGACATAATGACGATAGACGTCATCTTCCACCTGCGTTCCTAGAAATTGATGGCCTGTTGATTTAGCCCAAGCCTGAATATCGGCAACAGAGCCTTTATCGGTAGCTTGAATTTCAAGCACCTGACCAGCGTTTAGCTCGTTAATAGCTTTTTTGGTGCGGATAATCGGCATTGGACAAGCCAATCCTTTGGCATCCACTGCCTGATCAACTTTGATGTTCATTCTCTTCACCCTCTTCAATAATGTATAGATGCTGTAAAAAAATTGTATAGATGCTGCAAAAATCTATTATTTACGTTAGTTGTATCGAAAGCACAGAGCCTCTGATTAGCCTTTCACTGTTTCACTCTGCCAGGCCATCATTCCACCGATCATATTGTAAAGCTTGCTGTACCCGTAAGATGATAGAAATTCGCATGCATTATAGCTGCGGCCTCCGCTTCTGCAGATCACAACGGTTTCTTTATTGCGATCGATTTCATCATAACGAACCTCAAGTTGGCTCAGCGGAATCAGCTTAAATCCCTCGATATGCTCGGCTCGGTACTCGGATACTTCACGAACATCAATGAATTGTACATCCTGGCGCTGATCGCGGATCCAGTTTTCCACTTCCTTAGGCATGATATTGGCCCATTTTTGATTTAACATGTATGACAGCCTCCTTTCTAAGTTTATACCCTACTGGGTATTATTTAATCCATAAAAAAACCGTCTCTCGACGAACTTTCTAAGAAGACAGACCGCTTTTAGCGGATGTTTTTCTTGTACGGGTAACTATCTCGTTTCTTCTTTATCAACCATACCCCCATGGGTATTACTTTCTCTTGCTTTTGGCTTTCTGTCAAGTCAATGATTATTTTAGCCATATGCCAAACATTGCCATCAAACTTATACTTCTGTACGGTAGAACGGCTCAATACTGAGACTAGTTCTAGACATTATGCGAGGTGTCCGCTACGGTTACGGATCGTTCTTCCGATCGCTGCCCTCTCATAGAAGACAGACCGCGTTTAGCGGTAATTTTTCTTGCGATTTAAGGATGCGAGATCTCCGAAGTTTATATGTTTATACTTGCTTATAT
>JAIRVF010000031.1 GCA_031254035.1 Paenibacillus sp.
ACCTCGCATAATGTCAAGAACTAATTTCAGTATTGAGCCAAAAAAAGAGCGGGCTATCTTTTTGATAGCCTGCTCTTTTCTTGATATTTGGTCTTGCGCCTTATCTTAATGACATTGGGCTTCCGCCCTACCTTTTACCCGTATGACCCGAAAGGGTGCCGTATGGCCTTTGACATAGTTAGTGTATTAAATATGATTCTAGCGATTGTATCCATTTCCTGAAACAAATAAAAATGACCGCCGGCAAACGGATAAAAACGTATGCTTTCCCCCGCAAAGCTTCTCCACTGCCTCATCTCCTCTTCCGTTACCTCTGCATCTTCTTGAGCAAACAAGACGGACAGCCCGCAGTTCACTTTTATTCCTTTTTCGCGGTATACATATCTTTCGATAATGGAATAATCCGCTCGGATAATAGGCATGAAATATTCCAATAGTGCAGGTTCATCCAAAAATTTATTAATTTCACCGCCAACTCTCATTAATTCCTCTATAAAGTCTTTGTCCGGTAATAAATGAAATACCTTTTTGTCTTTACGGACCGCGCTTGGCGGCCTTCTTGCCGATACGAAAACATGGGCGGGGGCTGAAAGCCCCGCCTCTTGGATTTTTGCCAAAGTCTCGTATAAGATTAGTGCCCCCATGCTATGACCGAAAAAAGCATATCCGTCCTGCATCAGATCCGGCCGAATGATTCGAAAAACATCTTCAGCCGCTTCTTCCACGCTGCTGTAAAAGGGATCCCCGCGACGTCTGCCCCGTCCCGCAAGCTCTATAGGTACGACCTCAATACTCGAGTGAATATGCGGCTTGAGCTTATTGTACATTTCTGCAGAGCCGCCAGCATAAGGAATGCAAAATAATTTGATAGTGTCCATGGGGTGATATTCTCCTTCTCACATCTCTTTTAACTGAGTTCCTGAATCTCTGGTGATGTTTTGCAATATTTTTGCATAATCTTCGGCTGCACTCTGCACTGTATTCCGATTGAAACGGGCCGATGAATAAATGAATTGAAGCGACACTTTCTCACCATCATGAGCGGCGTGTAAATACAAATCAAATTTACTGGTTACATCTTCAAAAGGATATGGCTCGAAAGCAAGCTCAGTACCACGTATCTCTTCATTTTCGGTTTCCGCCAGTTGGAATAGGACCATAAATAATGGACTGTGGGCGTCCTTTCTCTTGACCGGAATCTGTTCGATTAATTTATCCAGCGGATAATCTTGATTTCTATATGCGTTTAGCAGGTTTTGCTTTACCTGTTGCAAAAATGCAGCAAATGATAGGTTTCGCTTAGGGAAGCTGCGAATAGCCAATGTATTTACAAACAGCCCAACAACCTTTTCGAGACGATCATCGTTCCTGCCAGAGACAGGGATGCCTATCACGATGTCGTCCTGCCCCGACAGTTTTCCGAGCAGTACATTAAAGACGGCAAATAAAAGCATAAATAATGTCATTCCCGATTCAGCTGCAGTCAACTTCAGTTTACGAACCAATGCTGCCTCGATGTCCAATTGAATAGTATCGGCAGGCCCATCCGTTATCAAGGCACCCGGCTGATCATAAGGTAGCTTAAGATCCTGCAGAGGATTCCTAAAGATATCCAGCCAATAAGCCTCTTGTTTTTTCATCTCACTTGTCTGCATGGAGTTGTGCTGCCACTCTGAATAATCCGTATATTCTAACGGGATGCTATCCATTTTACGATTTTCATAGAGATCAAGGAGATCTCTCGCAAGAACATCCATGGATATGCCATCGGTAATCATATGATGGATATCCATCACGAGAAAATGCTGATGATTATCCCTGTCTTTAATTAACGCAGCGCGCAGAAGCGGAGGTTTATCAAGCTTGAACGGTCGTATAAACTTTCGGATGAAAGGCTTCAGTTCATGTTCGCTTAATGTATACGAATTTATTTTTATAGTCGTGCTTGGCAGTAAATACTGCTTGATTGATTCGTCGCTTTCATTCATTCGAAAGCCGGTACGAAGAGATCCGTGCCGATTCGTGAGCTTGAATAACGCCGCCTGCAATCGTTCAATATCTACATTCCCCTTCAAAATGTAAATCAATGGAACATGATAAGCTGTAGAGTTTGGAAATAGCTTGTCCAGCATATACATCCGTTTCTGTGCGGAAGATGCGATATAGGACTCCTTGGGATTCGCCTTCTCAAGGAGCGGCATGACGTCTCCCTTCATCGCTTCCATTTTTTCTGCCATCGATCGGATCGTGGGGTGATTAAACCATACATCCAAGGTAATGCGAATTTTCAACGTTTTTAGGATTTTGGAGGTCAGGGCTATGGCCTTCAGCGAATGCCCCCCAAGATGGAAGAAGTTATCCAGTGCGCCGACCCGGTCGATGCCAAGCACCTCTTGCCACAGCTCCGCCAGCTTTTTCTCCATCTCCGTTGCCGGTTCAATATATTGTTCTTCTCTTTGCTCCCGTTCCGTTGGCAGCGGCAAGCTTTTGCGGTCGATCTTTCCATT
>JAIRVF010000056.1 GCA_031254035.1 Paenibacillus sp.
CAACAAAACCATGTACATCGTAGTTCCCGTTCCCGCCGACAATTGCTTCAGTTTGCCCGTCAGTTCGCTGCCAATCCATCCTTCCGTTCCTGCTCCCTCGAAGCTTCTTACCGGCGGCCGCGAATAATCCAGCGGTAAGTTCAACACCGGCAGCTCTCCCTGGAACACATCCAGCCAGTATGCCTTCTGCTGTTGAACCGCTTCTTGCTCACCCGCCTGCCAGACGGTGTAGTCGGTATACTGAAGCCGCGGCGGTTGTAGCCGCTGGCCTTGATATAACTGGCCAAATTCCTTCCACAACAGATCAACCGTTATCCCGTCGCAGATCATATGATGCATGTCCACCAGCAGCATATGCGTCTGTTCGTCCCACGACACCAGCTTTAACCGAAACAGAGGCGCCTCGGCAAGGATAAAGGGTTGAACGAAGTCCCTTAGAAGCGTTTCTGCCGTGGTTGATTCCACATGCTGCCCGGTGAGCCTTTCGTAAACAAAAAAGCCCGAGACTTCCTCGGCCACCTGTTGGACCACGTCATCCCCTTCCTGTACGAAGCAGGTCCGCAGGGCATCATGCCGTTTGCTCAGCGCTGCAAATGCCTGGCGGCAGCGCGCAATGTCCAGATTTCCTTGGATTCGCACCGCCCATGAAATATGGTAGGTTGTTCCTACATGCTCGAACTGCTCCAGCACGTAGATTCGGCGCTGGGCCGCCGTCAGCGGATAAGACGCTCTGACGGCAGCCTTTGGAATGGCGCTATATGTCTTTCGAACTCCTTCCTTGATCAGTTCCGCCAGCTCTTTAAGAATCGGGGCGCGAAAGATATGATCGATCCGCACGTCCCTGCCCCAGGTTTGACGCATGCGTGACACGAGCGAAACGGCCTTCAGCGAATGCCCCCCGAGATGCAAGAAGTTATCCAGCGCGCCGACCCGATTGATGCCAAGCACCTCTTGCCATAACTCCGCCAGCTTTTTCTCCATCTCCGTTGCCGGCTCAATATATTGTTCTTCCTTTTGCTCCCGTTCCGTTGGCAGCGGCAGGCTTTTGCGGTCGATCTTTCCGTTAGGCGTCAGCGAAAACCGATCTACAAAAATGATATATTTCGGTATCATATATAGCGGAAGTTTATCTATCAAATAATTTTTAAATGCAGCAGCCCCGTTGGAATCATTCCCTACAACATAAGCAACCAGCTCTTTTTGCCCATGAGCCTGCTGATGGGCCATAACCAAAACTTCTTGCACGGAGGGATGCTCTGCAATAACCGACTCGATTTCCCGCGGTTCAATCCGGTAACCCCTAATTTTGACCTGCTCATCCATTCTGCTGGCAAATTCAAGATTGCCATCTTCCCTCCAACAGCCAAGATCCCCGGTTTTATACATGATCCTGCGAGAATTGAAAGGGTCCTGCACGAATTTTGATGCTGTCAACTGCTCCCGCTTATAGTAGCCTCTTGCCACTCCTTCGCCAGCAATACAAATTTCTCCGGGAGTTCCTGCCGGACACAGGTGGTTTTGCTGATCTAAAATATAAATATCGTATCCAAGAATAGGCTTACCAATAGGAATGTTCGTCTCTATGGATAAAGCGTTTACTTTATAATAAGCTGCACATACGCATGTCTCTGTTGGTCCATAGGTGTTGTATACATCCGATGTACGGATTAAATTTGAAATATGTTCTCGTTTTAATACATCTCCTCCACTGATAAAAACCCGCATCGTTTCGACAGTAGGAAGCTTATTTAATTCATTTAATAAAAATGGAGAGCCACTAAGCATATTTACGTTGTGCTCGATCAGAGTTTCTCGCAACGCCTCTATGTCTACGATCCCATCTCCTGCGTATATAACGAGCGTGCCTCCATTTAGAAGCGTTCCAAAAACTTCTTCAGTAAACACGTCAAAAGAAAAAGAAGCCTGCTGCATCATAATGCTAGCTTCAGAAATTTGAAACTGGTGTTGGAATGCCCGAATATAGGCAATAACATTCCGGTGTTCCACCATAACTGCCTTTGGCAAACCAGTCGACCCCGAGGTATAGTTCAGGTAAGCAATATCATTGGTTTCACTTTCGTATTGTACAGGTATGGAGTGACTCATATCATCGATTTCATCAAAACATAACGTTGTCCCCGTAAAAGTTATATCATTAACAAAGTCGCTTACTGTCAAAAGAATAGACGCTTCACTGTCTTCGAGCATATACTTCTTCCGCTCCGCCGGGTACTCCGGGTCAATTGGTAAATAAGCCCCTCCCGCCCTCAGCACTGCAAACACAGCTATAATTCTTTTGAGGGAGCGTTCCGCTAAAATCGCGACGGTATCATGTCTGTGTAACCCTTGTTGAATTAACGCTGCCGCAAGCGTATTGACCTTATCAAATAATTCTTTATACGTTAATTTCTCATCTCTATAAATAAGAGCGATCTGAGAAGGAGTGCGCTGGACTTGCTCCTCAAAAAGACAATTTATTGTTTTGCCCATCAGATAACTCCTCTCTCCCACGTATTAGAGTACTCTTTATTATAAATTTCTTTATATAAGCTTTCCTTTTCAAGCAATTCCTCATGACTACCTGCGGCCTCGATTTTTCCTTCGTTCATAACGTAAATGATGTCAGCATGCTTGATGATAGACAGCCTGTGGGCAACAACGATTAATGTTCTGACTCCACTCAGCCGCTCGATAGCCTCACGAATCAGTTCCTCCGACTCTACATCCAGTGCCGATGTCGCTTCGTCAAGCAAAAGGATCGGAGCATCCTTGATCAGCGCTCTCGCGATGCCGATCCGCTGTATCTGTCCCCCGGATAATCCCATGCCGTTTGTACCAACATGCGTTTCATAGCCCATGGGAAGTTCTTGAATAAATGCGGCGGCGTTTGCGGTTTCTGATGCCGCTATCACCTCTTCATTTGAAGCATCGGGTTTGCCCATCCGGATATTATCTGCAATAGTTCCTTCAAACAAGTAGGTATCTTGGGGAACATAAGCGATGATATCTCTTAATTCTGTTAGCGAGTATTGTCCGATTTTTTTTCCTTCGATTGCGATATCCCCCGACTTAGCAGAATAAAAACCGAGCAGCAATTTAAGCAGCGAACTTTTTCCGCTTCCACTTAGCCCCACTAATGCCGCGAACTTTCCAACAGGAACAGACAAGGTCAAATTTTGCAATACATTGGTCCCATCCCCATATTCAAAATTCACTTTTTCCATCCTAATCCCCCCCATAGATGGTGGGCTCGCCCCATCCGCGCTGGAAGAAAGATATTCACCTTCAGCCGGTTCATCAAGAATCCGGAATACTCGACCCGCACCAGCAAGCGAATGCTGGATTTCGCTCACGAAGCTCCCCAACTGCTGAAACATGAAACTCGCTCCGCCCTGCAACTGAACACAAGCTACGGCCGTTCCAAGCTTCAAAAATCCGTTTTTAATCAGAAAAGAGCTCAGTATAATGATGCCAAGATACGTAGCAAAGGAAAGAAAATAATTCGCTCCGCTCAGACATGCATTCAATTTTGCAAAATGCATCGACGATTTCTTTTGATGCAGATTCTCCTTATCAAAACGTTGGCTGAAATCGTCCTTCATCCGAAACATTTTAACGATCGAATAACCGTTGAGAAACTCGAGTAAACGTCCCGTCATATTGCCTAGATACTTTTGAATCTTGTCATTGGCCTTGCGGATCGGCCGGGCAAACCCTACATTGATGAGACTCGTCAGCACGCCCAGCAAGAGGGTTGCAAAACCTAGGATTTTACTCATAGAAAGCAACATGAAAATGGATCCAATGCCAAGAACTATTGAAAAAACAAACATAAAAACAGGCCAAAAATAGATTTTTTCCAGGGCATTGATATCATTGTTAAGAGATGACGTGATTTCTCCAGTATGATGTTTGTCGAAGTAACTCATCGGCAGCCGTTCTGTATGATCGAATAATTCAACACGTATTTTTTCCATGGTTTTCTGAATACAATAGAAAATCACAAAACTTAACAATGGGCATAACAAACATGGAATAAGAATGTAAATCCCGATCTCCAGTACAAGAGCTTTGACTAAAGGCATGTTGCCAGCGACAGCCGCATCGAATAACGGTTTCGACTTATATGCAACCATTAACTGAAGGAAAACAACAAAAATCACAGCCATTGAAATCATGCTGGTCATGTAGATCCATAGCCGCTTGCCCATAAAGGAAAAAACCCTTTTCATCGATTGAATAAAATCAGGTATAGACCTTTGGCTAGACAATACAATCAACCCCATTTTCCATATCCGTTTCACAAAGCCCGATTTCTGTTTCCTGCTTTCGATACAAAGATGCATAATAGCCGTTTTCCTTCATCAGTTCATGATGACTGCCTTGCTCAATGATTTTTCCTTCTTTCATCACCAGGATCTTGTCTGCATTGGTGACGGACGCAAGCCTGTGGGTAACTAGTATGACTGTCCGTTTATTTTTTTGTTCCTCAATCGTTTGCCGGATAAGTTGTTCAGATTGGTTGTCCAATGCCGATGTCGGCTCATCCAGAACTAAGATGTCAGCTTCTTTCAACAGAGCTCTGGCCAGCGTTATCCGCTGTTTTTGTCCTCCAGACAGAGCCCCACCTTTTTCTCCTGCAAGAGTATCGTATCCTTGAGTAAGACTGGAAATGAACTCATGAATATTGGCTAATTTTGATGCAGCCGTAATTTCGTCAATCGAAGCGCCTTCCTTCCCATAACGAATGTTGTCTGCAATCGAATCCGAAAAAAGATGAGGCTGCTGGGTAACCATGGATACATGATCCCTGATCCAGGCAAGGGAATTTTCATCAACCGATTTTCCAAAAAGCATTACATGGCCACTGGAAGGCATATAAAAACCGCATATTAATTTCAGTAAGGTGCTTTTCCCGCTGCCACTTTGACCGACAATAGCGATGGTTTGATTTTTTTCGATATCGAAATTAATGTCCTTGAGCGCTTTTTTACCATCCGAGTAGCTGAAAGAGACATCCGAAAACATGATTGCGGGTGTCTCCTTATTCACAGCAACATCATCTTCTATCAAAAGTTCCTCTTCTTCTTTCAGCAGGTTTTGTACCCTGCGCGCTACTCCTGCGGAGCTAAACAACTCTGCCATGATCTGCGGGATATCAGCCAAATACGGGACGAATAAACTCAATAAAAACAGAAATGCCAGCAGCCCTCCAGCCGTGATTTGATTATTTAGTACCAGATACCCTCCGTAAAGAATGCACAAGATGCGCGGGACCTGCTGCAGTACATAAATAAGCGGGGTAAGCGATGAAATCCTCATCACGATCCGCATGCCTTTCTTCGTTGCCTGCTCTATAAGAAGCTTGTACCTGCTTGAAAATCTCTGCTGCAGATTAAATGCCTTAATAGCACCGATTCCCGATAAACCTTCCTGAACGATCCTATTGCTTTCCCCCAACTGATCCTGGAGCTGTGTAGTAAGCTTCTCCAATGAACGAATAACTAAATAGGAAATCATGAACACGATGGGAATAACAAATGTGCTGAACAAAAGCAATTTCCAATTAATGATGAGCATGTCTATGTAAATCAACAATAGCGCTATCGGATAGTACATCAGGGAAACGAGCCGGTCCGAGAGAAAATTTTCGATTTTGGAGGTATCATTTGACAGGATGGAAATGATATCTCCGGAGTGAGTCTGTTCAAGAGAGCGGACTTTTAAGCTTTGGATTTTTTCATGCAAGCTCTTCCGCAGTTCGTACATCATTCCGGTTTTGACTTTACCGGCCGTAAGTCCTCTAAACACCATGAATGCTGCACCAAGCAATACCTGCAGCATAAGCAGCAGCGTCGTTTCACCCAAACTGCCTTTGCCTCCGTACAATGCCTGATCAAGCAATGTATTGACATAATAGGCGATGCTGACGATTAATATGGCATTGCATAAGCTCCCGGCAAGGTTTGCATACAACCATTTTCTTTGTGATTGAATGCATTGAAATAGCCATTTGAACGGGGACTGTTCTAGCTCCTCTTGCTTGTCCAATCCAAACACCTCCTCGACCCTTTTAGGAGCAACTTAGCTCAATAATGGATTCAAAGACCGCTGCCAATCCTTCAATATCCGGATCATGAAAAATGGAGAAATGATCCCCTACGATTTCATACACTTCGACCGTGGAATAGCAATAGCTGCTC
The DNA here is from genome assembly GCA_031254035.1 of Paenibacillus sp. Lineage (GTDB taxonomy): Bacteria > Bacillota > Bacilli > Paenibacillales > Paenibacillaceae > Paenibacillus_AQ. Next base: position 6,204 of record JAIRVF010000056.1, read on the forward strand.
CAAACGCTAGGGTCGATGCCCTGGGATTTTGCCGCCTTAACTAAATGGATTTGTGCGAAAACTTTGTCTTCAGGCTCATACAGAGAGAAAGATTGCTCAAGCTCGTTAAACAGATTAAAATACGACAGGAATTGCTCTTTATTTTTACGGGCCTTCTCTGGCATTACCCGCAGCAATTCAATCGGCAAAAAGGACTCCATCTGGCTGTAATCGAATGAGCTTTGCATAAAATACTGGATCATGAGCTTATTCAGTTGATAGAAAGATGAAGCGCCCTCTATCCGCCGCTTCCAATCGGATGCCGAATCGGGAACACCGCTTAGCACCTGTTTTTTTAGGAGATCATAATCTTGAGATAGATCGTTACTTTTCTTTGACCTAGGCGGGGTTGAATCAATCAAAGTTAACATTCCGATTTCATGGCCTTCTGCCTCCAACTGTCGGCAGATCTCAAAAGCTATTGTTCCTCCCAAGCTCCAGCTACAAAAATAATACGGTCCATCCGGCTGTATTTGCTTGATTTTTTCTTTATACATTGAAGCTATTTCCGGGATCTCTATCAAATGGCCAGTTGTAAATTCTGCTCGATCCGCCTGGATTCCCCATGAAGTAAATCTGTCTTTGACTCGACCCGACAGCCCAAAATAGGCATCAATGTCACCGCTAATGTCATGGATGAAAAATAGATTGTCCGCTCCGTTTCTTCCCTTTTTTATGAGCGTCAATGCAGAATCCTCGAAGCCTGAAACGGCTGCAGCACCATCTTCCTTAATGTAGCTGGCGATCCCTGCAATGGTTGCTCTTGTATAGACCTCACCTGCCGGAATGTGAAGACCCATATCAGTTGACAAACGGGAGGCAATGACGATCATCTTCAAAGAGTTGCCTCCGAGGGAAAATAAATTAGCATGAACACCTATTCTTTCGAGCTGCAGCACTTCCATGCAGATTTCGGCAACCCGTTCCTCAACTTCATCCGACGGTTTCGTATCGTCATCGGCTTCAGGCAATTCAACTGCCATCAAACGTTTCAAGTCGATTTTTCCGTTAACGTTAAGCGGCAGGTTTGATAACTCAGTGATAACAGAAGGAAGCATATAATGCGGCAATTTCTGAGCAAGATATTCCGTGATCTCTTTCTCCGTTATCGGGTGAGCTGCAACATAAAATGCGCATAACTGCTTGTCTGCTTCCCGTGTGCCCTTGACGACCACAACTGCTTCGCGAATCGCGCCATGAGCCAACATTTTATTCTGAATCTCTTCCAATTCGATCCGGTAACCGCGAATCTTCACCTGATGATCCATTCGCCCGATAAACATGAGCTGCCCGTCCGCTAGACGTTTCACACGGTCTCCGGTCCGGTATAACGCCTGCTCCCTAAGCCCTTCGATTGCCACAAACCGCTCCGCTGTCAGCTCCGCTGCCCTGAAATATCCGCGACCTACACCAACTCCGCCGATGTACAGCTCGCCTTCCACGCCCTGCGGTACCAGCCGCCGGTCGTTGTCCAGCACATACAGCCGCACATTGTCGATCGGACGACCGATCGGTACGCCTGCTTCGCTTCCTTCCTCCACATAGCTGTACGATGCGATGTCCGTGCACTCCGTTGGACCATAGGTATTGACGAGCTGAGCCTGGCAATGACCAGACTGCAGCCACGCCTCCAATTTCATTCGGTTGATCGGCTCCCCGCCTAAAAAAACTTGCTTGAGACTCCGCAAACGCCGGTAGCTTGGGTCCGATGCTTCTTCCACCAATGGATAAAAGGCACTTGGCGTGCAGTTGATGTTCGTGATCCCTTCCCTCTCAATCACCTTCGCCATCGCTTCGTAATCGTACAAGCC
>JAIRVF010000092.1 GCA_031254035.1 Paenibacillus sp.
ACTTCGGCTTCTATGTAAAGGATCTGGAACAAACAAAACAAGAACTGGAGTCAAAAGGAATCGAATTCTTCTCTCCGATCAATATAGTACCAGACTCACTCACTACGGTGATTAATGCTTCCAAATGGGTAATCTTCCGAGACCCAGACGGAGTCATTATCGAATTAGTTGAAAGATAAAAACATAGGTTGCGAGAATACAGAATACCCCAATCTTCTCGGGGCCCGCATGAACCTAACCAGTATTTGATGAACAGCACATACGAAAGACTAAGGAGCTGCCAAACAGCTCCTTTTTTAATTTTGGTAAGGGCCAGGATGCGAGATCTCCGAAGTATATATTTTCTTATATCTTCAGAAAAACTCTCTATCCTCGAGTTTTGAAGTCGAAACACCAATTGTTTCGATTGTGCAACCTTTTCAGGTGTTTAGTGGTGTGAGAGGTAGAATTGATGCGATAGTGCATCCTTTTGACCATGAATGACCTAATTGCGCTCAAAAAAAGGAAAAAGCCTGCACTTTCGCAAGCTTTTTATCCAAATCAAGCCGTTGTGTCGTAAATTGATGCACTTTTGCATCAATTTCGCTACTTGAAGGGGGGCAGTTCACCTTTTGGGACAACCCCTTGATTGTAGAGAAACCTACGTTTTCTTCAAAACGCTGGGTTTCTCTTTTGCTTTTTTGGGGGTTCAGATGTGCAGGGTAACAGTTTGGACTTCACGCATAAGTTGGCGTTCAGTGTAACATCTGTTGAGGACTCGCCCCTCGCACTACATCATTATCTAGACTGCTGCTGTTCCAATTAAGCGCTCATTATCGGAATGACTAACCATCCAAGCACTGCGCCAAGGCACCATACAGGCACGCTACTGCCAAAGGCTAAAATGCAGTTTTGTCCAATCAGACCTTGCACAGAGCCTCAGCAATACAGAGTTTCATAATAGGTGCTCCTTTTCATTACTGGCTTTACTCAGGTCTATCACCTAAAGCAAGCCTATTATAGTTTATCAAAAATGAAGACCTAATTCGATAGTTGGTTCGAGCTCAATCGTGAAAGCATCAGTCACACGTTCTGAAAACGAGGGTTTCTCTTCTAAATCTCTAGTTTCGCTTTCGAACCGGAGCCAGGCAACTGTTTGACATTGTGCTCTGCTTTGATCCGCTTCAATTTCGTCATCATATCGCTTTGCGACTCATTGCGTGATAACATCTCGCATTCGCGGAAGGCAAAATGTTTGCATCCCAAGCATTTATTCAAATCTAGCTGTGATAATCCGTAATTGATCGCATCACCCGTATGATCGAAAAAGTGCTCCTCTCCGATCAGCATATACAATCCCGTTTTTTTCAATACTTCAAGTGGCTGCGGCTGAACCCCTGATACTAGAACGATCCCGCCAAAACTCTCAAAGTGTTTGACCAAGCTGGCCAAATTGGATTCGCCCGTAATGTCCATAAACGGAACTTTTCCCATCCGCAAAAGCAGTACTTTCGGTCTCTGATGGATCGTATCCATAATCGACTCTTCGAACATGTTGGCTGCCCCGAAAAAGAGCGGGCCTTCAATCGTAAAGATATCCATTTGCGGGCAGTCATGGCCTTCAGTGACGATATGCGAACTCACTTTGTCATGTTTGTTGGCTCTATCAGGCAGCACTTTATCCACTTTTAACACATCACTCATCCGTTTAACGAACAAAACCACAGCCAAAATTAAACCGAACTCGACGGCCGTTGTTAAATCCGTAAATACAGTCAATAAAAACGTAATAATCAGTACAAGTGAATCGCTTGTTTTGGTTTTCAAAACACGCATAAATTCTTTGCGTTCACTCATATTCCAAGCTACCAGCATCAAGATCGGAGCCATACTAGCCAGCGGGATCTCAGAGGCCAAAGGCGCAAACAAAACAAGCACCAGCAATACGACAATGCCATGGATAATTCCGGACATCGGCGACACAGCCCCGGTTTTGATGTTGGTTGCCGTCCGTGCAATTGCCCCAGTCGCCGGGATACCCCCGAAAAGAGGAGTTACCATATTGGCGACACCTTGGCCGATAAGCTCACGGTTACTATTATGACGGCTGCCTGTCATGCCGTCGGCAACAACCGCTGACAGCAAGGATTCGATCCCGCCCAGCATGGCGATTACAAACGCCGGTTGAATCAGCACTTTGACGCGTTCCCAAGTAATCTCCGGAAAGTGCAAATGAGGCAATGTACTTGGGATATCACCAAACGAAGATCCGATCGTCGCTACATTTCCTTTGAAGAACAAAGCTGCAACTACGCTTGAAATGACCAGGCCTACCAGTGAACCGGGAACTTTCGGAAAAATCTTCGGTGTAACCAAGATTATAACCAAAGAAATGACGGCTGTGATGACACTGTAGACATTGATCGTGGACATATGAAGCGCGATTTCCTGCATGTTCGGCAGAAAGTTCTCATGTTTCTTAATTCCGCTTAATCCTAGAAAATTGGCGATTTGTCCACTGAAAATAATGACGGCAATCCCTGCGGTAAACCCGATCGTTACCGGCCGCGGGATAAATTTAATCAAAGCCCCCAGCTTGAAAAGCCCCATTAAAACCAGCATGATTCCGGCCAAAAACCCAGCGATTAATAAATTCTCATATCCGTATTGAATGACAATCGCAAACAAAATGGGAATAAACGCCCCGGTTGGCCCACCGATCTGAAATTTAGAGCCGCCAAGCAGGGAGATGAGAATACCAGCTACAATGGTGGTGTAAATGCCGTACTCCGGCTTGACCCCGGCAGCAATAGCAAATGCCATTCCTAATGGAATGGCAATAATTCCAACAATTAATCCTGAAACAAGATCTTTGCGCAATGACGCGGCGTTATAACCTTCAAACCTTCCATTCCATTTCATTAGACACATACCTGCAATTCTTTATATATTTGATTATTTGAATATATAGAGATCGTACGCTCTGGACGTCATCCGTGTCAATCGTCAAAACTAGCGTAATCAATGGCTGACAACCAAAAAAACAAGGTCCTTCTTGATTTTTCTCAAGAAAGACCTTGTTTTTACCGTATTAAGGCTCATTTCGAATACCTTCAAGCAAGGAAATGGCATCAACAAGATGATTATCGAAAATTTGCTTTGCTACAGCTAGCAGATCTTTTATAAGCGGATCGCGCAAGGAATAAATAACCGAGGTGCCGTCTTTAATGCCAGTAACCACGTTTTTATTACGCAGTACGGCCAATTGCTGGGATACGGCTGAACCTTCCGAACCTAAAATACTCTGTATTTCATTGACGTTTTTATCGCCTTCGCTCAAAACCTCTAGTATACGAATTCTCATCGGATGCGCTAGCGCTTTAAAAAAATCGGCTTTAAACTGCTGGATGGTTTGATTCATGGCGTAGCTCCCTTTTACAGCTAAAACTTTTGAATATATGAATATAATAGCACAAGCTGCAACATCCGAGAAAACAAACTCCACCATGTTGTCCCAATAAATTCCGTCCTGCAAGTTTAGAGTGCCCATGTTTTCCTACTGAATAGGTTCCATTTTTTAAAACAAGTAGTTAAACCTATCTCAAATATTTTCCTTTTCGATAGGCTTAGCCGCATGGGCAAGGAAACCCGCGACGGTTATAGCGACAAGCACGACAATCAGGGCTCGAAGCAAGCCAACTGATTCGCCAATAATCCCCAAAATCGGCGGGCCAACCAGGAATGCGAGATAACCTGCGGTAGATACTGCTCCCACCCTTGCCGCTACTCCGCGAGGATCATCTCCCGCAGCGGACAGCCCTACCGGGAAGCCAAATGCTGCACCAAATCCCCAAAGCACAATCCCTACAGTCGCAACCTCATAACTTGGCCCCAATATAACAATAAGTATCCCTGCAATCGCGGAAAGCGCGGATGTCCGTAGAACGGTTACTCTGCCGAATCGGTCGAGCAAGATACCGCCTGTTGCACGCCCAATCGTCATGGCTCCCACAAATAGACCAAAAGCGAATGAACCCGTGGCTGGCGTAACTTTGTATCCATCCACCATTACCAGCGGTAACCAGTCATTTGCAGATCCTTCCGCAAAAGCCATTCCAAGCACGATGATACCGATCAGAACCGTACGCCGCTCTTTCCACACGGCCATGCGTTCCTTGGCACTCATTGGTGGTTCATTCGAATTATTACGAGTTTCCTTCCCCGTACCTGCGGGTACGAGCTGGCATAAATATATTCCAGATACCACAATAATTGCTGCAACAATTCCCAAGTGAACAGTAACCGATATACCGGACTGAATTGCGGCTGATCCGGCGATTGCTCCAAGCAGTGTACCCACGCTGAATGCGGCATGAAAACCGGTTAACAGCGACTTTTGAGAAGCTCTCTCCACTGCTGTTCCCTCCACATTCATTGCCACATCCCCTATTCCGTTCCCAAAACCAAAAACAGCCAAACCTAAAAACAAAGTTGTACCGTTCGTCAGCCATGAGCCGCCTATGCCCACAATTACAAGTCCAACAGAACTAACTAGCAGGCCAACCACAATGACATAGCGAGCGCCCTTATGCGCAATAAGATGACTAGCACACAACAGACCGATTATAGAGCCTACGGCGAGTCCAAATATAATCCAGCCCATTTGTGCCGTGGTAGCCCCCAGCGCATCCCGAATTGTTGGCGTACGCGATACCCATGATGCTATCGCAAACCCCGGAAGTGCAAAAATAAAATAAATGGCGATCCGCCACAAAAATATTTGACGACTATTTAATGAATGATTCATGAATGTCCTCCTAAGTATGATAATTCCTATCTCTGCGGTTGAAACCAGGAGCACGTCCCTTTCATTTTACCTCCGTTTCTCTACCAGCTTCAGCGAATAGGCAAGGCTTTCCAGCGTCATTGTAATTAATCCATACATGTAGTCCTCATCCGGATGCTCCAGCAGCGTAAGGTGAGGCATATGCATCTCTGGAATATACCTTAGGCATTCCTGCCGGATCAGTTCCACATCAGCAGGCTGTACTAGACTTCCCGTCAAAGCAATCTTCTCTGGGTTCATTACTGCGATCAGACTTGATACGGCACAAGCAGCCAGTGGATGAAAAGTTTTCCGATCATGCAGCTGACGCAGCTGTTCCTCACGGGTTATGCTAAATGGTAAAAAGGCAATTTCCCCTGCGAACCTTGTATTCCCCCTGTGGATATGCCCATCCACCATCAAACCAGCTCCCGGGAAACTCCCTTCGATAAATGTCGCAACGGCAACGGACTTCTCGTCATCGTATTCCTGCTTCTGGTAAAAGCCGTACACAGTCGAGTTCATGTCATTCTCAAGAATGACCTCGACCTCATGTTTCTCACGAATAGCAGCCTCCAGTGGGACATGAATCAGTTCCGGTATATCCCCGACAGTGATGACGCCCTCATTGACGACACCCGGAACGCCGATCCCAACAGCCCTGATGTGTGGATATCGAGAAATGAGTCTATCAATCAGCTGATAGATCACTGCAGCATCCATCTGTTCGGTTTCCTGGAATCCTTCCTCTACTGCTTCTCCTGCGAGGTTGGCAACCGTAAACGTGAGCGAGTGCATCTTCAACCCAGCTTTGATAATAATGCACGCAATATAAGAAAAGTTCACGTTAAACTGGTACAATCTGGCGGGACGTCCACCGCTTGATTCCTCCATATCTAGCTCGAGCAGTTCACCGGGGTCCAGCAGCTAATTAAGAATGCTGCCGCAGGTGGCTATACTTAAACCTGTAGCCTGGGCCACCATTGATTTCGTACCTTGTGTCATCGTTTTGAGAGCCTGCCTAACCAGCTCCTGATTCATTTTTTTGATTCGCATTGTATTGTTTGTAATGGGATTCATGAATTAAAATTCCACCTCACTTTACTTTTCACGATACTTTTCACAATACTTTTAATAAGTATTAACTTAATCGATCTAAACCTTTTTGTCTATCTTTATTTCCACTTTCTTATATCTAAAAAAACAGTATTCCGTTAAAACGAAAAAGCCGCCAATTTGGCGACTTTTTATGCGTTATATATGATCATTTATATTCGATTTTTCTGCCTATTTCATTTCAACCCGGTGATAAGGCACTTCAACTCCTTCATCGATAAATAATTGATTCGCGGCATCTACATAACTCATCGTATTGCGTACCCAATAATACGACTCATCGATTTTAAAAAGCGGCACGGGCAGCTGATGTTCAAATGAGATAATCAATTGGTTGTCTTTCCCAATCGTAAATCTTGTGTCAAGTCCATCATCTAATTCATATCGTCCCGTAATATCATCTTTATTGGCAAGAGGTAAAATGACTACATGTTTCGGTGCCTCGACAGCATCCCGTTTATCCATGAAGCAATCCATGATCTCTTGTTCATATTGCGGAAACACTTCTTGATTTGTCGCCAACACAATGACTTCTTCCGTTGATCTGTTCAAAAAAGCTTGTGCCGAGCAACCAATCCATCCGCCTGTATGGCCGACCCACTCATCTTGAAGGATAAATCCATAACCATAATGCTCTGCGGTATCTGTTGGTGTTAAGATCAATTGCACAGTCTCTTTGCAAATGTACCGACCTTCCCAAAAAGCTTTTAAAAACTTGGCTACCTCCCTCACTGTTGCATAAATACCACCATCGCCATATTCATCATTGTATTTTTCAGCTTCGCGTAAATATCGGTCATCAATCGCCTTTTGATATTGCTGCTTCTCATAATCATACGTTTGGCCTTGGGCTTCGAATTTGGTAGGTTGCGTTGTCATATGGGCAAGATTTAATGGCTCAGCAATATATTGCTGTAAATAGGTCTCATACGTTAGGCCGCTCACTTCTTCAATCATTTTTGCAAGCAAAACATAATTTGTATTGCTATAAGACCAATATGCATTTGGCACAAATTGCGGCAGTGCTGCTTCGACAAATGATTCAACACTTATGCTTAAATCTTCAGCAATATACTCTGGAATACCGGATGTGTGTGTAAGTAATTGCGCAACGGTCACCTCGGTAAAATGTGGTACGTTAAACCATTTTGAGAGCTTATCCTCTAGTCGTACCTGCCCCTTTTCGATGAGCTGGAATGCCATTACCGCTGTAATCATTTTACTTAATGACGCCAGGTTAAATTGTGTATTTTCCGAAATCAGGTGCTGCTTTGCGATTTCTTGATAACCATGATAATACTGCTTGATTTGTCCGTTTTTTTCATGATACACAGCACCATTAAACGAAATATTTTGAAGTAAATTCTCCATTCATTAACCCCCTAAACAAATTAGATATCTAACATATTGAGCGCGAAGAAATTGTTACAATTCCTTCATCGCAATCTCCCTCAATTTTTTTACAATGCGTTCTAATTCGTCTATCTCTATTGATGAAAGTTTGCTATAAATCTGATCAGCGACTTGCTGTTCTACATAATCTTGTTTCGCAAAATACTCCGCTCCTTTTTTAGCTAACGTAATAAATACTTCGCGTCGGTTTCGTGGATTAATTTCCCGCTTGATATATTGGTTCTTTTCTAATTTCCCGATCAATTGGCTGACGGCGCTGGAGCTAATGTCCATTTCAATGGCTATTTCACCGACCGTAATGCGTTTTGCCAAGTACACAATATCCAATACAACCGCTTGCTGTGCTGTTATGCCGCTATGTAAATATTGCTTGTAATGTTTAAAGATGAGACGGTTTATTGTATATTCGGCTTCATTTATACGCTTGACCTGTTCATATAAAGACAAAAAATCACCCGCCAATATGTTAGATATCTAATATATTAGCAGGCGATGAATGAAACGTCAAACGTCATGATTACTTTTGATTTTTAATGACAACATCAGTTACAGATATAAATTTCCTTGGCTTAATATTATCAATAATAATTTCCGCGATATCATTCGGGTCCATCATTTTTTGGGTTTGTTCCTCTGAAAACACCCCATCCCAAAACTCGGTTTTCATGCCGCCCATATATACAGCAGATACATTAATAGGAGATTCTTTTAGTTCCAGCGCAAGGCTCTCTGTAAATCCCCTCACACCAAATTTACTCGCGCAATATACGGATTCCGTAACCTTCCCTTCCAAACCGGCTGTAGAAACAATATTCACGATTGTGCCCTCATTAGATTGTTTCATCCCTTTTAACACTTCTTGTGTGCAAAAAATAGTTCCTTTTAAATTAACATCAATCATTTGATGAATTGAATCTTCGCTCAAATTTTCGGCATCATCAAAAAATCCAATACCGGCATTATTAATTAGTAAATGGATTGATCCAATATCGTCTTGTATAGATTGAATCACTTGACTAACCATTTGTTTTGAAGAAACATCTGCCTCGTAAATGGAATAGCCGTGAGTTAGCGTTTTCGCCGTGCGCTCAAGTTTTGATTTATTTCTGCCGAGTAAACAAATGTAATAGCCCATAGAGGACAATTTTTGAGCAAGTGAAGCACCTAACCCGCTGCCAGCGCCTGTTATAACCGCAATTTTTTCGTTCATATCTACGATCCTTTCTCTTTTAAGCTACTAGCAAAGGATATATTGTGAAAAGCTTTCCAGGTCAAGAGGATTTCTAAATTTATTTGTATACGTTAATATGGATCCGGAGGGATTTGATTATGCCAAATATAAAAAAAATCGCAGAAATGGCTGGAGTCTCGATTTCTACCGTTTCGCGTGTTTTAAATAATCATCCATATGTAAATGAGGAGAAACGAAAAGAGATATTATCGATTATCGAAAAATTAAATTACTCGCAAAATTCGAATGCTATCCATCTAGTACGAGGCAAAACGAATGTTATTGGCGTACTTCTTCCCTTTGTAAATCATCAATATTACAGCGCGATTATAGAGGGTATTTCAAAAATGGCCGCAAAACATCATTACAATATTATGCTTTGCCAAACGGGTTATAGTCCTGAGAAAGAAATCGAAGTTTTAAATATGCTAAAAATGAAAAAGTTAGACGGGGTCATCATATGTTCCACAATCAATGGCTGGGAGAAACTCGAAAAATACGTAAAATTCGGACCGATTGTTACGTGTGAAGAGACCGAGTCTACCTCCTTGTCTAGCGTTTATATCGATCATTACAAAACATTTGCATTAGGAATGGAATACTTAATTAAACATGGCCATACACAAATTGGTTACTGCATTGGACGAAATCATAGCATCAACAGTCTGAATCGAAAACGGGCATACTTGGATGCCCTATCTTCTATACAAGGTATACCGAAAGAGGAGTGGAAGTTTGCAGACTGCTTCACAGTAGAGGATGGGACACATGTTGTTCAATCACTGCTTCAAATGAAAGAGCGCCCAACAGCGCTGCTTGTATCATGTAATCATATTGCGGCAGGAATCGTAAGAGCAGCCTCAAAAAGCGGGCTTTCTATTCCAGGAGATCTTACAATTATTGGCTGCGATGATCAGCAGATTGCTGAGATTCTGGATATTACGACAATTGCTCATTCGAGTATAGATGTTGGCGCAGATGCATTTACCTTATTGCATGACCAAATTACAAAAAAGAACGAAGAAATTAAAAAAGTGGAGTTATTTCCAAAATTAACAGAACGGCTTACAACATAAGGAATCGTTCTTGATCACTTTGCATCTGCCGGGGGAATTCATAAGCGTCCAATCTGGTCGCATTCTTCCGCAAACCATATTGCACCGTCCGTTCCAGCCGTGATCCCATATGGCCCTGAGCCAGCGTTTAATCCGTTATCAATATGTCAAAGATGACATCTCATTTTAATGAGTTCGTAACACAATATTTTTCCGATAGTACTATATTTAGGAAGTGTTTTGGCTTAAAGTATAATATAGAAAACATGTGGTTTATACATGGTACAAGGAGAGGATCCAACATGAAGTTTAAATCTGTGAAAAAAGTTTGGGCTGCCATTGCAGTCGCAGGTGTTGTCGGTATTGGCACGGCTTTGGCGAATTCTCCGGTTTTTCCGGCTCATCAGGTAGATGCAGCGGCCGCAAGCCAAGGTAATTACGCTTCCGAACATGCACTCCGAACGTTAATGAGTTTTTATAAACCAGCGATGAAAGGACAATTTCCGGGAGCAGTAGATAACTTGACGGTTGGAAAAAGCACCAGGAAAGATGTCTTCAAAACCATCGGCGATCCTGAACTCCCCAGAAAAAATGCAAACGATTATGATGTGTACGGCGCCAATATGGGACATCCCGGATATGCTTTCACTTATCAATCCGATAAAATTCACGAAATCCGTTATTTCGGCACCAATATTGAGCGGCAAACCAATATCGGTGGTATTACGATGAGTATGGTGAAGCAGCATTGGTTCGCTCCTAATTCCACAACAACGATAAAAAACGGAAAAACGAAGCAAACCAAGCTTACCTATATCCGCGAAAATTATAAAGTGGAGTTTATTTTCAACAACAGCACCGATTTGGACCATATTAATCTATTAGCCAAATGAGGATTTTTCAAAAATCCTGAATTAAATTCCCGTAGAACAACCGTCATTTAAAATGTATAAATCCCCGTTTTGAAGGCAAGAGGCGGACCGCTTTTAAAGCGATCTTCCTGAGGCCTGACAAAAGGGGATTTTTGTTTTTTAAGGAGGTCTATTTTTACCGTGTCATTATGGATTTGCCAAAGTTCTCAATTGAAAAACTCGCCTTGGTTAACCGCAGCCAAATACGCGCTGCCAAAACGGCAATTCCAAACTTTTATCCAATACTTTGTATAAATCAAGCTCTAACCCAAAAAGGCAATAGAGCGTTTTACTTTCTTTGCAAATGCAACGGGATTATCGATCGATTCCCAGTGAATATACATAAGACGAGGTTCCTCAAACAGCCAGTGATTATGAACAGCTGTTACTTTAATCCCATTTTTTCGAAGATTTGTTAATAATCGATTTACTTGGTTTTGAAAAAGCGCCGTTTCCCCTAAACAGAGTGCGCGTTCTGAACTGTCCAGTGATTCAAACGAGAACAGTTGATAACGGACCAATGGGGACGTGGTACGTCTTCCTATAATAGATGCATTAAATATTCTATTTCTGGTAACGAAACAAACCGGACCTTTTGTAATTGAATGCTCTGTTCCACCTAAAATGGTTGAAAATTGATTACACAGTTTTTTAAAGCGGGGACTTGCTTTAACTTGTTCAGACATAAAGTATCATCCTTTCATTAAATGATCGATCCACCTTCATCTCGGGCCGCATCAACCTAAGAATGCTATGGATTCTTTGGTTTTTCTAGCAAACACAACAGGATTCATAGTTGCTTCCCAATGCATATACATTAACCGTGGATTTTCATTTAGCCAGTGGTTATGGACCGCAGTCACTTTTATCCCACGTTTACGAAGATTCGACATTAATCGATTAACCTGATTTTGGTGTACGGCAGTCTCACCCAAACAAAGCGCGCGTCCCGAATTATCAAGAGATTCAAACGAAAACATTTGCATTTGAACTAGTGGGGATCGCGTTCTTCTCCCCAAGATCTTTTCCCTTAGATTCGTCATCCGCATAACAAAACAAACTGGACCTTCATCAACTTCCGATGTGCCTCCTAATATTTTTCCAAATTGAGTGCAAAGCTTTTTGAATTGAGGGCTTACCTTCACTTGTTGTGCCATATATATCCTCCCTTTCATCATGTTCGGTTTATCCTATGACGAAAGATAGAAATGGACTTGGATAAATGTTAGTATTATAAAAACTATTTGCAAAATAGCCTTGGTAAATTGCTAATTCACTCTTCATAACTCTCGAATGAATATCTTCTTACCTTTCGTTTTTGAACTTTCTTATCCAATAGCAATTGCCTGGCAATTGTATAACCAATAAGGTATGCAGGAGCCGAAACATTACCGTCCACCGTAAATGGAATGATTGATGCATCGGCAACGATTAAATCCTTTACCCCATGAACGTTTCCCCTTCGATCAACAACTCCTCCTCTTTTCAAAGGAGCCATACGAAGGGAGCCTTGCTGGTGATGATTATGGTCAAAATTCTCTTTAATAAACTTCTCCAATTTTGAATCATCGTCAATGACATCGGTTGTAGGCGAAACAAGCTGGTACAATGGGTCAATGGACGTAAGCTCTTCAGCTATACGCTTAACATATATTTTGTAAATATCTTTTACAGATTCCATGTCCTCTGGATTTGCGAGAAACCCCTCATCTGCAAGCACGATTTTTAGTGGATCATTGTTTTGGATTTTAATAAAACCACGACTCTTGGGGCGTAAGTAAATAATCGCTAAGTTTAACATGCTGTCGGAACCTATGCCAATAAGTTGAACTGCCCGGCGATTGTCGTTTACACCAGTAGGATCAGGTAAAAAAGCTCCAGCTGTATAAAGCGCATTCGGATCATTAGCAGGCAGGGCATTATCGTTTGTATTGGTAGTGAAAACGGCAAAGTTAAGCGTATGGTTTCTTAGCCTCAGACCTACGTTTTTATTATTAAAAATAACAGGGATTCCTGCTTTTTCAAGTAATGGAGCCGGTCCGATTCCGGATAGCATGAGCAGTTGAGCGCTGTTGATTCCTGCTGAAATAATAACCTTTTTTCGTGCGTAAGCTCGAATACTCTTTCCTGATTTTAGGAATTCCACTCCTATAGCACGTTTATTGGCAAAAAGCACGCGTAAAGCCGTAGATTTGAAGAAAACTCTTAATTTCCTACCGTTTACACCACGACCGGAAGGGGTCATGATATCCGTCGAGAGGAAAGCTGCTGAAGAATTTTCTCTTCGACCATTTGGATTCTGATACAATTGCCATCGAGTAAACGGACCCAGGGGGGTTGTAGGATCATTATAATCCAGGATCTCTGGAAAGCCTGTTGCCTGCTCAATGGCTGCAGTGAGCTTTTCCGCCATAGATGTTGGATGTTTCGGAGCCTGCCTTATATCAATCCGTCCACTGAATCCCCGTGCTCTTGAATTATCGGTTTCTCCGTTATACTTTTCTAAACTCTTGAATCGATGAATAGCCCGTCTTGGTGACCAAAGTGAACCCAAAAGTTTTTCCCATTCCCTTAAAACGGCTGATGTAGGCCGTACATATTGCTCACCGTTAATCGAAGATCCTCCGCCCAAGAGGCGACCTGTTGTCCATTCAAACATTCGGTCATCCAACCCCTCTTGCGGAATCCCTTCCCCTTGCCAGAAGTATTCGGAGGAAAATTGTTCCTCCAACTTAGGAGCAAATGTAGAATCCCTAATGGGTGTATCTTTATCGTTGTTCTCGCCGGCTTCTAAAACTAGAACCGATGATTGATTATTATCACTAAGTATCTTTGCGATCACAGCGCCAGCAGGACCTGTTCCTACGACAATATAATCAAATTTCATTTTCTGATTCATCAAAGTTCTCCTTGTTAAATGGGTTAATGTATGAATATTAAATTGTTTTGTCCCAAGTTCCTGAGAAAATTAAAAAGGATCCACCTTTGCGGAACCTCAAACCACTTTTAAAAAAATGTAGTACATGGTGATCACCTTATTGACAGTGAAACATTTTTGAAATATTTGAAGAAGGCGAACCAGCTTGTCGGTACTATACATTCATCCTGAGTTTACGATGTTCAGGCTAAAAAAAGAGCCGCGACGAGGTCTATTCCTCACTGCGGCTAACACTTGTTTTCCTATGTGTTTATTCCATTTAGGAACATCTCCGTATAGACAGCCGCCACTTCAGCATCGGATAACGATCCGCCCTTCTTGAACCAGGTATAACACCAGTTACAGGCCCCGAGGATGCTGAATGCTACCATTTCCGACGGCAAATCCTCACGGAACTCACCGCTATTTATTCCCTGCTCGATAATAAATTGTACATTTTTTCGGAACTGGTCCCGCTTTTGTTTAATCTCGGTCAGACTATCACCTGTAATATGAAGAAGTTCTCGAAAAAAAATGCGTGCACTGCTTCCCCGGCCTTCGATTGCCTGAATGGTCATAAGGATAATCCCGGACAACTTTTCTTTCCAAGTTCGATCCGGCTGCTCGATGATGCACTGTTGTTCCTCCAACATGTAATCAATATACTGCAGTTGAATCCGCGTGAGTAGTTCTTCTTTACTTGAAAAGTAATAATAGAAGGTCCCCTTGGTCACGCCCAGCGCGTTGACAATGTCCTGGATCGAGGCATCGCTAAACCCTTTCGATTCAAAAAGTGTTATGCTTTGCTTCATAATCTTCTCTTTCATGGACGGCTCCAAGTATAATCTCCCCTTATAGAAGTTATTCAAAAAGTCCGCTTTTGATCACGAAGTAACACTTAAAGCTTATTCGACATCGAATCTTGAATTCAGCCGGGCCTTCCGGTGCTCACGTACCCACTACAAGAAAATGCTTACGAAGTCGTTTTCTACGAAAACGTGTAGCTCCGCTCCTCAGTCCCTACCTTCATCCAATCTTCTCGGTGCTGAAAACCGAACTTTTTGAACTCTCAAATATTGCAAGCAAGTCTCCGGCATGTTTAATTGAAGGGCAGGCCCCCTAGTCTTCCTGGTTCGCTTTGTTCCTGGCTTCTTCCTGAAGCTTGCGCCATAATATTTTGCCGCTGCCGGTTACCGGAAGCGATGTGACAAGTTCAACGAGGCGCGGATATTTATAGGCTGCCATATGCTGCTGCGCCCAGCGAATAATATCGCCCGCCTCCACTGTGCCGCGCTTGTCTTCCTGCAGGACAACGTAAGCCTTGATTTCTTCACCCTTCCGCTTGTCAGGTACCCCGATCACGCAGGCTTCTTTAATCGCCGGATGCTTATACAAAATCGACTCCACTTCGGACGGCCACACTTTGAATCCGGAAGCGTTAATCATGCGTTTCACCCGCTCGACGACAAAGAAGTATCCCTCCTCGTCGCAGTAGCCGATATCTCCGGAGCGAAAAAATGGTTTACCGTCTATTTCGACAAAGGCATTTTTCGTTTCTACCGGGTTGTTCCAGTAGCCCTGAAATAATTGCGGGCCATTCACCATGATTTCCCCTTCTTCACGTGGCCCCATCTCTTCCAGTGATATCGGATCAATAATACGTGCGTCTACATCAAAGGACGGAACTCCAATACATTGCAGCTTCGGGCGATCGAGCGGATTGAAATGCGTCTGCGCCATCGTCTCCGACAAGCCGTAACCTTCCACGAACCGAAGGCCGATGACCTGATAAAGTTTCTCGCCGACTGCCTCGGGCAGTCCAGCCCCGCCTCCATTAATAACGAGAAGTGAACTCAGATCGTATTGCGCAAGCTGGGGATTGGAGAGAAAATCAACAATCATTGTGCTGATCCCCGTCCAGTGTGTACACTTATGAGTTTCTATGAATCGAGCGGCTGTATGACGGTCCCAGCGCGTCATAATGACCATGGCGGCCCCCATATAAATTGGTGCGTGCATGCTGTGAACCATTCCGGTCACGTGAAACAAGGGAAGTGTGCATAACACGTTCGTCTCCGAAGTCAGATCCCCCCAGATTGCGGCAGACATCACGTTCGCCTGCACCGACTTATGGGTATGCATACATCCTTTGGGTTCACCGGTTGTCCCAGATGTATACGGGAGCACCGCGAGTTCACTTCCTGTCTCCTCCGGGAAGGGCAGTGTTTCGATGTCAGCCCGCATCGCCTGCGCCCACGGGATGACTTGAGGGGAAGTCACTTCCTGCCGTGGGGCCTTAACAAATTCCGGGGCATCTGCGCATGTATTGAGGCAGTAGTCGGAATAAGCGGCGATAATTATACGTTCCAGACAACTCGTTCCGAGCAGTCGTTCGATACGCGGATACAGCTCCTGGCCGACCAGGCTGATCTTGATACCGCCGTCTTGGATATAAAAGGACAGCTCATCCGTAAGATTCATCGGATTGATCGGCACAACAACGCCGCCACATCGCAAAATGGCATAATATGAAATAATAAATTGTGGACTGTTCTGCATATAGATGAGCACGCGGTCACCTTTATTCACGCCCAGATGCATTAAATAAGTGGCCATGCGGTTCACTTCATCTCTCAACGTCCGGTAAGTGATAAACTGATCATAATAAATGATGGCCGTCCGGTCTGGATAACGGCGGGCGGTTACTTCCAGATTGTCGCTCAGCGTCGTGTCTGGTACCGCGAGCGTAATCGGCTTACGGGTAGGCCAAAACGCAAAATGGGGACGTGTCACCCGAATCTCCTCCTCATGGATACGAATAGTCGCAAGCTTGAAATAGCTCGGTCAGCACTTAGAACTGGCCCCGTTCCGTCTGCCGCCATGCATGCGTAATCAGCGCCTGAACGGTGTCATTGAAACGGGCAAATCGCTCATCGTTCGTCTGTCCTTTTTTATAGCGATAATAGATTTGCTGACATATAACAGCAAGCTTGAAATAAGCAAACGTCAAATAATACGAAATTCCGGACACATCTCTTCCGCTCCTTGCCGCATAAGCTTGCAGGAATTCATCCCGTGTCATGAAGCCCGGCCTCACTGTTAATGGCGGATGTCCCAGTCCACGCAGCAGCTCCGGCGGGTCATCCTGCTCGAACCAGTAGCTTAGCGCCGCGCCGACATCAACCATTGGATCGCCGACCGTTGCCATCTCCCAGTCGAACACGCCGGTAATTTCACTTGGATGGCTGCGAGAAAACATTACATTGTTCAGCTTGAAATCATAGTGGATGATGGTTGGAGTTGGCGAAGCGGGCAACGTATCGATCAACCACTTTTGAAGCCGCTCTGCTTCCGGAATTTCCTCCATCTTGGCGCGTTCATAGCGATCGACCCAGCCTTGAACCTGACGACGCATGAAGCCTTCCGGCTGACTGATCGCCTGCAGATTCGCCTCTTCATAGGGGACTTCATGAAGCTGAGCGAGTGTCGACACCATCGTCTTGGAGATCTCCCTGCCCAGCGCGGGCGTATACTCCACCTGCGAGGGGAAGTCCCGATCGAGAGTGATTCCATGCCGTCTCTCCATTACGAAAAACGGGCTGCCGATAACCGAAGGATCGCCACAGTACAGATACGGACGGGGAGCAAGCGGGAATAGTGGATGAAGCTGCTTCAGTAGAGTGAACTCGCGCTCCATATTATGCGCCTTCGGCGCTACCGGGCCGAGCGGTGGTCGGCGTACGACCGCTTCCCAGTCTCCTTTGTGAATCAGATAAGTCAAGTTTGAATGTCCGGCTCCGAACTGCTGGACCCAGGTCGAACCGCTGTTCGGAATGTCGAGATGTTCCCGTAAATACGCGTCAAGTGCAGCCAAATCCAGTTCTTCGCCCTTCCGTACGGGAATCGTATCCATCGGAACTGCTTTTTGTTTGGACATCGTTTTAATAAGCCTCCTTTTCCGTACCAATCCGATTTTGATCCTGGCATTTCAACGCAATGGCTCACATCTGAGGAAACGTGACGCCAACGGCGAACGTTTGACTTCACTCTTTGTCCGCGGCGCTACATCGCTGACATGCCTCCATCCACAGGCAGAATCGCCCCGGTGATATAATCCGCAGCATTCGACGCCAGAAATACAGCACTTCCCTTGAGATCACTATCCGAGCCGAGCCGCCCGAGCGAAGTACGGCGGAGGATCTGCTCACCCCCATGATGGATGACATCTCGAGTCATCTTGGTCGGGAAAAATCCGGGCGCAATTGCATTAACGTGAATGTGATGCTTGCCCCATTTAGCAGCCAGATCTTTGGTTAACGCAATAATCGCTCCTTTGCTCGTGTTATAACCGACAGCATCCAGCACTTCCGGATCAGTTCCGCTCAGCCCTGCTACGGAAGCAATATTGATGATCTTGCCTCCTCCCTGTCTGATCATAACCCGGCCGACCGCCTGCGACATTAGGAATGTTCCAGTCACGTTTATATCCATCACTTTGTTCCATGCTTCGAGAGGCATCGTAGCGGCGGGCGCTCCCCAGGAGGCCCCGCTGTTATTGACCAAAATGTCGATGCGACCATAGATTTCCGCCGTCTGCTCAACCACCTGCCGTACATCATCCGGATTTCTGACATCGCAGGCAAACGCATGACATGTAACACCCGTTTCTTGCTTGATACGGGTGGCCGTCTCGCGGCATGTTTCTACTTTTCGCGAGCACAGAACCAGATTGGCACCTGCCTCGGCCAAACCTTGCGCGATTTGTGCCCCAAGCCCGCGACCGCCGCCGGTGACGAGTGCCGTCTTGCCCGTCAGGTCAAATAATTGATTAACATTCATTCCTGTCTTCTCCCTTCTGGATGGCAGAAACTCATTTCATTCAGGCTCGGAAACGCCTTCATTTATGATCGTATTTGCGAAGTTCCAACTTGGCAATGGCAGCTTGATGTACTTCATCGGGGCCGTCTGCCAGGCGCAATGTTCTCGCGTTAGCCCAATGTGAGGCAAGCGGATAGTCTTCGCTGACACCCGCAGCACCAAATGCCTGAATGGCCCGATCAAGTACCCGCAGCGCCATATTGGGTGCGACGACCTTAATCATCGCAATCTCCGCTTTGGCGGCCTTGTTCCCGACCGTATCCATCATATAGGCCGCCTTCAGCGTCAGTAGGCGCGCCTGCTCGATCTCAATTCGCGAGGCGGCGATCCACTCCTGAACGGCACCCTGTTCAGCAAGCGTCTTGCCGAACGCCGTCCGCTTGCGAACGCGCTTACATAATTGTTCGAGCGCCCGCTCCGCCGCACCGATTAGGCGCATGCAATGATGAATGCGCCCAGGGCCAAGCCGCCCTTGTGCAATGGCGAATCCTTTGCCCGCTTCCCATAGGATGGATTCCGCCGGTACGCGAACGTGGTCATATTCAATTTCGGCGTGTCCATGCGGCGCGTGATCATAGCCGAACACAGGAAGCATACGGCGGACTCGAACGCCAGGCGCATTCATCGGTACCAAAATCATCGACTGCTGTTCATGGAGCCGCGCGCTCGTATCTGTCTTCCCCATCACGATCGCCACCTTGCAGCGCGGATCACCCGCACCCGAAGACCACCATTTACGCCCGGTTACAACATATTCATCTCCTTCGTGCTTGATCGTCGCCTCGATATTCGTCGCATCCGAAGATGCGACATCCGGCTCGGTCATCGAAAAGCACGAACGGATTTCCCCTTCGAGGAGCGGCAGGAGCCATTTATCCTTCTGTTCCTGGGTGCCGTACCGGACAAGCACCTCCATATTGCCCGTATCCGGCGCCGCGCAATTAAATACTTCCGGCGCGATAAGCGAGCGCCCCATAATCTCGCACAGCGGCGCATATTCGAGATTCGTCAGGCCCGCTCCGTATTCCCTGTCCGGCAAGAACAAATTCCAGAGCCCGGCCTGTTTAGCCTGCTGCTTCATTTCCTCCATAACCGGCGGCACCGTCCACCTGGTTTCAGCCTGCTGTAGCTGTTCTTCATACGTTTTTTCGTTTGGATACACCACTTCATCCATGAACTCCAGCAGCGAACGCTGCAGCGACTTCACCTTCTCGGAATAATCAAAATGCACTGACCTATCCCCTTTCATCCGTAACATACTGACCGGATAGTATGTTGACATGTTACATACGTACGATTACACGCCCTAGAATATTCCATATTTTTATTGGCCAATATTAAAATTTTTGGGGACCTATTGGTCATGCTTTTCGCAGTAATCCGTTGGACTTCATAATGAAAATGACGTCCATAAGTACTTCGGCTTAAATGTTTCAATCTCTGGAAGTACTTCAGAAGTGCTTCCAGAGATTTTTCGAATCTGATATAAAATACGCTAATGAAACTACACATCTTTTTTTGAGCGAAATTGGATTTAGACTAAATGGTGGAAACAGCTTAAGGAACGATCTTTATAATAAAGGCAAACAAAGGATCGAGGTGTTACCATGAGTCAGCAGCGGGAGAGCTACGACGGGGAGTTTAAGAAAAACACGATAGAGCATATGGAGAAGAAGAAGGTGAAAATTGTTATTGTTTCTTAGATGAATCGCTATCCCCACGTGCCAATTCGACAAGCCTCTGGATGCCCTCTCTCAATTGCTGCTCATTCAGAAAGGAATAGCTGAGGCGTATCCATGATTTGTACTCCTTGAGCGGATCACAAATCGCTCCGGGCACAAAGGTGATTGATTGCTTGATGCATGTACTGAGTAAACGTTCAATCTCCACCGCTTCCGGAAGCTTCACCCATAAGTTGAATCCGCCTGCAGGGGAGTTCCACCACCAGTCGGTAGTGGACAATTCCTGTTCTACGATATCCTTGCGGACCGCAAGCGCAATGCGAAGCTTCTCCATATGCTGCTGCAGCCGCTCGGAGAAAAAATAATGCAGAAAAATTTTCTGATTCACCAAAGGCGTCCCGCTGTCCGACAACATTTTGGCTTTTATCAGGTAGTTCATGATGGAAGGGCGACACAGGGCGATGGCAATGCCGAGGCCGGGAGCGATATATTTGCTGAAGCTGCGTAGATAAATGACCCATCCTGCCGTATCGTAAGCAAAAAGAGGAAGTGGCGGCTCTTCGCCAAAATAAATGTCGCGGTAAGGATCACGATCAGTGCCCTCCTGGGCGTTGAAGTCGGAAGGTTGCAGTTGGCAGGGATATTCATCGTGATCATCGCCCTAGTGACGAATAATTTGTTTCAGAGACAGAGGAAAGAAGCAGGTGAATATGCAAAATGACCATTCTTGAGCATTATCGGAAAGTGCTGAACGGAGAATTGGAGCAGTCTCCCGTTGAGAGCCTTATGGGACTGAAGCTAATTAGCGTAGAAGAGGGTGAGGCCACGTATGAAATGCAGGCTTCGGAACAACACGCGAATCCGCAAGGCACATGCAACGGCGGGATCATCGGCATTCTTGCCGACATGGCCATGGGCATTGCCTACGGCTCTACCTTGCAAAATGACGAAACCTTCACCACGATCGAGATGAAAGTAAACTTTTTTAGACCTGTGTGGAAAGCCAGAATAAAGGCCCATGCTACGCTGTATAAGCGAGGACAAACCATCGGGTTCATCCAATGCGATATTACTGACGAGAACGGTAAACTCATCGCTCATGCCTCAAGCACTTGTATGACACTCAGGGGCGATAAGGCGCAAGGCAGGTAGGCCCGCAAGACATGTCTTGCCGTTCATCTTTACGAATCGGTTGGGTTCAGGCATGTTCCTGTCGAACTTATCGGGCCCGTGCCCTATGTAAGAGCGGATGTGTTTATGGATTTGGAACTAAAGTAGCTGAAAAGCTCTACGGCTATGAGCCTTTGTCACCGGCTAGCGTCGAAAGGCGCTGGCTTTCACTTGTTCAAACCACGAAATTAAGAAAGATCAGCTTTTCAAAAGTTCAACGAAAAAAATAGACTGCAAAAGCAGCCTGCTTCAACTTGCATCGATTTATTTTTTGACTCGCCAATTGACCTTTTTAGAAATGATAAAATACGTCACGATTGAGAACCCGAGCAGCATGAGCATATTTTCCGTTAGCGCAGTCGTCCAGCCTGTGATTAATATTTGGCGCATGCCCTCTATCCTCGAGTTTTGAAGTCGAAATACAATGGTTGCGATTGTGCAACCTTTTCAGGCGTTTCGTGATGTGGGAGGCAGAATTGATGCGAAAGTGCATCCTTTTGACCTTGAATGATCTAATTGCGCTCAGCAAAAAGAAAAAGCCTGCACTTTCGCAAGCTTTTTACCCAAATCAAGCCGTTGTGTCGTAAATAGATGCACTTTTGCATCAATTTCGCTACTTGACGGGGTGCAGTTCACCTTTTGGGACAACCCCTTCAATTACATTTTTACCTCTTCCCCGTCCAACACCTCAAGCTTCGAGTTTTTTGCTATTTGCGCGTCATATCCTTTTTTCACCCAATTAAACAAGTAGGCGCTTCCGCCCCGGTCCGGATGAAGTTTTTTTAACAAACGCCTGCTCTGCTTGCGGATCTCCTCCCAAGTTGCGTTTTCGTCCACGCCAATGATCATTTGGAAAGAAGCTTCCCGCGGGCCCGGTCCGATATCCGGTGAAGACGATGAACTATCGCCGTATGAACGATTATAACGCTTTTGCTCATGTCCAGCCTGCCGTCCAAGCTCCCTCAGCTCATTCTCCGCCTTTTGCAAAATGCGCTCCAGCTCATCCTCTTCAGTTGGGAGTTCTCCTTCAAGAAATTCATATTCGAATTGCTGCATCAGGATCTCGTATTGATCCATAAGGTCATTATACATAACGATCGCCGCTTTCGTTTTCCCGGCCAGCTTATAGATGTTAAGGACAAGTTGGATCGACCATTCGGGCATCCCCAGCGAAAAAGCATGCAGTATTTTACCCCAATATGATTCCGGGACATTCGTATCGGTTACAAATTCAAGAAAACCTTCCTGCCGCTCCCGATCAAGTGTGCCGCCAATCTGAACGGCTGCTTGCAGCTTAAGACTTCCGCTTTGCAGCTTCCGTGTCCAGCCTGGAATTAGGTTGGTTAGCGAGTTTATGATTCCGATCAAATATTCTTCCTGGACAACAACAGGTTCACGATTTTCAAACGCCTGGGTATCTTCGTGGTTCATTGGCGACTTCCTCTTTCCCTGATGAGATAACGACATTTGCCTCCCCCTTCTGCCATACACTCCATACGTTCCACATGGGCGTCCAGCACGTCTGAAAACAAGGCCAATTCGCACCGGCATACCTGAGGATAATGGGCAGCGATCTGCGAAACCGGGCAATTCGCTTCCTCAAGCAAAAATTCCCCTTCGCCGCTTTTTTCCAGCTTAACCATATACCCCTCGGAGTCCTGAATTTGAGCCAACCTACGTATTCTTTTTTCCAGATCGTAACCTTGCAATAACCTACGGTATCTTTGTTCTAGCTTTTCCGTTTTCTTCGCAAACAACATCTCAATATACAAATCGCCTTTCATATCGTGAAGGTTCTCCAGCAACTCTAGCGCCAGCGTATCGTATTGATCCGGAAACACCCCTTCCGCCTCATTCGAAAGACTATAAATGGAAGTCGGTTTACGCCCGTTTAGGCGCTGAAGTACGATCCGGATGTAATGCTGCTTCTGCAGAACAATCAAATGCCGACGGACTGCCATCCCCGTAATCCCTAGCAGCTCTGACATCTCTTGGACAGTCAATGCTCCTCTTTTTTTGAGCAATAATAATATCTCGCGTCTTGTT
This sequence comes from Paenibacillus sp., assembly GCA_031254035.1. Lineage (GTDB taxonomy): Bacteria > Bacillota > Bacilli > Paenibacillales > Paenibacillaceae > Paenibacillus_AQ. The sequence goes on from JAIRVF010000092.1 coordinate 23,224, forward strand.
GACGATTGAATTATTGGCTTCGTTAACATCTTGATGGATACCTCCCGTCATTCATTTGGAACGGACACCCACCCAAAGTGTACATGATAAATAATTTATTGTACAGGTGCAATTATTTTTCCATGTGTAAACACTTTTGCATCAAGTATAAATATTTCACTTCCAATTCATCCGAAAAAATACTGCATTGTCTAAGATTGACGATGTAAAAAATAGCTCTCCTTGGAGTGGCTCCTTGAAGCCTATGGTTCTTCGCCATTACGTGTTGAAAACTATAGCAAGAAAAAAAGCGTGACTCCTTAACGGAGCAACACGCTTTTTTTTGGTAACCTGCCTGGTTTTAACTTGCCTTTAGTTAGATTAAATCCGACGTATAACTACATTATTTGATATTCACTTGATAGTGGACGTCCTCATTGGTGTACTTGTAGACAAATAAATGGTAACGACCCGGCTCGACTTTGCCTTCCGCATTCATCCATTTATCGCTCGTTTCAACCGGATACATAACTTGATTCTCCAGGTCGCCTTCACGATAGAGCACCCAGTTTACGCTGTTTCCAAGCTGTTTTTCAAGCTCAATGCGAAGCTCTTTCGGCTTTTTCAGATCGATCAGGAATACATCTTGATAGTCATTACCTTCCAATGTACCCTTGATGCTTTGTCCTAACAAAACCGGTCCGTTTGCTTTATCAGGGGCATCATTGGGTTCTGACTCCATAAACAGTGGGAGTTCCAATTTCTGATCCGATTGTGTTTCATTTTTGACCGACAATTTATAGGACTGGTCTCCATCGGCAGCCGCGTAAACATGCAAATAATAAGTTCCCGGTTTCTTTACCGAGAGAGTGCCGCCGATATTTGTTCCTTCAATTTTGGTCGGATAGGACTCATAGTTCTCAGGATCAGACTCGTGGAAGAGTACCCATGCGGTTCCGCGCGCTTGCTTCGCATCCAGTTCAATCGTCCATTCATCATTCTCTTTTGTATCAAAACGATAAATTTCTGCTGGGTTCGATTTGCTTACTTTGCCGGATACCGCAGTTCCTTGGCCATCCAGGCGAACGGCCGTCTGCCAAGTATCATGGGATTCACGATCTGGCGTTGTTTGTCCACCTTCATTGCCGTTTTCCTTGCTTTCATTGCTGCCGCCCGTTTCCCCTTTGGAACCGTCTGGGGAACCACCCGGCTGTTTTTCGACCTCACCGACATCAGCGCCTTCAGGAAGCTTGCCATGGAACACCACATCAAATACAAAATGTCCATCGTTATCCACATGGTAGTTGGTGAAATATGCGGTAAGCGTCTTATATCCATTCCATTGCTGTCCGGACAATGATTGTAAGAAATCATCTGTCAAGGTATTCATTGTCTGCCAATCCTGTTCTTTTCCTTTAGACACGCCGCCAACATATGTACCGCGCACCTCAAATGACTGGAAGAAAGGCGATTTATGCTGCTCCATGCTTGTGCCTTCCAACCCGGCAGTAGCCGTAATTTCATCGTAAATCTCTTGTACTGGCTTCGGATCAGTGGCCCGCAAATAATCATCGGATACAAGTGGTACCGACAAACTGTCATATCGGGATACATTATCATCGATGGAACGCTGGTACGACTCGTTTACGCGTTCGTCGCTGCTCATCGATGTAAGCTGCTGCTCGTAAGCTGCCGCGTCATTCGTACGAATTGCACTGTGGATTCGATCCATTGCCGTAAAGTCCTGATGATACATGTAGTCAAATAGGGCAAAGGAATAATGATAGAATTTCCATGAACCATATTTTGAATTTAAGGTATCCGATACACTATAGCGCTCGGCTGGTGTGTCGCCAACCAGATTGCTGACAACCGACTGGCGGGGCTGTATCCCCTGTGTCCGTGTGGAACCGGCGAAAAATTCCGCGCCGCCTTCATCGAACCATTGCATGCGTCCGCCTTGATACAGCAGCCCTTGGCCCCACATCCCGGGTACTTCATACCGTCCTTGCAAATAGTGGGTGAATTCATGCCGGAACAGCTCTTCCAGACTATAGATGCTCTGTTTCTCTGTTCGATCATACGTAAAGAAGGTACCGCTTGGTTCAATGTAAATACCGCCATTTTCTGTGTCGAACCCGTACAAGAACCGGTTCATTTTGTATTCATCCGGATTGTTGTAAATGACGATCGTCAGCACATCATCCGGATTTCCTTCTTCCAAAGCCTTGTCATTTCCAATGACCCGGTGGAACTGGGCTTTTACTTCTTTAGCCGCCCAATACAAACGCTGCAACTGCTCATCACTTAAGCTGCTGCCTGTCTGGAACACAAACTTGCCGTCATCGAATTCTGTCCGTTTCGGTAAATAATACTCTTTCCCGCGCTGCTTCAGCTCGTCCATATTGATCTTGCGACCCAAAGCATCCGTTCCACCGTAATTTTGTGCGATTTGGTCGGCAGCTACGAAATACAGTTCTCCCATATTCGGTGCCGTATGCATAACATCTGTCAAGATCTTATTCGCCTTCTGCGGATCGCTATAATATTGTCCAAGCGCGCCTGCATAATACACGCTGTTGCTTGTGAGCCACTGATTGTCCGGAGTTACGGAGTTATCTTGCGCTAAGCGGAATAACTGCTCCAAATAGCCATCGATTTCTCCCTTAAATGGAGCTTTTTGCTCAGGCTCCATTATTCGCCACATCAGAACATATCCAACGCCCGAGATCACGTCATGGAATGATGTACCTGCCATGAAGTCTTTGGACAGTGTATCCTTACGGTCGATAAAGCTTGAAATAGTCCCCGTCAATCGATTGATCGTATCCGCATCAACCGTGGAATTGGAGATCATTTTCCCCATAGCCCCGATGACTTCGTTTTGTGTTTCGGTTCCCCATGCAAATGACGGATTATCGATGATCGCGTTCATGGCAGGCAGTAATTTCTCACGGAATTTCGATTGATCAAGATATTTTAGATCTTTATTGTAATATCCCAAGTAGAAAGCGGAACGAAGCACTTCCACCAGCGTCAGAATTCCCTGATCATCCTCAGGCGTAAATCGTCTGCCGCTTTCCTCTAATTGATCAATGACAGCTTGGACACGTTTTTCGTCCGAATAGAAACGACGGGTATCCTCATTGTACTGGAACAGTTCAGGTATTTCCTCCCACTGAATCCTTGTAAGTAGATTCGTAAGTTCCGTATAAGACATTGAATTTAGTTCGGCCATGCTGTAAGTCGAACGTTCGCTTGTACGCGAGCTCTTTAAGGATCTAGGCTGCGGCTCCGAAATGCCCGCGTCTTCGGAATCTAACGTCAGCGTAACCTCTCCCATTTCACCTAGCGGTGCAGCAGAGGGCACGAGCTTTTGCAGCTCCTTCTTGTTTAATGCATTCATCATTATTGGATGCACTTTCTGTTTTGCTTGCCCTCCATTGCTCATGGCTTCGGCCAAGCTCGCTGAACTTCCGGCGGCAACAGTCATAGCCAAGGCAACCGAAGTCCATTTCATCCATACTTGATGTCTCATCTTTCTCTGTCCTTCTCCCATGTTTTGTTCGTTCCCGTGCAGAATTTATGAACGACAAAGATAAGTATCGGCGCGATTCGGGAGATCGGTCATGGATCTATTTCCCTATCTTCAACTTTATATAGTTCTTTTGGACTTGATTAAAATTTTCATAAATACGCAAGTGAGATGTGTGAATCTTTTCCATAAATACTGCCATTCTGAGATTTAAGCCATGTCGAATTTTGCGTTTTCCCGAGAAAGATTCCTACTAAGAAATAAATATAGTTGTGAAATATTAGTGAAATTATACGGTTTATACATAATAAAACATGTAATCAGAGGTATATATTGGTTTCTGGATAAGACTTAAACCGCCTTCCAAAGTGCTTCATAAAAGATAGTTGTGTACAAGTATGCCGATTTTTGTTTGATCCGCCGCTTCAAACGAACATTCAGAAAGAAGTCTCTCAGATCTAAATATTACGAAGCTTGATGAAAGTGGGACGGGCAGTTTTCGTGCACATCTGATTCACTATTTTTTTGATCGCGCCTAATTGACCACTATGCAATTTATCTATACACTCAACCTATGGAATATTTAGGGAGGAGACGCATATGGGAGTAGAGGCATCATCAATGAATACCAACGTAGACACATTAGTGACTATGCTTCGTATGGCTTTTTCTTTTGATAATTGGGACAATCTCATTATTTTAGCGGATGAATTGCTGGATAAGGTTTACGACCCGTATCGGAATCATTCAAACCAACCAGCGCCTGCGATGGAACGTCCGTTAGTCTATTATTTGGGATATTGCAATCTCATGAAAGGCATAGCTTTTCAGAAGAAGAAATTATATAAGGAAGCTATGGAATGTATTGATCAGTATAGGGATCTGAGTCTATTTTCAGACGGTAGTGAAAGCAATAGGGACATTATTGAGGATTTCAGTTTTTTTGCCAAGGCGAACTCGTATACCGTTGAAATTCTGTCCGGTAACACCGACAGCATTGAAGAGTACGCACTCTTCATCCATCAGTATCCGTCCGAAACTTTGCCCGGGCTGGTCACGATTTTGGAATGTGCTAACAAACATCAGTTGGACGTAGACGAGATTGTAAATCCTCTGCTCGAAAATATCAAAAGATTGAATCACGGGGATATGAACCCTACGGATCGAACTTATTATTTGTCTATTTTGTATTTGCTTTCTATCTATCATTTCAATAAAAACAACTATGAAGACGCTATCGATTTTACTATACAATCTTTAATATTTTCTGATAAAATTGAAAATAACCAGCATTTCAAGAAATCCGTAGCATTATTTGAAGTTTTTAGGTCGCATGCTACACCCCAACAACATGATACATACGCTGCTGTGTTAAAAAATTATCTGATGGGAGTGATTAAAAATGAAGAAGGCTTTTCTCTCAACGATGATCGTACTGGGATTGTTTAGCGTGAGCTTAGCGACATTGGCCCCAACCAGTACTACAGGTATTCAACCTCTGAACCATGGTGTTGGCTACGACGTCAAATAGTCCGATTCCATAGCAAAAAAGGATTCTCGTGGGCCGAATTTTTTATAAAGCTCTACCCGAAATTGGCCCATGAGAATCAGTTATTCTTCTTTTATCCATTATGCATAAGCTTTTTCAAATAAATCCCCGTTACCGAAGCAGCGCAATGCACGATCTCTTTCGGCTTCCCTGCGAAAACGACCTCTCCCCCATCTTGTCCCGCTCCGGGACCTAGATCAATAATCCAATCTGCCTGGCTCATCAAATCAAGATTATGTTCAATCACAACCACCGTGCTGCCTTGGTCAACCAGACGATTCAAGGTTGCGAGCAGCTGCCGAATATCCGACATATGCAGTCCCGTCGTCGGCTCGTCCAGGACATAAATTCCGCACCGAAATTCCATTTCTTTGGCAAGCTTTACCCTCTGCAGCTCCCCTCCTGACAATGTGCTTAAAGGTTGACCAAGCGTCAAATAACCTGCACCCACATCCCGTAAACGTGTCAGAATCGACCGTATCTCCTGATCAAGGAAAAAACAGCTCGCCTCTTCCACCGTCATTCCCAAAACCTCGCTAATATTTTTGTCATGCAATGTAAAATGAAGAACTTCTTTTCTAAACCTCCGCCCCTCGCATGCCTCACATAGCGTTTCAATGGAATCCATAAAGGCCAAATCGGTCGATATCACGCCTGTTCCTTTGCATTCCGGACATGCCCCTTTTGAATTGAAGCTGAATAGGGAGCCATCCGTTCGGTTATGTTTTGCAAACAGGTTTCGGATCAGATCAAACAGTCCGCTAAACGTCGCGATATTCGATCGGTTCGAAGTGTGTACGGCCTCTTGGTCTATAAATACCGCACCCGAAGCATATCTCGGAAGAACTTGATTAACCAGCGTACTTTTTCCCGAACCTGCAACTCCGGTAACCACCGTCATAACGCCTGTGGGAATATCAACACATACGTCTTTTAAATTGTGCAAGGTGGCATGTCGGATGGACAACCAACCGGTTGGGTGTCTTAGCTCTTTTTTCATTACGGGCCGATGATTCAAAAATTCCCCCGTTAATGTCCCTGCTGCCAAAAGACCTTTTAAATCACCTTCGTAGACCACTTTCCCGCCTTTGACGCCTGCCGAGGGTCCCATATCAATAACATGATCGGCGATCGCGATGACATCCGGATCATGTTCAACAATGATGACGGTATTGCCTTTGTCTCTTAATTGCTTAAGAAGCGTGTTGATTCTATTCACGTCATGCGGATGCAGACCAATGCTGGGCTCATCGAAAATGTACGCCAGATCGGTTAAACTGCTCCCCAGCTGCCGGACCATTTTAATTCTCTGGGATTCGCCGCCTGACAACGTGGCTGTTTCCCGGTTTAAGGTCAAATATCCGAGGCCGATGGAAAGGATCTGCTGCAAACGGAGCGTAATAGCCTCCACGATTGTCATCGATATCGGATCTTTTACAGTTTGCAAAAATTCAATCAACTCGCTGATTTGCAGGCAGGTGCAATTGGCAATGTTATTCCCCTGAATCCGACACTCAAGCACACTTGGATTTAGTCTAGCGCCTTGGCAGACCGGACACACGCCCCTAATGACCACATTGTCGATTGCCTCTTTATACAGCTCAGCATCCCGGGAATCTTTGCTCAAAAAACTGCGGATGATTCGGGGAACGATTCCTTCATATTTTGAAGTTTGCGGCCATCCTTCCGTCGGGTGGGGAGGTTTAAATCCTGTTTTGTACAGAAGCGTATCCCATTCTTCTTCCGTATAATCCTTCAGCTTTTTATCATTATCGAATAACCCCGTACATACATACCGCTTCCAGCGGAACTCTCCAGGCTTGAAAGTCGGAAAGAGGATAGCTCCCTCATTCAAGGATTTGTCCCGGTCCAGCAGCCGCTCTGTGTCGATTTCCTTTACGATGCCAAGCCCTTCGCATTTCGGGCACATTCCATGCGGATTGTTAAAGGAAAAAACCTCAGCTTCGCCTACATAAGGCTGTCCAATTCGTGAAAACAGTAGGCGGAGCAAAGAGTAAATATCCGTAATGGTGCCGACAGTCGACCTTGAATTTCCGCCGATCCGTTTCTGATTGATAACAATGGCTACAGGCAAGTTTTTAATCGCGTCCGCGTTTGGCTGCCCATAATGAGGAAGACGATGCCTTATAAAACTCGAATAGGTTTCATTTAGTTGACGCTGTGATTCCGCCGCAATCGTATCAAAAACGAGCGCCGATTTTCCAGAGCCGGATACACCGGTAAACACCGTTATTTGTTTTTTAGGAATATCTACACTAACGCTCCTCAGATTTTTTTCCCGCGCGTTAATCACCTTGATCTTATTATTCATGCCCGTATTCTCCGGGTTCATATTATATTGCACTCCTTTCGGGTCTTTTGACCGCTTGCAAGGAATAGCATATACTTTTAACATGACAATTCTTGTCTAGTTTAAATCAAATATAAGGTTGGGGGAGTTTATGTCCAAAACCAAACTGCTGTTTGACCTCATCATGTACGTCAATTCAAAACGGAATTTTACGGCTCAAGATGTTGCCGATGAGTTTCGGGTTTCTGTCCGTACCGCACATCGTTATCTAATGGAAATCAGTGAATTGGGAGTGCCCATATATACAGAGCAAGGTCGAAATGGCGGATATCGCACGCTCAAAAACAGAGTGCTGCCACCTGTGTTATTTGACGAAAACGAAGCGCTGTCTATTTTCTTTGCTTTTCGTTCCCTCGCATTTTATGAATCCCTGCCTTTTGATACAGATATCGAATCCGCTTCAAGAAAATTGCTCGCAACACTGCCTGAAGATACCAAACGGAAAATCAATCAACTGAAAACAGTGTTGTCCTTCTGGAATCCTAAAAGAGGTGTAAGCGCCCCCTATTTAAAAGAACTGATCGAAGCGGCCGCGGAAAGTTGTATCGTCAGGATGGAATATCAGTCCAAATCAGGCAATAAGACAAAAAATGCCGTACCCATCGGCGTTTATGCCAATGATGGATTATGGTATATGCCCGCCTTGGATTTGGAAAAACGCAAAATACAGCTTTTCCGGGTAGATCGTATTCTTGCGTTGATTGTTACGGAGCAAACCTGCGAGGTGGAAACTGGACTTATGGAATGGCTGCAACGTTACACGGTTACCTCCCCTGTTCGTCTGTTGGTAGAATTGACTCTAGAGGGTGTTCGCGAGTGCCAAAGTAAACCTTGGTACAATCCTATATTGCTTGACAATGAGCGTGAAAACGGGATCGTAGGCATCATCGATACGGTCATCGACCGAAATGAAATTGCGTTTACAGCCGCTTATTTCGCCCAATTGGGGAAAGCAGCGAAGGTGCATGAACCACAGGAAATGATTGATCAAATCCGTAGTCACGCACAATCGCTGTTAGACCATTATCAATAATTCCTGGCGAAAAAGCGGCCGTATATTCCGTAATCAATCCATACGCGTTGATTCGTTTGATTCTGCGTGCCATCATCGATACAGAATAAGCTAATTAGATCCTATCAAATGTGAAAAAACAGCCGATCTCTCGATCGACTGTTTCAGGTTCATCCAAAATTCATAATCAGACGGTTAAAGTTATTTAGCTATTTTGTTCGGACCTTCTTCCCGCTTGCGTTTTACCGAAAAACCGTTCCCGCCGCCCTGATTGACGATAGCCTGGATTGCCGCGATCATACGCGACTGCTCTTCGATAATACCGCGCAGGCGTTTCACTTCCTGCTCAGCTGCAAACAGCCGGCTGTTGGAATTATATTTGAAACCGGTGATGAGCCAGTCGAGCGAGACTTTATATGTATCCGAAAGCTTGGTTAGAGACAACAAGTTGGGCTCCGATTGGGTCGATTCATATGATTCGAGCATATCCGGCTGGATTTGCGTACTCCGGTATACCTCCATCTTCGTCAATTTGCGCTTAATTCTAGCGATTTTTAAGCGTTCCCCCATATCTTCAAGCTGTGTTTTTGCCATCTTCAGCACCACTTTTCTTTATCAGATTGGTTGATATATTCGGTATGAATCCATATTGCCCCTGCCATTCACATTCTGCATTCTACAACATTTTCTCTCGTTTTTTGCTGTTTATATATATAACCCCGGAGAAAGGTCCGAGGTTACTCACTTTTAGAATATTCATGATAAATTGGGGTTATTCGGTGTGAATCACAGGCTTTTGCGCCCCAATTCAGACTCGAAATCAGGACTCTCGATGCCTTTCTGTCTGAACAAATCCGTTCGTTTCCTTGGGGATGTCCGAAAATAACAATGCCAATGCAGCGTTTAATTCGGACGGGTTGTCCATATCCAGCCACACATCCGGAATAAGTGCAACTTGACCAGGATGGCTTTGCACGTAGCTGAAAATGATTTGGGCTTCATCGATTTCTTCCCTGAACACTTCGGATGTATACGCGCTTTCATCGTTTTTAAAGTAGGCTTGAACGAGTACGACCGCCTCCTTGGCTAGCTGCTGCCGCTCCTGGTCGGTCGCAACCGAAAAGTTCCTGCTAAACAGAATCGTATTACGTTTGACGAGAAAAAGCTTGATCGTTTCCTTATTAACAGGTTCATATAACAACACATTGGGGTTGCTTCCAGCAAATCCTATGACTTTTTCTTTTTGTTCGAGGAAGCGGATCGACTGCAGCACATCCCTGAACTTGGCGGCCGCCTCAAAATCAAACTGGAAGGTGGACAACTCCCATCCCTTCGCATCCTTCTTGAGCGCCACTCGCTGTTTACTACTATTTATGATAACATATGTCTTCCTTTGCCATATGAAGCAGAACAAAGAAATCTATAACGAAAAGAGACCATTGAACAAACAAGACAAACTCCCGAGTTTCATTCGAAACAAAGGAGTTTGTCTGCAATCTGAGTGAGCTTCTAAAGCTCTCTATAGGTTGGGTGTATCATCCCTTGAGTAGGGTTGGTAGTCATAATATTGCGGATCAACCGTTGCATGTGTCAGTGTTTCTACTGACTCTGACGGCTGCTGATACGGCTCATCTACATACATGATCCTGCGCTGAATTTGCATGAGCCCATTCACGACGCGAAGTGCGACCCAAAAAAGTACAAGGCCTACTCCTACGTACAGCAGATATTGCTGATTATAGGTCCAATCTATATGAAAATAACTAAACAAGCTATTCTCTAAAATATCGAGCTGCATTTCATTCATCAAAATGATATGTACGACTGGAAGAGCAATAAGTCCTAGTCCTAATGAAATAACCGTTACCATAATAATAAAAAATACAATACCTGTTACAAATCTTAGTAACACGAGCAGCAAGTTTCGAATGAATAGCCCCCCGTCAAAACCTTTCATCATTCGCTTCAACCAATTCTGCCCAGCTTCAGACTGTTGATTGTGGGTATACGAAACAGGAGGAGTAGGCAAACCCAAGATTTGTCTAATCATGTTTTGTTCAAAATTCACAATCCCATTCAATAGCTTAGCTACTCCAAAAAACAGCGGTATTCCGATAAATAATGGAGTTAGACCGATTGATAGTGCAAGTCCCGTTATCGCTACTGTAAAATAGATAATCCCTAACGGGAGAGATAGCAGTAAATAGAGGATTGTTGCATAGGTTTTTGGATTAAATAGCACCCAATTCACCTTACCTGCCCGTGCCGTTGCATTCGTTTCTATTGCCTTCATATTCAAACACTCCTTTGGCTTCATAAGTCACGACTCCGAGTTATAAACCCATTATATCTGCATTATTCACCTGACATAACCGTCTTAAGGGGGAACCGAAGCTAGACTTTAGGCTAGGACTGCTCCTGATGACTTAGTCTATATTGCAGACAAACTCCTTTGTTTCGAATGAAACTCAGGAGTTTGTCTGCATTCTGAAACACCGGCCATCGGCCGGTGTCTATCAAATCTTCTTTCCCTATCACATTGAAGGAAATCGGTTAATGTTTTATTTTAGGTGACGAAGCCAAATAAATATAATCGGGTTCACCCCGCGGCTGAGGAACAGCCTCTACTTCAACTTCTTCAAAAAACAGCTTCAAATAATCCACGAATTCTGTCGATTCCGTAGCACTCCAATACGATATAACCCCATTATACCGCAGCAGCTTGATTAATGCATTGATTCCTTGTTCCGAGTATAGCCCTGTATTCGATTCGGATACAGTCCAATCCGGACCGTTATCGATGTCTAGGCAAATCGCGTCATAGGTTCCATGTGTTTCGTTTATCCATTTTACCAGGTCCGTATGGATCACTTTTGCACGTGGGTTATCCAGCGCGTGTCCTGAAACCTGTGCTAGATACGTGCGGTTCCATTGAATGATCGCTTCTTCGATCTCGACGACATCCACCTTGCTAACTCTTGAATCCGTTAATGCTTCTTCCAACGAAAATCCAACCCCAAGACCGCCGATCATAATCTTGCACGGATTTTTGCATCTCTCCAAGGCCCTGCTGACCAGCAAGCGTTCCGACTCTCCGTTATACGTCGCCATCAGAAATGTGCCGTTGTAAATAATCTCGTAATGATCTTCTCTTTTCTGTAGCTGAATATCCCCTCGATCCGTGTGAAAACGTTCAATGACTTCCGGTTCATGATACATAAGTTTCTACCTCCTACCCTAGAAAATGTTTGCAAACCCCCACTTCTTATTATACCCCTATATGAATGTACATTCCTGTTCCACTGGATTCGAAGCGATCCGCAAAAATATCACCTTTTAAACTGTATAGACCAAAAATAATATGCCATCAGCTCGTTTAAAGCTACATCGCGAATATCCGCATTATAAAAACTTCGCAGACTATCGCCAGAAACATAGTTTTTGATATCATTTGCTTTTAAAATACGCATGCGCATGGCGTAGCCTGCGGTCCACCTGTCCATATAAACTTTGACAATACCTTTAGGGATTTTGAATGATGCAGCGTCACAAGAAAACTGCCTATAAAATCAAATTTGTTCTTAACTCTTTTGACATCGGCTGTATAGAACGGCTAACGAAACCTGCAATCGTTATTCAGGCAATGTAAAGCCTCTGTGGATTCTAACGAAACTCAGTATCGCTATTTAGCAAGATAGATAACGATAAAGCAAGATTTCGCTCAAATAACGATATGTAGTTTCGTTACATTTATTTTAGCCCCGAATTGGGGGTAATAGCGTTTCTCAGTTTCGTTAGCGAGGTGAACGACACGAGTGGCACCAGCTACACGAGTGACACGAACGGCATGAGTGGCTTAAGTTGCATGAGTTATCAACATTTGTTATTTATCCCTTTCAATTTGTCGCAAATAAAAAAGCTCATTCCCACTTAAAACTTCAAGTCGGAACAAGCTTTTTGAAATTACTTTTTCTTAAATCCCTTTCGTTTCCAGTCTTTTAGCTAAATCCGCCAAATCCTGTCCTTTTAGTGCACCTTCAACGAGCTGTGGCAGCAGCGCAGGCGTACAAGCGAAACATGGCGTGCCATCCTTCGATAAAACCTTAGCCAGCTGTTCATCATAAAAAGGTTTGCCTTCATCGGATAAAGCAAGCAGGCAAAGCGTCTTGACGCCCGATTCCCTCATCTCCCGCATACGCCGGATCAGCCTCGATTGGTTGCCCCCTTCATAGAGATCGGAAATGATAATAAACAATGTTTTCTTGGGTTCGGTAATAAACTGCTCGCAATAGGCTACCGATTTATCGATGTTGGTTCCGCCTCCAAGCTGAATTCCAAACAGCATTTCGACGGGATCATTCGCGCATTGCTCGGTCAGATCAACCACTTCCGTATCAAAAACAACAACTCGGGTGTCAAGTGCAGGAATGCTGGCAAAAATCGATCCGATGACCGAAGCCCAGATGACCGATTCCGCCATAGATCCGCTTTGGTCGATATCCACGATAACCGTCCATTCCTTATTCCGTTTTGCCCGATCAAAGAAATAAAACCTTTCGGGAATGATCCGCTGCAGTCCGGCATCATAATGCTTGAGGTTCCGTTGAATCGTACGCTTCCAGTCTATCCCGCTTAATGAGGAAAGCGGGGTATGCTGCCTCCGGTTCAACGCCCCGGTAACCGCTCTTTGGATATCTTGCTCCATCCGTTTCACCAGTTCATCCACTACCGCCTGCACAAGCATCCGCGCGGTATCTTTCGTCTTCTCTGGAATTTTGCCTTTAAGCGAAAGCAGCGTTCCGACCAATTGAATATCCGGCTTGACGCTGGCCAACACTTCCGGTTCAAATAAAAGCTGCTTCCAGCCCTTCCGCTCCATCGCATCATTCTGAATAACGGAAACGACATCTTCGGGAAAAAACGTCCTTACGTCTCCGAGCCACTGTGCAAGCCGCGGGGCGGATTTCCCTTGTCCGGCGCTCCTGGTTTTTGAACCAGAATATGCTCCACCATCTTCCCCCGAACCATCCGTTTGATCGTAAATGGCAGCCAGCGCGCGGTCCATGATCAACTCTTCGCTGGTTAGTTCCATTTGCTCGCCGCCGCTCTGCCTGTTAAGCTCCTCTTCGGCAGCCGTACCCAGAATCAGCCGCCAACGGGATAATGCCTTTCGGTCCACCGTGTTTCCCATATTAAAAGTCCTCAAAATCAAAATCGTTTAAGTCGTTTAACATCTGGGCTTCTTCCTCCTTAAGGTCATCCATGAGTATTTCAGCTACCTGCTCCGTATTTGTCCCCCAAAGCTCTCCAAGCAGTTCGGCAACCATCGTTTTTTCTTTCGGGCTAAATGCACTGAATGCCCGCCGCAGAAATACCAATGACCGAACAAACTCTTCATCCTCAAGAGTGCAGATGTATTCATTCAGCTGTTCCCACAGGCTCATGCGCGACAAAAGCGCATACCGGTTGCGCATTGCCAAGCCCTCGAACCATCCTGCTCCAAGGTCGGCCTCTATGCCCGGCGATAATCGCCGGGATACCTCCGCCGCACATTGCTGTGCAGATATAGCACCTCGTTCCAGCAAAATTGCGCAAGCGATCCCGGATAAACGGGGATGTACATCATCAAGGTCCGACAAGTGGGACAGTTCCTCCACCCATAGTGGCTCGTCGACCTCTTCGTTATGCTCCGCGGCCACATGGTTCAGCTCGTTGATAGCCGCCGCCATTGCCTGCGCCGCTTCGTCATTGCACCTGCTGGCATCAAGCAAAAACAGGCAGGCACGCATGAACAGTTGCTGTAGCAGAGGTATAAGCGGAGTGTTATCCATTCTGCGGATTCCACCATAGCGAATGAGCTGCGATAGCTTTCTGGCCGCCGCCGCAATTTGTACGACATCCTGGCTTTCGACCGCAAGTCT
>JAIRVF010000095.1 GCA_031254035.1 Paenibacillus sp.
ACAGCATTTGCTGTAGGCATTATTATGTATTGAATGAGGGAGAGGAATAGAATGATAACCAACAAGGAATGTTTTGATGATCTTGCCAGTAGATACGAACAATTGGGTTATTGGGAGCACTTGACTCTTGGACAACAGCTAAGATTATGGGCTGAAAAATATCGTCACAACATCGCCCTCGTTGAAACAAACACCACCCTTACATACGAGGAATTGGATTATAAAGTCGATACTTTGGCTTCTGGTTTTTTTCAAATGGGTATAAAAAAAGGCGACCACGTGGTCGTACAACTTCCGAATAGCATTTCTTTCGTGATTACTTGTTTTGCTCTATTTCGTATTGGAGCGTTACCGATTTTGGCCTTGCCGCCTCATAGAAAGGCGGAGCTGGATGGTATTTTTCATTTAACCCAACCTGTTGCCTATATTATACCGGATAGATTTCTGGGTTTTGATTATGTAAAGATGGCCGATGAGTTGGTACAAAAACATCCTTCCATTCAACATGTGATTGTTGACGGTGATGGTGTCACAAGTACAAGTATTCGTCTTAAGGATATCCACAAATCTCCGGTAGAACTACTGCCGCCGTCACATCGAGATACTGCCCTTTTGCTCTTATCAGGTGGAACAACCGGAACACCGAAATTGATACCAAGAACACATGCCGATTATGCCTATAATGCTAAAACAGCTGCCACAAGTTGCCAGATGGACTCCCAAAGTGTATACCTTGCCGTTCTCCCGATCGCGCATAACTTTCCTCTTTGCTGTCCGGGGATTTTTGGCACAATGTCCGTCGGTGGCAAGGTTGTATTGTCTAAAACGACAAGCTGTGATGAGGCTTTTCCATTGATTGAGCGTGAAAAAGTGACCATTACCGCTGTCGTTCCGGCAATTGCCAAGCTATGGCTTGAGACTGTGGAATGGGATACATCAAGCGATTTATCAAGCCTTCAAGTACTACAAGTCGGCGGGTCTATTTTAGATAGAAATCTTGCTGGGCGAATCATGACGGACATGGATTGCAAACTTCAACAAGTTTTTGGCATGGCGGAAGGTCTCATTTGCTGTACGTCTCTAGACGATCATGAAGATGTCATCAATAGCTCTCAGGGCCGTCCGATGTCCCCTGGGGATGAAGTCAGAATTGTAGATGAAAGTGGGAACGATGTTGCACAAGGAGAGTATGGAGAGCTAATTGTCAGGGGGCCATACACAATAGGGGGTTATTATAGAGATCCTGAGCAAAATAGCCGGTCTTTTACGATCGATGGGTTCTATTGCTCTGGAGATAAAGCAAGAATCACCGCCGAGGGAAATATCCAAGTCGAGGGCCGTATCAAAGAGCAAATCAATCGCGCAGGAGAAAAGGTCAATCCTGTTGAGGTAGAGTCCCATCTAAGTGCGCATCCACTTATACAGGAGGCTGTCTTGATTGGTATTCCCGATGAAAAACTTGGGGAAAGAAGCTGTGCATACTTGACCTCGAGTCATGACCAAATCGATCTTATGGATATCTATTTGTTTTTAAATAACAGAGGTTTAGCTCGCTATAAAATGCCCGATCAAATCGAGTTCATTGATTTTTGGCCGCTTACGAGTGTGGGTAAAATCGACAAATCAAAGCTTAAGAAGATGGCTATGGAATCGAGCCGACAGGCAAATGAATCCCCTATAACCTATCTAGAAGAAAGGATCGATTTTTCGGGAGATGTGTATGTTGCAGCAGGTCAAGTGATTGAGTTTAATCTCTTTGATGATTATCTCCTCTATGAAAATGATGGAGAGCTGTCGTTAGGAATGGGTATCCATACACTGATTTCCGTTGATTCTGAATGTACGGCTATTCAAACGGGGACGCATACAGAGCGTTTTGAAAACAACTCAATAAGTGAAACGTTAGACAAAGCCTTTGCTTCTATTCCACTTCAAAAATGGCGTGCGTATGGAACAGCTGGGTTCGGACTGTCTAGATATATAAACCAACAACCTCTTCAGCTTGAAGATAATTGTCTTCTGAAACTTTTTATTCCCAAGGTTGAATTACGATTTACAAAGGGTTCTATTCTATTGAGAACTCTAGACAAAAATTACTTAGGGATGATCGTTAAACGATTGAAGAATCTGGCTGATGAAGAGTTGGACCAAAATGGCACGCACTCTCTAGCCCATAGGGTGAATAGGGAAAAGCAATCTTTCCCAGAGATCTATACTTATGAGTCTCAAAAATACATGAACTTGGTCAAGGTAGCTGTACAGGAAATTCGGCAGCGTCAATATCAAAAAGTGATTTTATCTAGAAAGATACCTCTCAATCGTGAGATTGATATGACTGCCAGTTATATTGCCGGGCGAAGGGTCAATTCACCTGAGCGATCATTTCTGCTTAATCTCGAAGGATTACAAGCTGCTGGATTTAGCCCTGAAACACTTGTCGAAGTTGATTCGGAGGGCTGGATAAGCACCTTCCCTCTAGCGGGAACCCGCGCAAGGGGGACAAATGCAGAAGAAGAGCAGAGACTGCAGGACGAATTAATGAATGATTCGAAAGAGATTGCCGAACACGCCATTTCCGTAAAGAAGTCTTTTCAAGAAATGAACCAAGTATGTGAAGTTGAAACCATCGCCATAAGTGATTTCATGCGAGTGGTAAGAAGAGGAACAGTCCAACATGTTGCTTCCAGAATAAAGGGAAAGCTGAAACAGGGTTGTAATTCGTGGGATGCTTTTTTAGCTCTTTTTCCTGCTGTAACCGCTTCGGGTATACCAAAGAAAGAATCCATAGACGCCATTGGAAGGTTGGAATCTCATCCTCGAAACCTTTACAGCGGCTGTGTTATGACTTTTGATAGCGATGGTTCCATGGATGCTGCACTGGCATTGCGAACGATTTTTCAAAAAGATAGAAACGCATGGCTGCATGTTGGAGCGGGTATCGTAGAAATGTCTGATCCATCCAGAGAGTTAGAAGAGACGTGTGAGAAGTTAAGCAGCTTTTCCGAACAATTAGTCTGCTCCCAGGATTATGAGAGGAAGGAGTAGATCTGGATGAAAGGTACCTCAAAGTACAAAAACACGTCGATTGTCCCGATTTCTTTGACTTATGCGGAAGTGCTACAGCAAATCAAAAGCTTGCTCCCCACGCCAGTCGATCTTGAAGATGATCATCATTTAATCGAACTCGGTTTGGATTCATTACAAATGATGAGGCTGGTCAACCAATGGCGAAAAGACGGCGCGAAAGTGACGTTTGCAGAACTGATTGCATCCCCCAGGCTGGGGGACTGGTGGTCTTTGCTTCAACAAAGCGACGTTAGTTCTATATCCAACGGGAGTACGGTGCAGGTAAGGGAAGAGGATGAAGGTGTAAAAGAACTTACAGTATTAGACCTTGAAACAGATAAGCCCTTCCCGCTAACGGATGTGCAATATGCCTACTGGATAGGTCGTAGACAAGACCAGCCATTGGGTGGAGTCGGATGTCATGCCTATTTGGAGATGGATGGAAAGGGAATTGAACCTGAGCGCCTCGAAGCAGCTTGGATGCAGTTGCTCCGGCATCATTCGATGTTGCGGGCAAAATTTTTGGCTGATGGAACGCAAGAAATCATGGATGAACCTTATACCAAATCGTTGGTCGTCCATGATTTGCGTCTTTGCTCAGATGACGAACTCGAGAAAAAGCTGGGGGAAATACGTGAGCAATTATCGCACCGTTGTTTAGCTGTTGAAAAGGGAGAGGTTGCCGGGCTTGAGCTCAGCTTGCTGCCAGGAGGACATTCGAGACTTCATTTCGATATCGATATGCTTGTAGCTGATGTCCAAAGTTTATATCTGATTTTAAGAGATTTGACTGCTGCTTATGCAAAGGGCATTCGACCGGCAGCACCGCCTGAATGGAATTTTGCTAACTATTTAAAAGAAGAAACTGCTCGGCGTGAGGCCAGCAAAGCGGAAGCGGCGCAATATTGGAATAAGCGTTTGCCTACACTTCCCGGTGCTCCGGAATTACCTTTAAAAGAAAGATCAGAAACGATAAAAAAACCTGAGTTTAAGAGGCGACAATATTTCCTTGAAAGCCGACACTGGGCTCTTTTGCAAAAACGAGCGGCGAAACATCATGTTACACCAGCAATGGTTCTGTTAACCGCTTATGCTGATATTCTTGACCGGTGGAGCACAAATTCACAATTCCTGATCAATATACCATTGTTTAACCGTCAAACAGGTCAACCAGGTCTTGAAGATGTTGTCGCCGATTTTACCAACCTACTATTGCTGGCTGTTGATTGTCGTTCAGAACAATCATTCTTAGCAAGAGTGAATAACATCCAAACACAGTTCCATCAGGATGTAACCCATGCGGATTACTCCGGTGTCCAGCTTCAACGTGATTTGGCGCGCGTTCGCCATGGAGAGCGAGAATTTGCTCCTGTTGTTTTCGCCTGCAATTTAGGTACTCCGCTCATAAGTGATGAATGCCGCAAAACACTTGGTGAGCTTTCGTATATGATTTCGCAGACCCCTCAGGTTTGGCTAGATTTCCAAATATACGAAATGGATGAGGGCTTGCTATTGGCTTGGGATTCTGTTGATCAACTGTTCCACGAAGGTGTTATAGATGAAATGTTTAAGGCCTTTACCGAACTTATGGAGTGGCTGGTTGATGAATCTTATGACTGGGGATCACCTCTGAAAATAGTGCCTGATTCCGTGCAGCAAAGGTTGGTTCAGAATGTCGAGCTTATCCAAACAAAATCATCAGAATGTTTACATACCGCTTTTTTTGAATGGGCTGTAAAAAAACCAGAAAGCACTGCATTGATCGACACGGATTCCCATGTCACTTTTTCATATGGCGAATTATCTGCATATGCCTTGCGGGTGGCGGCTTTACTCAAGGAAAGAGGGGTACAGGAAGGTGATCCTGTTGCTGTCATTCTCCCTCGGGGAGTGGATCAGATTGCAGCGATATTGGGCGTTTTGGCCAGCGGGGGTTGTTATGTCCCAATCAGTATCGATCAACCCGCTATTCGTAAAAACAAAATCCTGCAAAAAGCAAATATTCGTTTTGTATTAACCGACGAGCAACGAATAGACGTGGAGGATTGGCCAGCCGAAATCGCCTTGCTTCGTATGGACGAAGCTGCACAGATGGAATCATTGATCGAACCTATTGAAATTTCTTCAAATCACTTGGCTTATATTATCTTTACTTCCGGATCCACAGGTGAACCCAAAGGGGTTGAAATCAGGCACGGGGGAGCTTGGAACACGATTGCCGATATCAATGAGCGTTATTGCGTCGGAGAGGCTGACCGCATGATAGCTGTTTCCTCATTCGATTTCGATTTATCTGTGTATGACATATTTGGCCTGTTCAGTGTAGGGGGATTCATTGTCGTTATTTCGGAAGAAATGCGTCGTGATGCAAAGGTTTGGTTACATTTAATGGAACGTTATCAGATCACGATGTGGAATACCGTGCCTATTTTGCTCGATATGTTGTTGATCACAGCGGAAAGCCAACAAAAAAAACTTATATCCTTGCGCTTGGCCTTGCTTTCAGGTGACTGGATTGGGCTTGATTTGCCGCCTCGTCTTAAGGAAGTAGCTGAACAATGCCATCTGGTTGCTCTAGGTGGAGCAACAGAAGCATCTATTTGGTCCAATTACTTTGATGTTTCCTTACCCCTTCCTGATGATTGGACATCTATTCCTTATGGTCGCCCATTATCCAACCAGCTGTACCGCATTGTCGATGACAAAGGAAGAGATTGTCCGGACTTTGTAGCGGGAGAGTTGTGGATTGGGGGGGATGGTGTTGCCAAAGGATACTGTGGAGAGCCTGAGCTTACAGCGGATCATTTCGTAAATTGGAATGGAACTTGCTGGTATAGAACAGGGGATCTTGGAAGGTATTGGACAGATGGCAATATTGAATTTTTGGGACGTCAGGATTTTCAAGTTAAAATCAGGGGCCATCGTATTGAATTAGGCGAGATTGAAATGATTTTAAAAGAGCATCCAGCTGTGCGTGACACTGTGATCACAGTAGTTAATAGCAATGGAAGAAAACGATTTGCTGGTTATATCGTTCTCAATCAGGACAATGATGGTCGACTTGATATAGAAAATGGCGATTGGAACAGAACGGACCTCCCATCCATTTGGGAGAGACTGTCTGATTATTTAGGGCACTCGCTTCCAGAGTATATGATTCCTTCGGTGTTTATCCCTTTAAAGGAGCTGCCACTTACTGCAAATGGAAAAATTGACCGAAACGCTTTACCAGCTATTGAAACCGGTAAGGGGCAATCGATAAAAACGTATTCGGTGCCACGTACATCCACCGAACGATTACTTGCCCAAATATGGGGTGGCATCCTGGATGTAGAACGAGTTTATTTGACCGACAATTTTTTCGAATGTGGTGGTGATTCACTACTTGCGACCAAGCTCATCGCTTTAGTACGTAATGATTTTCAGGTTGAGCTATCCTTAGGAAATATTTTTGAAGGACCGACTGTAAAAGAAATAGCAGAAAGAATCCAAGAGTTGGTTAATGAGAAGGAGAGCGGCGACCATTCCGTTGTCAATTTGCCTAAAATCATGTCTGATCCTGAGCACAGGTATACTCCTTTCCCTTTAACGGATATCCAACACGCCTATTGGGTTGGCAGAAGTGGCGCTTATTCATTGGGGGATGTAGCCACGCATTGTTACTTTGAGATTGAAGGAATGGATCTAGATGTTGAACGAATCAATGGCGCTTGGCAGCGTTTAATTGATCATCATGAAATGATGAGAGCTGTAATTTTGCCCGATGGTCAGCAACAAAAAATTTTGCAGCATGTTCCGCCATACCAGATTGAAGTTATGAACTTACGGGGATTAGACGACGGTGCTGTCGATGTTAAATTGAATGCGATTCGTGAACAAATGTCGCACCAGGTGCTCTCTACCGATACATGGCCTTTGTTTGATGTTCGGGCTTCCCTGTTTGGAACTCGGCATGTAAGACTGCATATTAGCTTCGATAACATTCTCTTTGATGGTTATAGCATGTTCCGTCTTCTAAATGAATGGGCAAGGCTTTATCATGAACCGAAATCCCCCCTTCCAGCTGTCGAAGTTTCATTTCGGGATTACGTGTTGGCTCTGGAACGATTGAAGGAATCAAGTGCTTATCAACGTGATTTGGAATATTGGCTGCAACGGTTGCATGACTTGCCGCCGGCTCCTGACTTGCCGCTCGCGCAAAAGCCAGAGTCACTTACAGAGCAGCGGTTTAGCCGTTTGGAAACCAAGCTGAACCGACAGACTTGGCGTGAACTGAAAAAGGTAACAGCGGAAGCTGGTGTAACACCGTCGGGAATCCTTTTAGCTGCATTTACCGAAATCTTGGCTCTTTGGAGCAGACGGTCAACGTTTACGATTAATCTCACTCAGTTTAATCGTCTGCCGTTACACCCTCAGGTGAATGATAGCCATGGAGACTCTAGATCAAGGACAATGGACGGTACCCTTGGTGATTTCACATCAGTAACTTTGTTGGCTGTTGATCACGCTTCTGGAAAAACATTTTTTGAGCGCGCACGCAATTTGCAAGAACAGCTCTGGCGCGATATGGATCACCCTTACGTTGGGGGAGTACAAGTGCAACGCGAATTAGCGAAGAAAAGCGGCGGGCATCAAAGTGCCTCCATGCCTGTTGTTTTTACGAGCACGTTAGGTGTAGACGAAGGAGATTCCAATAAAAAGTGGTTAGGAAAACTCGTCTATAACATTACACAAACGCCGCAAGTATGGCTTGATCATCAGGTGGTCGAACAAGATGGAGAATTGTTCTTATCTTGGGATGCTGTAAAAGACCTTTTTCCAGAAGGCCTTCTTGAGGATATGTTCGCAGCCTATTGTGATCTTTTGCAGCGTTTGGTGGATGAGGAAATGGTGTGGATGCAAGAAACACCTTGCCTTGTTTTCGTTCCACGCCTTGAGAAGAGAATTGAGGCCAACAATACGAATGCTCCCATATCGTTAGAGACGCTTACCAGTCTGTGTACCAAACAAAGGATTCTTCAGCCAGATCATCCAGCTGTTATTACTTCCAAGTTTTCTTTGACTTATGAAGAATTGTTACGTCGTTCAGAAGCTGTAGCGTGCTGCTTACAAGACCATACATTAGTTGGCGTAATAATGGAAAAGGGATGGGAACAGGTGGTAGCTGTACTTGGCATTCTAAAGTCAGGTGCGGCATATCTGCCCATTGACCCTGCTTATCCTGAGGAAAGACGCGAGCAGTTGATGAGGGATGGCCAGATTAACACGGTGTTAACTCAGTCATGGTTGGGTGAGGAGGTTAACTGGCCTGAAGGGATAGAGCAATTGTTTGTTGAACAGCTTCCTTTAGAAAGGAAGGGGAAGGTACCGCTCCACAATTTCGAAGGCCATCCAGAAGATTTGGCTTATGTTATTTATACATCGGGTTCGACTGGGACTCCCAAGGGGGTCATGAACAATCATCAAGGTGCCGTCAACACCATCTTGGATGTCAATCAACGCTTTTCTGTGGGGCCAAAGGATCGCATTCTTTCCTTGTCCAATTTAAACTTTGATCTTTCTGTATATGATATTTTCGGTCTTCTTGGAGCGGGAGGAACGATCATTATGCCTGATCCGGACAAAATCAAAGATCCTGCCCACTGGCTGGAATTGTTGAAGCGAGAGCAAATCACAGTATGGAATACCGTTCCGGCATTGATGCAATTGCTTTTGGAGTATGTTTCAAAGAGAGGTGAGACGCTGCCACCATCGATTCGCCTGGTATTGTTGAGTGGTGACTGGATTCCCCTGGAATTGCCAGACAAGATTAAGGCGCATGATAACGGTGTTGAAGTTATCGGTTTAGGCGGTGCTACGGAAGCATCCATTTGGTCCAACTGGTACCCCATCCGAGAAGTAGACTCGGATTGGAGCAGCATCCCCTATGGACGTCCCCTGACAAATCAGCGCTATTATGTGCTGAATGAATTTATGGCAGATTGTCCTGTGTGGGTACGCGGACAGCTTTATATCGGTGGTCTTGGCGTGGCACAAGGCTATTGGCAAGATAATGAAAAGACACAAGAACGTTTTATTGATCACCCTTATACGGGGGAGCGTCTCTATCGGACAGGTGATGTGGGGCGTTATTTACCGGATGGCAATATCGAATTTTTGGGACGTGAGGACTCTCAGGTCAAAATCAGAGGACACCGCATTGAATTAGGCGAGATTGAAACCGTGCTGCATCGTCATGACGACGTGAAAGACGCAGTGGTCGCCGTATCAGGAGAGGGGTCCAGTGAGCAGAGTTTGGTAGGGTATGTGGTGGCTGATCATCGAATAGGATCGGAACTATTTGAAACCAAAAGGGTGGATCCGGATCTTTGTTTATCACGTTGGCAGGCCATTAGCGATATAGGACGGCTGCAAGCCGTACGAATATCCGGCACGATTGATTTCGAGGCGGCAGCCAGCTTCCTGGATTATGCGGATCAGTTAAGTATTCGTGTGATGTGTCAAACGTTTTACAACATGGGCATTTTCACGGAAGAAGGGGAACGTTATTCCTTTGAACAACTGCTGTATCGATTGAACATACATGGTCGCTATAACACCTTAATTCATCACTGGCTCGATGTGCTTTGCAACGAAGACTTATTGGAAAAGAGCGAAGCAGGAGCCTATTATAACCGCCGTTCATTCGCTCCTGAAGTCTTAGCTGATCTTATCCGGCGTGCACGGAATAAAGTTCCCCCTAAGTTAGCAGATAAGGCCTTGGATCTAGAAGTTTTCCTTCAACCGGATGATCCGATGTATATACGTCTGCTAAGAGGAGAAGTAGAACCCATTCAGCTTTTGGTTGATGAAGCGTCTGTATTGACACCCGAAGGCTTTAGTCGTTTTGACCTTGCCCAGGAGTTTTATACCAACCTAGCATGCAAAGTGTTCGATGCTTTAATGAATGCTTTGGCAACGAATAAGGGAGTGCAAGTGCTAGAAATTGGATCGAGGGCGGGTGGCCTGATCGGTGAACTTGCTCCTCTTATGCCTGGGGGTCAAAACCGGTATGTGTATGCTGATGAGTCTTCCTACTTTACAGAAAGAGCAAGGAGGAGATGGGGGGCAGAGGCTCCTATTGAATATAGTCTCTTTGATATGAACAAACCTCCGTCGCAGCAAGGATATGAACAGCATTCTTTTGACGTCATCGTAGCCCATAATACGTTGCACCGTGCCAGGAATATTGAACAAA
>JAIRVF010000117.1 GCA_031254035.1 Paenibacillus sp.
GCCCTTTACGGAACGTTTTGCCCTAATTCCTAAAATAAAACCAATCAAATTCAAAATATAAGAAATGATAATCGTAAACATCGTGCCAGGTGAAATGGTGTAGAAATATGTAGAATCAAACTGCATTTTAGCCGCTGAAAGAAAAAATGACAGTATTCCGAAAATGCCTAATATGAGTGAAACTACAGCCTGTCCTAATCTGTCTACAGGTTGCTTTTTCTTTTGTGTTTTTTTAGCTGGGGACTTCGCTTTCGGTTGTTGATTTACAGCCCCCGCGGTATATGCCGCCGGATGTTCTGTTCGTCGTACCCATCATTTTTTACCCCTTCCAAATATGTATTTATAGGTATATAGAACTATTCTATAATTTTCCAACTTTATGTCAAAGATTTTAACAAGATTGCTAGATTGTAAGGACTGCGCAATGGTTTGTTGTTTAAAGGGCCTACTGAATTCTTTTTAGCAGATCCTTTAAACAACATCACGATTATTTTGTTAATCCAAAAATCGGGCGGTCACCATTGCCTTAATGACCCGCTGCCCTTTCACGAACATTTCTACTTCGATTCTGCAGAACCTGCGACTTAGCTCGATCACTGTCGGGATCATCTCCACGATGTTCTCGATTTCAATCGGCGCCAAATAATAAACGGAGGTGTGGTCAATCAGCAGATCCTTTTTCTTATGCTGCTTTATCGTACTGGTGACGGCAAGAGTGATCATGCTGCTTAGAATGCCTTCGGAAATATAACCCATCTGGTTGATCATCGAGGTATGAACGGGACCGCGGAAATAAAGCCTGCCATCGTCATCTCGAATCTCCTCGAACGCCGACCAGATCTGATCTTCCAGCGTCTCTCCCTGTTGAGGTTGGGAATGAACCGATTGCATCGCTTTTAATATATCCTTGCGGCTAATCACGCCGATTAGCTTTTCCTCCCCGTCAACAACCGGAATCAGCTCAATGCCTTCCCATACCATCATATGTCCAGCGGTCGCAATCGAGGTATGAGGCATGACCGTAATCGGACTTACGCTCATCAAATGCTTGATCGGCTCACTGTCGGAAGCGCCAATAATGTCCTTGGCGATAATCATGCCCACCGGCTTATTGGCATCATCCACCACGGGAAAGCGATTGTGATCCGTTTCCTCGATCAGCTTTTTCAAATGCCCAACTGTACTGGACTGATGAATCGAGATGAGCGGAATGTCTTTCCGAATGATGTCGCCGACCAAAATAATCTGCTTCTTGATCATCCGTTCGGATAAAGCACGGTTCAGGAGTGCAGCAACCGTATAGGTGTCGTATTTGCAACTGATGACCGGAAGCGCTAGCTCGTCCGCCAGCTCACGTACCTCCGCCGGAGTATCGAAACCTCCCGTAATCAACACCCCTGCACCCAAAGTCAGAGCGCTGTGATGGGCTTTGTTTCGGTTACCGACAATCAGCAAATTCCCTGGTTCAATGTAGCGGATCATCGCTTCAAGCTGCATAGCCCCGATCACGAACTTGTTCAGCGTCTTATCGAGGCCTCCTTTACCGCCCAGCACTTCTCCGTCCACCAGACTTCGTATTTCTTCGAAGGTTAGTTTGTCGATATGCTGCGGTTCCTTTTTCTCGATTCGTACGGTTCCCGTACGCCCTCGCGTACTGACAATGCCCCGGCCCTCCGCTTCCTTGATGGCGCGGTAAGCTGTTCCCTCGCTTACGTTTAAGGCCTGGGCAATTTTGCGCACGGAAATACGCATCCCAATGTCAAGCTCTTCGATGTATTGAATAATTTGTTCATGTTTCGTTGTCATTTCAAAAGAATTCATAAGCTATCCCCTCTGTTATATAGCGGAATATCTCTATTATATAGCATGGGAAAAATAATGAAACTATAGAGGTAACCTTCTCGGTGCTTAACATAGGACTTTTTGAACATATACTTATTGCGGGAAAAGAAAAAATCCAAGCAGGCCGTTCAAGGGAGGAACGGGCCCGCTTGGAATTTGTCTTGCAATTTATTATTTATTCATTAATCATTGCGGTAGAAATAATAATTGGAAATGAAATAATGCGACAGTGGCAAGGAAGATTCTTGGACTTCCTCGCTGCTCGAATCATATTGCGAATCCAAAAGTTCAGGAGTCAGCGGGTAAAACGTAGTGCTCTCCTTCATCTCGTCTTTTGTCGTGTTGTTGACCTTGTTCATCGCCATGTGCGTGAACCTCCTTTTGAAATAGAGTAAATTAGGTTAAATGCGTATAACCCGGCCCGGTTAAAAATGAATCAAACGAATCGGCAATCGTCATATCGCGGAACAGAGAGGCGGCCAGCGCCAGCCGGGAACCGAAGTCTTGCTCCTCACCGACACGAAGGCGGAGATTCTCCAGCTCTTCCTGGAAAATTCGATCGAAGAGTTCAATCGTAACTTTGCGTCCATCGTCAAGCACGCCGTTCGGATGGTGAATCCACTGCCAAAGTTGAGCTCTCGAAATCTCAGCGGTCGCGACATCCTCCATCAGATGGTTGATCGGTACCGCGCCCATTCCTCGCAGCCATGCCTCCAAATATTGAATCCCGACCGACACATTTATTCTCACGCCTTCCTCGGTAATGGGCCCTTGAGGAACCTCAAGTAAATCCGCCGCCGTGATTTCGCGCTCTGGCAGCTTCCCGAGCTGGTTCACTCCCGGCATATGGGCATCAAACACCTCCATGGCGATCGGCACAAGACCGGGATGCGCCACCCATGTGCCATCATGACCGTTGTGCGCTTCTCGCAGTTTATCCTTCCGCACTTTCTCCAGTGCCGCTTCATTAGCGGTCGGATTGTTTTTGATCGGAATCTGGGCCGCCATGCCCCCGATGCAGTAGGCTTGACGCCGATGGCAAGTCTGAATGGCCAGTAACGAGTAGGCCGTCATAAATGGCGATTCCATTGTCACGATGGCCCTGTCGGGCAAAATGACATCCGGCTTGCTCCGAAGTTTCTTGATATAGCTGAAAATGTAGTCCCAACGCCCGCAGTTCAATCCGGCCGCGTGATCACGCAGCTCGAACAGAATCTCATCCATCTCGAAGGCGGCTAGAATCGTCTCGATCAAGACGGTCGCTTTGATTGTGCCGCGTGGAATCCCGAGCTCCTGCTGCGCAAATTCGAACACATCATTCCATAGTCTTGCTTCCAGATGGCTTTCCATTTTCGGAAGATAGAAGTAAGGACCGCTTCCCTGGCGAATCAACGCTTCCGCATTGTGAAAAAAGTACAGGCCGAAATCGAATAGCGATGCTGAGACTGATCCCCCGTCGACCAACAGATGCTTTTCTTCCATATGCCAGCCCCGCGGCCGCACAATGAGTACGGCGGGTTTTTCATTTAGTTCATAGGTTTTGCCCGTTTCGTTAACGAACCGTATCGTTCGGTTGACCGCATCCCGTAGATTGACCTGACCTTCCAGCGTGTTGGACCAGGTTGGGGAATTGGCGTCTTCGAAATCCACCATAAATACTTTAGCGCCCGAGTTTAGCGCATTGATAACCATTTTCCGGTCCCCGGAGGGACCTGTAATTTCCACCCTGCGATCCTGCAAATCGGCTGGAATGGAACCAATCGTCCAATCCCCTTCCCGGACATCCGCCGTCTCTGCCAAGAAGTCTGGCCACTCGCCCGCGTCGAGTCTTTGCTGGCGCTCATCTCTCATTTGGAGCAGTTCCATGCGCCGCTTCCCGAACCGCCTTTCGAGCGATGCTACGAAGTCCAGCGCTTCTGGCGTCAAAATCATGCTTTGCGCTTCGGAACTGCAATCCCCTTTTAATTCACGGTCTGACTGGCTCACACGGTTCATAGGTCGAACCCCCTTTTTTAAAATGGCTGAAATGCTAATAATGATTCATTATCGGGCGAATTGCTCCTGCTCTGTCGAACCTGCCAACGCTGTCATGCTAGACAAACCTCCGGCAATAATCTGGGTCACTTCGTCAAAATAACTAGTTCCTACTTCCCGTTGGTTCCGGACCGCCTCATATCCATCCGCCTCGCTGACAAATTCCGCTTGCTGCAGTTCGGCGTAGGCTTCCATCCCCCGCTCCTTGTACCCTTTCGCCAGCTGGAACATACTGTGGTTCAATGCGTGGAAACCGGCCAAGGTGACAAATTGGAACTTATAGCCCATGGCGCCAAGCTTTTGTTGGAAGGTGGCGGTCTCCTTATCGCTCAGCTTCCGTTTCCAGTTAAAGGATGGAGAGCAATTATACGCAAGTAATTTGCCAGGATAACGGGCGTGAATAGCTCGTGCGAATTGCTCTGCTTCCTCTAGATTCGGTTCGGATGTCTCGCACCAGACCATGTCGGCATAAGGGGCATAGGCCATCCCCCGTGAAATCGCTTGATCCAGACCCGTCTTTACATAATGGAAACCTTCCGCCGAGCGTTTACCGGTCAGGAATGGCCGATCGTTGTCGTCGATGTCACTAGTAAGAAGCTGCGCCGCATTCGCATCCGTTCGGGCAATCAGGACCGTATCCACTCCCATCACGTCCGCCGCCAACCTCGCTGCGATCAGATGGCGAATTGCCTGCCCTGTTGGCAGCAGCACCTTACCTCCCATATGGCCGCATTTCTTCTCCGAGGCAAGCTGATCTTCCAGATGTACTGCCGCTGCTCCCGCCTCGATCATGGATTTTACAAGCTCGAATACATTTAAAGGTCCTCCGAAGCCGGCCTCGGCATCCGCGATGATAGGCGCGAAAAAATCGATGTCATTTTTTCCCTCGGAATGTTGGATATGATCGGCGCGTTGCAGCGCCTGATTAATTCTCTTCACCACATGTGGAACGCTGTTCGCCGGATAGAGACTCTGATCGGGATACATCTGTCCGGACAAATTCGCATCCGCCGCTACCTGCCATCCGCTGAGATAAATGGCCTTCAGTCCCGCTTTGACCTGCTGAACGGCTTGGTTGCCGGTCAAAGCCCCCAGCGCATGGATATAATCTTCGGAATGAAGCAGATCCCATAATTTCGCAGAACCCCGCTGGGCCAAAGTATGTTCGATTTTCAATGACCCCCGCAATCTCAGCACTTCTTCCGGCGAATAAGGACGCCGAATGCCCTCATATCGGGTTCCAGACCAGTGTTCCTTCATCTGCTCGATTTCCGTTCTCCCTGTACCGCTCATCATCCATCCTCCTCTATCGATTAAAAATCCGTTCGATTCATGCTTCCTGCTCCAGATAACCATTGCCGGAACATCGGTTGCAAGGAATAATTTTTCTGCTCTCGCACAATGGGCAATCGTAATATTCCTGGTTTTCAACCAGCGGGCCAATGCATTCCAACTCGCCATTACCATCGCATACAGGACAATCCATACCGCGCGCCCCCTCTTTATTGTTATATAACAATATCTTATTGTTGATGTCATTATATAACAATAAATCGAACTGTTCAATACTGTTTTTGGTAAATTTTATTGTTATATAACAAAATGGGCGCTATGTATTCCTTTCACCGGAGGTGGAGGCTTCTACTACCTCCATGCAAAAAAACCGCAGCTTGATGCTGCGGTACAGAATAGTTGTCGCGAGCATAAGAACCACGACCTCGGTGGCTGATTATATGCCCAAGTTCATATTCAGTTCATATAAGTGCCCTAAACTGTACTTAATAAAATAGAAACTAAGGAGAGATAAAATATGGAGAACAATGCGCTAATCGATGCGATGGAAGGTTATTTTCAAGCGATCACCCGAGTTGGACCTGGATTGGCTGGAAGCGTTCTATCGTCCGACTTCGTTTATCTTTGGACGGACGAGATCTGATAGATCACCTTGATTAGGAAGGAGCAGTTCATGGAAGCTATGAAACAGGGGTTGTCGGACTATTAAAAAGACATTAACTAAACTCGAACTGCATATTAAGTTGCTTTCTGTTTGTATGCGCGCATCGCAAAGATATAAGCTACGAGCATAATTCCGATACACCACGCAAGAGCGATCCAGATATCATTGCCTACCGGTTGACTTGTCAATAGTGCACGGATGGTTTCTACGATTGAGGTCACCGGCTGGTTTTCGGCAAAAGCGCGAACTACCTTCGGCATGGAGTCGGTCGGCACAAATGCCGAACTGATAAACGGAAGGAAGATAAGCGGATAAGAAAACGCGCTAGCGCCTTCCACCGATTTCGCGGACAGTCCGGCAATCCCCGCAACCCAAGTCAAAGCGAGCGTAAACAGCACGAGTATGCTTCGCCCGAATAGGTGGACACTCTGCGGTCGGCGGCCTCAGTCAAGCTGAAGCGTTTCAGCAGATCGTCAGCCACTTGACGCGGATTGGCACGGTGTCGCAGTTTGGCGATCATGATAAGATTTTCCCGCCCGGTCAATATCTCGTCTACGGCGGCAAATTGCCCGGTCAGACTAATCGCATGCCGCACATTCTCGGGATTTGACGTGACGTCAACTCCGTTTACGGTGGCGGTGCCTCCACCCTGTTTGAGCAGCGTGGTGAGGATTCTGACAATCGTCGTCTTGCCCGCGCCGTTTGCGCCAAGCAGAGCGAAAATCTCACCTTGCTTCACTTCAAAATCGACGCCCTTTAGAACTTCTCTGTCCTTAAAAGATTTTCGCAGACCTTTGACTTCAATTGCTTTTTCCATCCCGACCCCCCTCTTACTTTGTTTTATCCGTAATCTTTTTCATGGCCTTGTAAACTTTTTGGTCAACAGATTCTTGATGGATATCAGCGTAAGTTTTTGAATCTTTGATTAGATCGTCGCAGAAAGCCGCTACGTCACTGCCCGTCACTTCGAGCACACCTTTCCCTAAAGCCGCGCCCTCTTCAAAAAGATCGACAATCCCCGAGAGCAAACCCATCCCTTCGGTTAGCTCAACAGGACCTACCTTAAAGAGATATTTTTGAATTTCGTTATAAACAATCTGATAATCTCTCGGGAGCGCTTTGACACGCGCCATATGCGCTCGCCACTCTTTTTTGCCTTGGATGATATCTTGTATTCTCATTTTATCCTCCTTCTCCTCCTATTTACCTAATTTTTTAGCGATATTATGGTTGAGTTGCTCGCGCCACTTATCGCGAAGAGACTTTGCCCCTTCTTCGCCGGCCAGTGATAAACAGAAGCCTTGGATATCGTCACCCAAAACCTCTTGGACACGCTGACCATCCGCCGCCGTTTCTTCGAGTAGGCCAAGCACACCGTCAAGAATTGGCATGAGGTTGCGACCAGTGAAATCTGAGTGCAGCCAAAGATTGGCGTTAATTTTTTTCCATGCCGCTTGATAATCAGCCGGTAGTTTTTTAGCTCGCGATTCAAAAGTTTTCATTTCCTTATTCATGTCGCTGCCGGTGATTTTTTCCCAAAAATTCATTATTTCTCCCCCTTTAACTCGTTAATTTTCGATGATACGAACTCCCATTTTCCCCAGAACTTCCGCAGTTCCTCACGCCCCGCGTCGTTGATCGCGAAAAACTTTCGCGGCGGTCCCATGTCGGAGGGCTTCTTGGTGATCTCCACCAGCTTGTTTTTTTCAAGTCGGACTAGGATGGTGTATACCGTTCCCTCCACAACATCTGTGAAGCCAAGGGCGTTTAATCGCCGCGTGATTTCATAGCCGTAGGTTTCTTTGCGGCTTATAATTTCAAGAACGCAGCCCTCAAGCGCGCCTTTAAGCATTTCCGTTAGGTTTTCCAGTACAATCACTCCTTGCTATTCTGTACGACTGGTATGCAGTATTACTTACTACCGCTATAAAGTATCACGAAGTAGCTGGTTTGTCAATAGCGTTTTATGGTTAAGTATTATGTCTTCTATTGTTTAATTTGCTGTATGGTATTACATTCTTCAAAAGAGGGATCCAGGAAAAACGAGTGCTTTTTTTTGTTTTTGGCACCGTTCTTCGGTGTATTATCTGGTTGGTTTTGAAAATAAATGACTTAGATGAAGCAAACCACTTTCAAAATGCAACTGATCATTTATATGCTCTTCAGCTAAACAAATATGGGCTCTTCGCTCTATTGGATGGGTGAAACGCCAGATCATAGTTTAATAACCCTTTATCCCGAATGTAGAATTTCATAGATGGAAGAAGCCCTCAAGAAGATCACTTGACCGCTTTTT
>JAIRVF010000149.1 GCA_031254035.1 Paenibacillus sp.
TAGATTCCAAGTTTTCTTTTACAAACTGGGTGACAAGATTTTCAAATAGGCTTGTGAGCTGGTTTTCTGGTAAAATAGTCATCGAGTAGAGTCCCTTCTAGGTGGTGTGGTAACCCTGATAATACTCTACTTTTTTGTTCCCTGTTAAGGGTCCAAATCTTGGTACACAAACTATTGTACGTCATCTTTAGAATTAATTCCGCCTGATTTTTAGTGTTCTAACGATACACAGTTTCGTTAGAAGTAATCAGGGACGCAAAAAAAATGGATCCCCCGTGTTTTCGCGGGGATCCGTCTGCTCCTGTCAGCGCTAAGGTTTTAGCACGACTTTGATGCAATTGTCTTCTTTATTAGCGAATATGTTGTAGGCATGCTCTGCTTCCGACATGGGAACAGTCGAGCACCACATCAGCTCCGCCTTTAGTCAGTTCGATCAATTGCTTGTCAAGTTCATCCACTTTCTCGAAATTGAATGCTTCGACATGGTTATGTTTTTTGGCATGCTCCAGCCTGTAATCCACAAGATCGACGGCGATGACGCGTTTGGCGCCTTTTTTCCAGGCAAATTTCTGGGCGAGTAGTCCGACCGGACCACACCCAAGTACAACGACCGTGTCACCGGGCTTCACGCCAGCATGATCGATACCCCAAAAGGCTGTCGGCAGAATGTCAGACAGAAACAGGATCTGCTCATCCTCAAGCTCTGCATCTGTGGGAACGACAAACGGAACAAAATTCCCGTAGGGTACCCGAAGGAGTTCCGCCTGTCCCCCCATATAGCCACCGTAGGTATCGGAATAACCGAAATATCCGCCCGTATCCCGGGCGTCGTTCGCATTGTCGCATTGGCTTTCCATCTGGTTTTGGCAGTAAAAGCACTGTCCGCACGCGACATTAAACGGAATAATCACCCGATCGCCTTTTTTGACATGTGTCACTTCTGGTCCCACTTCTTCCACAATCCCCATCGGCTCATGACCGATGACATAGTTATCATACATGCCTGGGACTAAACCGTTATAAATATGAAGATCCGAACCGCAAATCGCGGTTGTTGTCACCCTGAGCAGGATATCGTCCTTTTTCTCAAGCCCGGGATCCGGGACATCCTTCACTTCCACTTTATGTCGTCCCTGGTACGTTACGGCTCGCATGCTGGATCCTCCATGAATGTTTTGCCTAGTCTGTCCGAAAGATGGAATATCGATCCAAAGCCATGGGTAATGACAACGGTAAAAGT
This sequence comes from Paenibacillus sp., assembly GCA_031254035.1. GTDB lineage: Bacteria > Bacillota > Bacilli > Paenibacillales > Paenibacillaceae > Paenibacillus_AQ. The sequence goes on from JAIRVF010000149.1 coordinate 1,241, forward strand.
TTTTGCAAGTTTACATGGAGACCCAGGGCAGCAAATAACCTATTCATTCAGCGCTGCCTTCAGCACCTCCAAGTTCTTGCGCATCACTGCGATATAATCCAAATGATTCGCCTGATCTTCTTCGGTCAATCCTTCGAGCGGATTCAGAACATCGGTTTTTGCCCCGATCTCTTTGGCAATCGTCTCGGCAACCTGTGATGAAACCAGCGTTTCGAAGAAAATCGTCTTCACTTGGTGTTCCTTCGCAAACTTCACAACCTCTGTCATCGCTAAAGCTGACGGTTCCTGTTCGGGGGACAACCCGGCGATGGGAACCTGCGTCAAACCGTAAGTTTTGGCCAAATATCCAAATGCGGTATGCTGGGTAATAAAATCTTTTCGTTTCGTATTCTCTAATGCTTTCCGATAATCATCATCCAGCTGCTCCAGCTTGGCAACGTAAGCATCCGCGTTTTTGGTGAATTCGTCTTTGTGTTCAGGCGCTTTCGCAATCAGTGCGGCTTCAATATTACGTACCTCTTGAATAGCCAGTTTGGGGGATAGCCATACATGCGGATCCAGTCCGCCATGATCATGATCGTCTTGTTGTGCGCCTGCGTCTTGATTCGTTCCAGCTTCATCACGATGATCGTGCTCGTCTTTATTCGCTGAAACTTCATCATGATGATCGTGCTCGTCTTTATTCGCTGAGATTTCATCATGATGATCGTGGGCTTCTTCACCCTCATGTTCGTGATCTTCCGTGCCCTCCATTAGCTCAAGCCCTTTGCTTGCTTCGACCGCACTCAGTTTGCTGGAAGTTGAACTTGCCAAAACTTGCTCCACCCAGCCTTCCAAACCGCCACCATTGTACACAAGGATATCCGCCTGCTCAATTTTCCCGATATCCTGGGGTGTTGGCTCCCAATCATGGGGTTCCACGCTTGCAGGGATCAGCAGATGGATATCAGCCAAATCACCCGCCACTTGGCTCGCAAACTCATACATCGGGTAAAAACTCGCTTCAATCTGCAGCTTGCCGGAAGCCGTATCCGTTGCGGCCGGTATCGCAACCTCTGTGTTATCATCCTTTTTTTGGCCGCAGCCAGTTAATGAGACGGCTAGAACAACCATCGTCAATGCCGAAATTGTAGGAATCCATTTCTTCATTACTTGATAACTCCTTCACGTATGGTTTGATTGGTTTGGCTTTTTGGATGCTGTACGGTCGTCCGCGATTGACTTGTACGGCGTTTCTTCACTAGCTTGAATGCATGTTTCATACCGATACCGCACAAAAGAATAAAAAGCATAATCAGAGCAATAGCTCCTCCAGGTGGGGTATCCGTATAATACGAAGCTGTCAGACCGCTGCAAACCCCTGCCATTCCAGTGATCACCGCAATCATGGAAGCCGAAGCAAATCCGCTTGCAAACCGCAAGGCAAACGCGGAAGGTAAAACGATCATGGACGAAACAAGCAGCACGCCAACAATCGGCATCGCTGCCGCAACGGTCATGCCCGTGACGACCGCAAAAGCAAAAGACAACATCTTCACTCTCACCCCGCTTACCGCAGCCGTATCTTCTTCAAACGTTAAGCTGTAAAGCGGTCTGCGGAACAACATAAAAAACACAAGCCCGATCAGTGTAACAGCGCCAATGATGATCAGTTGGGATTCGCTTACGGCGACAATGGAGCCAAATAAATAGGAGCTGAAGCTTTTGTTTAGGCTGGTTTTAAGGCTCATCAGTACCATCGCAAGCGCCAGACCTGAAGTCATGATAATAGCTACAGGCACTTCGCTATATGTTTTGTAGCTTCTTCGAAGCTGCTCGATCAGTACTCCACCCAATATCGCGAACAAAAAACCGCACAATACCGGGTTCATATGAAGCACGGAACCAAGGGCGACACCGGCCATCGAGACATGGGACAATGTGTCGGACAGCAAAGATTGTCTGCGCAATAACAGATATACACCTAGCACTGGAGCAATAAATGAAATCAGCATCCCCGCCAAAAATGCCCGCTGCATAAATTCATACTGGAACATCGTCACCCTCTTCCCTCCCTTCTAAATAAATCACACGATCCAAGTATTCCTTAGCCTCGTCCAAGGCGTGAGTTACCATGATCACCGTCTTGCCTTCCCTTTTGACCACTTGCTGCATCCACTTATAAAAGCGAAGCCGACTCGCCGGGTCCATTCCGGTCACAGGTTCATCCAAAACGAGCAGATCCGGCTGCTGTACCATCGCTCTCGCAATGCATGCCCGCTGCTTCTGTCCTCCGGATAGATCCCCGATTTTCCGATTTCGCAGCTCCCACAAGCCTACTTCCTTCAAGGTTTCTTCCACAAGCTCATGCTGCTCCTTACGAAACCGCCGGAATAATCCAAGCTCCGGATAACAACCCGATCTGACAAGCTCGATCACTTTGCTCGGAAATCCGGTATTAAAGGAGGCTGCCTGCTGCGGTACATACGCTACCGACCTTCGGCCAAATTCCGGTGAAAACTGAACCGTACCACTCCATGGCTTAAGAAGCCCAAGCAGCAGCTTTAACAGTGTCGTTTTGGCGGCCCCGTTGGGTCCTGCGACAGCAATAAATTCTCCGGCATAAATATCCACAGATACATTTCGGATGACGGGTTCATTTTCATATCCAAAAACAATGTCGCGTAGTGAGCAAAGGTTCATATGTACCTCCTTGTTTTGAGTTAATAGTAATTATTTCGATTTAAAAAAGTCAAAAAAAATATCTCTACTGCATACTTATATGTTTTGTATGGATGAAGCAGCTTGATTTTATTCGTAATAATTACGATTAATATTAAACCACGGATTTCTCTCTCTGGCAAGTTATCCGTAATAATTACGATTAAATTTTATTTTTGTACACTTGCTTAAATTTCTTTCATTTGTTAATATAACTGACAACCGTTCGTTAGTTTGGAGGTGTTTTTAAATTGAAAATAAATGCAATTAAGGATGCGGCTCTAAAATATTTCACCCTGCATGGCTATGAAGGAGCGTCCCTTTCCCAAATCGCTGAAGAAGTCGGCATGAAAAAGCAATCCATTTACGCGCACTTTAAAGGTAAGGATGATCTGTTCCTGCAGGTTTTACGGGATGCGAAAGAAGCCGAGCTGGCTTCCAAAATCGAATATTTCAGGAAATCCGATTCAACTGATCCCGAAAAAGATTTATATGGTTTTTTGCAACTGAGCATCGACCTGTTCCAACAAAATGAGCATTTAAAATTTTGGCTGCGTATGTCTTTTTTCCCTCCAGCACATCTTGAGAAAGCTATCGAAAAAGAAGTTATCGAGATCGAATCGGAGATTCAGGCGATACTGGAACGGAAGTTCAAGGACTGGATCGATGCCAAAGCCATATATGGAGACACGCCAAGAGTACCTACTCTCGCCTTTTTGGGAGTCGTCGATACCATTTTGATCAGCCTTGTATACGACAATGATGAAAAACATCTGCAGGATAAATTAGAGGCATGTTGGACTATTTTTTGGAGAGGTGTTTCACAACCATGATTCTTACAGAAAGAGATGTTGGCATATGAAAAAAACAATTAAAGAACAAAAAGCAGTATTAATGATTCTTCTGAGCAATGTATTCATTGTGTTTCTTGGGGTTGGTCTTATCATCCCCGTAATGCCGTCGTTTATGGATATGATGCATTTATCAGGAAAAACGATGGGTTATCTTGTTGCCGTCTTTGCGTTCTCCCAGCTGCTGATATCGCCATTTGCGGGTCGCTGGGTCGACCGTTACGGCAGGAAGAAAATGATTATCATCGGCCTATTCCTTTTTGGCTTATCCGAACTCGTTTTCGGTATCGGTACGAATGTATGGATACTTTATTTGGCAAGGGTTCTTGGGGGAATTAGCGCCGCATTTACCATGCCCAGCGCTACTGCATATGTGGCGGACATCACTTCCCTTGAGGAGCGACCGAAAGCGATGGGATATGTTTCTGCTGCCATAAGCACCGGCTTTATTATCGGCCCGGGTGTCGGTGGCTTTATTGCGGAATACGGGATACGCGTACCTTTCTATTTCGCGGCTGTCATTGCCCTTATCGCATGCGTGGCATCCATTTTCATTTTGAAAGAACCGCTGACCAAAGAAGAGTTGGCTGAAATATCAGCGAAGGCGCAGCAATCAAACTTTATCGGCGATTTAAAAAGATCGATACATCCGCTCTATTTTATTGCATTTATTATCGTATTCGTGCTCGCATTTGGTCTGTCGGCCTATGAAACGGTATTCAGTCTATTTTTCGATTATAAATTCGGCTTTACACCAAAAGATATTGCAGCCATTACTACAATCAGCTCCATCTTCGGCGTTATCATGCAAATCTTTATGTTTGGAAAAATGGTGGCAAGGCTCGGCGAAAAGAAACTGATTCAACTTTGTTTGATGGTTGGTGTAATACTGGCATTGGTATCCACCGTGATCTCCGGCTTTTTGGCGGCGCTCGTTGTCACGTCCTTTATTTTCCTGGCATTTGACCTGCTTCGCCCGGCTTTAACGACATTTTTATCCAAAGCAGCCGGGAAAGAGCAAGGATTTGTTGCCGGAATGAACTCCACCTATACGAGCTTGGGCAATATTGCCGGCCCCGTTATGGGCGGAATATTGTTTGATGTGAACATTAACTATCCTTATCTCTACGCAGCTGTTGTTATGTTCATTGGCCTCGGGATAACATTCATATGGAAAGAACAGCAATTTGATGAAAATTATTAGAATCATGCAAAAACGCCGCGATCGGATATCCGATTTCGGCGTTTTTTATTCCGCTCGGCGAAGAAAGTCAGAAGTCATTTAGAGTCCTTTTCATGTTGTTTCACCCAGTCTGGGATATGCTCGGTAAAATAGGTTGATATTTTCTGTGCTTCCGTCATGACCAAATGAATGTCATCATCATTTTCAAACCAGTTTTCCCGATTGACCCGATGATCATCCTGCATGACTTGAATGGTTACGCTGGGCGGAAATACCGCTTGATAGGTCATGAGCGCCCTTCTAGAAAAGTATGATTTGCACACAATGATGGCCCTTTTCACTTCGATGTTATTTTCCTGAATGACCTTCCAAGAGTTTCTGGCGTTATCAAATGTATTTTTGGCTTGATCTTCTTTGAGAATGCGGTCTTCGGGAACGCCCAACGAAATGCCAATGTCTCTAAAAAATTCCCATTCGGTTGTTCCAAGTTTCATATTGTATCCGCCCGACGGCAAAAGATAAGGCGCCATACCTGCAAGGTATAATTCCGAAGCCATGGTCATTGGTTCCGTATGACTTCCCCCGGGAACAAGTATAATATCAGCTGGAAGGATTGGTTCTTCTTCTGCGAAAACAAGATCAGTGAGACAATCAAAAGGATATTTCAATGGATGTCACCTCCTTGTGATTGACTTAAACATCCTTCCAACCAACCTTCAGGTTGATTTCTATATATTATATGAAACAAGATTCCAAAGTGATGATAACAATAATCTAGTAAAATCGATAAATATTTAGGCTCAATACTTAGTTCTTGACACTGTGCGTGGTGACCGCTGCGGTTACGGATCGTTCTTCCGATCGCTGTTGTCTCCAAATTTCCTGATTTTGTTTTTTGAAATGGTAGAAATTCGGAGACAAAGGCGAACGCTGCCGCTTCTTCAGATCGATTCCGTCCCCTCCGCTACTTTCGCCTTTTGTCAAGCACTAATTGTTATGATGTGCCATTATTTACCGAATGTTTCTCCATTCGTCTTCAAGAATACTCATTTCAAATACACTCCAGTATTGATCTCTATATTTTATTGTATCTCTCTGCAATCCTTCCTCTTTGAACCCCGCTTTGCGGTAACATTGTACGGCAGAGTGATTAAAATCAAAAACTCCCAAGTTGATTCGATGCAATTGTAGTTCCTCAAATCCAACCCTTAAGATGTTATTCATCATCTCTGTTCCGATCCCTTTTCCCCGCGCTAATGGGCTGACGAGTACTCTTCCAACCCTCCCCGATCTGTTATCGCGCTTAATTCTGCCAATGCTGATATGCCCGACTGCTGTTCCGGAATCGTCTACCGCTTTATATATCATGATCTCTGAGCGATGAATGTCATTTGCGCCTTCTATATATTTCTCCAGCTGCTGCTCATCTAGTGGAAATGTAAAATTCGGACTACTCATTGAAGTAAAAATACTTCATCGCTGACCCGCTCAATTCATTCTTTAAAGTCTTTTCTTTCAAAATATTCAAGTTTGATCATGAAGTCCCCTCCCGAATTGAACAGTTCTGTTCACCATGATTTCCAGTTTATATATTCCTAATTTTTACTGATCTTCAGCTTCACCGCTTAAATCAACATAGTACTTATCTACTTGCTCTAGTATTCCTTTCATGATTTCCAACGATTTCATTGCATCCGGTACTTCCATGCCGTGGTTGGCTCCATCGACAACATGCATTCTTGCACCAGTTATTTGATTTCTTTCTACTTCCGTAAATACAGGATCTTCGGTACCCGTGACTACTAGACAATTATGATCATGAATAAATGGGATCGTATGAGAAACCGGCGTCAGAAATATATGTTTTACATCCATTCCTAATTTCTCAGCTAGCAAACCGGAAATACATGTTCCTAAACTTTTGCTCAAAAAGATCACTTTCTTATATTTCTGGATGTCCATTGTTTTGAAGGCATGTTCAAGATCCGATACTATAGATTCGATAAGCTGATTATTGATCTCAGGTTTTAGGCGTGCGCTTTGGTAGCCGTATTCAAGCGATAACACATCAAATCCGAATTGAAAGGCAAGTTTTCTGGTGTAATGAAAAAGCGGCAGCTCGGTACTGTAATTGGCTCCTGGGAACTCTACAACTAAGGTCGTGGAATTTTCCGTTTCAAATTGTTTGAAAATGGCATTCACATCCCAAGCAGTGGGGAAAGTGAGTTCTTTGATTTTCATCTGATTCATCCTTTCGAATTTGTTGTTTACATTAATGGTACATCAAGAGCCTTCGCTTGGATACATATTTCAATCATGTAATGAAGCCCCGACTCATCTCATGATTGAAAGTACGAATGAATCGACTAATGAATAGAAAAAGAGCTTGATCAGATGCCAATGACAGGTCACCTGATCAAGCTCAAAGGTATAGATTGAAATTAATTAATTAGAATAGTGCTTTCAAACTTGCTAGGACAGTGAGAATGCCCACAATAATGACAAATACATTGCTGATTTTCCCTCTGTATTTAGCTAGTACAGGAACTTTACGGATCGCATACATTGGTAAAACACATAAGATAGCTGCAACTAGCGGTCCGCTGAGAGTATCTATAATTCCAAGAATGCTTGGATTTGCATAAGCAGCATACCAGCATGTTAATACTACAAAAACAAGGATCCCTCTCTTAACTGTTTTTTCTTTTAGGTTTTTTCCGCGCGCTTTACCGGCACCGATAACCATGTCACGCATTACCTCATATACGCCTACATAGTGGCCAAGAAAGGACTTTGTTACGGCAACAAACGCAATAATAGGAGCTGCAATCGTGATTACAGGCGAATTAAGTCGATTGGCAAGATACGAAAGTATGGACAAATTCTGTTCTTTTGCCATTGCAATATCATCTGGAGTCAAACTCAAGACACTGCTCCAAACAAAGAACATAACGACAGTGAATGTCATAATATAAGTGTATTTTTGTATTTGCGCACATTTGGCATCCGTAGCTTCAATTCCATAAGTTGCTCTTTGTTTCATAACAAATGACGATATCATAGGAGAATGATTAAACGAGAATACGATAATTGGCAAAACCAAGAATATCAGATTGAAGTATCCCCCTACTCCTGTTGGAGCAGTAGAAACACTTGAGAAACTAAGCATCGACGTATTCCACTGTGGAATTAAAGATATTGAGATAAAAAGCAGCGAAGCAATGAAAGGATATACTAACGTGCTCATTACCTTTACAGTAATATCTTGACCAAAATTCAGGATAGCTATAAGACCGAGTACTAATACAAGTGATAAAATGGCTCTATTCGGCTCATTCATGTGCAATTGATGCACGATAAAACTACTTGCAGTATTGGTTAGTGCAACCGAGTACATTAATACGATAATATAAATTGATAAGAAAAATACGATATTAAAAGCTACACTTGCCTTATTACCGAAATACTCTCTTATCGTACCTGTAATCCCCTCATCAGCAGAATTGGAATTGTATATCATTTTAGCAAGCGCCCTATGTGAGAAGTACATGACAGGAAATGCAAGTATTGTGATTAACAGTAATGACAATAAACCTCCTGCTCCTGCATTAATCGGTAAAAAGAGTACCCCTGCACCAATTGCTGTTCCAAAAAGGCTCAATGCCCAGGTGGTATCTTGTTTATGCCACTTTTTAGGATCTAGATATTTTTCATTTTTTTCTGCAGTATTTTCAGCTGTAAATTCAAGTTGTTCCGCAGTATTTCCATTCATATTTATAATTCCTCCTTGTATACTGTTTCAAAACCACCTTAATTGACACTTCTAACTAGGTTTCAGAAAAATAATTCTGAGCCCTATATTTATTGTGAATAAAATCACAATGTATACGGGATAGCTTTGTCTAGTTTTGGATAATTACACTTATGTTTGGAAGCATCCCCCACTTGTTTCAAATAAGGTCAACTACTTAATCATTTCTCATCAAGGTTGTTATTTTTTTCACAAAGTATTTTTCACCTTTCAATAAATGTAGTAACTTTTTATTACTATGATTATATATTATTATTATCTTATTTTCTAGTAACCTTTTCACCAAAAATTTTGTTTTTAATGGCAATTCCTGTGGGGGTGGCTGCAATTCCACCTAAACCTGTCTCTCTTAATTCGCTGGGCATCTGTCTTCCAACTCTAAACATCGCTTCAATGACTTCGTCCGCATTGATGATGTTGGTTACGCCCGCTAATGCAATATCCGCTGCTACTAAGGCATTAGCCGTTCCAACAGCATTTCTCTTTACACAAGGAACTTCTACCAAACCTGCAACTGGATCACAAACTAAACCGAGTAAATTTTGCAATGCAGTTGAGAAAGCTTCAGAAGATTGCTGAGGTGTTCCTCCGGCAGCTTCTACTGCTGCTGCTGCAGCCATTGCTGAGGCACTACCTACTTCAGCTTGACATCCCCCGAAGGCTCCGGAAATACAAGCGTTATTTGCTACGATCATTCCTAGTAAAGCTGAAGTGAATAGGAAATGAACCTTGTCTTCATGACTTAACTGTAATCTATCTTGAATACTAAACAGTACTCCCGGGATTGTCCCACTTGCACCTGCAGTTGGAGTTGCACAAATAACCCCCATCGATGCATTGACTTCATTCACTCCGATAGCGTTTTCGATTCCGAACATCATCAAATCTCCTGAAAGCGTTTTTCCACCTTCACGATATTGTTTTATTTTAACAGCATCCCCTCCGGATAAGCCGGTCGGAGAAAACACTCCGTCGCCCTCCGTACTTTTCTTAGCGGCATTTTCCATCGTCGTTAAATTTTTTTCCATTTTACTCCATATTTCTTCATATGAAGATTTAGATTGCTCGATTTCCTGTTCAATTGCTAATTCATAAATTGGCTTTTGTCTCTGATTAGCCGCATCGATAATTTCCTTTATAGACATATACATAAAGTTTCTCACCCACCCCTAATCTAATTAAAGAATAATGATATTAGCTGCACTGCTTAAAGCCCTCAATTCCTTCTGAACATCACTAGGTAATTGGGAATCTAAATCAAATTCATATAAGTATTTCCCTGACTTTTCCAAACTATTAAAATTGTTAATTTCCACATTATATTCTTTAAAAATCCTGCGTAATATAAATTCAAGGTCATCTCTTTCGGAAATCGCTATAATAACCGGCAATGGTCCTTGAAGATTTAAGCTAAACCCATCAATCTCTATATGTTTGATTTCAATTAATCCGCCACCGACTGAAATACCCATTGTTCTAATCATTCGATTTTCATCCTCCAGATAAATATCTGCAGTATTCGGATGACCAGCAGGACTATCACCTGCTTCTTCTAAAAAGGTAATGTCAATTCCTTTAGATTCTGCTATTTCAATAGCATCAGGCACTCTACTATCATCGGTAGCAAATCCTAATATACCGGAAATAATTGCAAAATCAGTTCCGTGTCCTTTATGAGTTTCAGCAAATGATTCATAATACCTTACGACAACTTTTTTTGGAAGACCATTAAATAATTTATTTGCAACTGTTCCAATAGCTAAAGCACCTGCAGTATGTGAACTGGAGGGGCCGATCATCACCGGTCCAATCACATCAAAACAACTTTTGAAATTAATAACCCTTTTTTCTTTAATAGATACTACGTTCATATTCATTTTAGTTTCCTCCCCATAAGTGCCATAATCAGTTACTAGAATTACCAATCTAAAATAAGTTGTAATTATTCCAGTTATTATTCCTGCGATAACTTTTGTTCCAAAAGTAGGGACCGGACTACGATAATGCCAGCTTGAGCAAGAGGTTCAATAAGCAACAGAAACTGTAGTAATAATGATTACCAAATTCCATTTTCCGGCGTCATTTCAACTAAAGGAATAATAGTACCTATCATGTAAGGGTTTTCAAAAGTGATAATATAGGATCGATCCCCTTTCTTAGTACTAGTCAAACACTTGGATAAATTATCATTCCAATCAATGCCATCAAAACAACGATCATTTCAAACTGATTCTTCTTAAGCAATTTAGAATAATTTAGAATAATTTATTACAGTAATTATTTTTTATTACCACACCCATAGAATACTACATAAGTGATCATGATGTAAAGAGAAATAATAATAAATTATTTTCGTGGAAATTTATTATTACAACCGTTGCAAAGTCTGTTATAATTTCAGTATTAATTTTTCTCCCTGTAAAGTTCCAAAAACCTTGTTATAATAGGGTTATCTATGTTAAATACTGGCTTCCTCATTAAACGAAATCGTTGTCATGGAACGCCCGAAGCTTGGTTAGCTGCTATTTTCGACCCTAAAATTGAATTTGAAATCTATTGAACTTTAGCATGACCACAGAACAAGTGAGCAATTTCATAGTGAATGAAAAATTTAGGAATAACTGGTTGCTCTTATTAGGAGGAATACTTAATTGGATAATGAACTATTTCGACACTATCAAAATATAATGAATTACTTCGGGGAAATTTTGGGATCTAATTATGAATTTGTATTACATGTTTTAAATCCTGATGAGGGCTCTCATATCGGTCACATCGTCAATGGAGACTTAAGTGGAAGAACTTTAAACGGCCCTTTAACTAACTATGCAAAAAAATTAATCAACGAAAAAGTCTATTTAGATAAGAATTATGTTGTAGATTATGTTGGAGAAGGACCAAGAGGTAAAAAGTTCCGTTCATCCACTTTATTTATAAAAGATCGTGAAGGTCAATTACAAGGTCTTTTATGTATAAATTTTGATGCGGATGCCTATAGGAAAGTCGCAAAGGATATATTAAAATTGGCCAATCTAAGCTCAGATATAGGACTTATCGAAAAGGAAACTGCTCAGGAACAACCTGTTGAAAAACTTACCGATAATATTCGTAATATCATTTATTCAGTAATAGATAAAGATATATTAGAATCCGGTGCTCAATTATCACCTGATCAAAAGAGACTTGCTATTTCCAAATTAAAAGAATACGGGGTATTTGAAATTAAAGGTACAATAAATGAAGTTGCTGAGATAATGGGAATGTCGGAGTCAAGTGTTTATCGTTATCATCAAATGACATCACGCAACGAAAAGTATCTCCAATCGAACTAGAGCAATTGAGTATAGCGATGGTCACGTTTCCTTAGAGATGAACCAGCCGCCTGCTGTGATCGCTGAGTCCCTTTCAGAATGCATGATTTACGAAAAACGCCCGAATCGTGGCGTTTTTTTTTATTTAGCTGAACTTCAGAAATACTTCAGAATTCCCTTTGCTCGTTCCAAAGAAATCTTTCTTAGTATTGAGATGCTAAAGATATGGAATGAGGAAGGAGAAATCGAGTGATGATGGGAAGTATTCAGGAGAAAGTGTTGTTTCTGTACAAATTTTCGCAAGCGCCGAAACAAATCGGCAGCATTACGCCCAGTTCCGTCTTTTTGGCCAAAAAGATGCTTGAGCCGGTGGATTGGAACCAGGTCGAACACATCGCTGAACTTGGGGCAGGCACGGGGGCCATAACCAAATATATCGCAGCGGAAAACCTGAAACGTGCGCATGTACTGTTGTTTGAAAAAGATTCGCTACTCTGCAGCCAAATAACGGAAAACTTCCCCGCTTATTCTTGTTATGAAGATGCATGCAAGCTGACGGAAGCACTCCAAAACGAGCAAATTGAACATCTGGACTGCATTTTGAGCGGGCTGCCATTTTTCAACTTTCCGCAGCAGCTGCGCGATCAACTGATGGAGCAAATTGTAACCTCACTGAAGCCGGGTGGTTTGTTTATCGCATTCCAATATTCGCAGCAGATGAGAAAACAACTCAGCAGTTTGTTTGATATCGAGCATATCCATTACGTTCCTTTGAATATACCGCCGGCGTTTGTATATGTTTGCCGCAAAAGGAATGGATACGCATGAAAAATAAACTTGCCCCTTATCTACCGCTGGCCTGGCTCCTGTCCATTCCCGTATTAAATGTATGCTACGGCATACTCAACCGCGGCGGTGCTGACACCGCCCAATTGATTACCGCATGGGACCGCCTGATCGAACAGTCGAAAATGGAGCTCATCACAGGTGTTTCCCATGATCTCCGTACCCCTTTGACCAGCATGATCGGATATTTAAACCTGCTTAAAAATGACGATTACAAGAACCT
>JAIRVF010000137.1 GCA_031254035.1 Paenibacillus sp.
TAACCTTTTCAACTGGGCAATACCTACAGCACCCTGCAGTTCAGTCATTCTATAGTTAGGTGCCAGGCTGCTCGGAGTACGATCCAAACTGGTTCCAATTCGTTTATAATTTTTATCTACAAACGCATGTGTGCGATAATAGTCCTCTTCGTTACCCGAATTAATGCTTACTATCCCGCCATCGCCTGTCGAAATATGCTTAAAGTCATTGGTACTGAAACAACCATAGTCGCCGATCGTTCCAACGAGTTGTCCCTTATATTCTGTCAGGTATGCTTGTGCACAGTCCTCGATCACTTTTATATTATACTTCTTGGCTATCTCCATAATCGGGTCCATGTCACAGGCGTTGCCAGCCAAATGAACAACGAGTATCGCTTTCGTTCTCTTCGTTATGCATGCTTCAATTGATGCAGGATCCATATTGTATGAATGCGGATCTACATCCGCGAATATTGGAATAGCGTTCTGATATAAAATTCCGATAATTGAACCGTAATCTGTGATTGGACTCGTAATGACCTCGTCACCTACAGTAATCCCTGCTGCACCCAAAGCTACATGGATAGCAGCCGTCCCTGAGGACGTTGCAACACTGTACGGCACTTTATACATTTCATTGAAATCCGCTAGAAACTGCTTAACCTTGTTGCCGAAATGATAAAACAAAGTATTCTGCTCGAGCGCTTCTAACAATTCTTTCGCTTCCTCCAGTCCAAACCTCTTTCCTGTCCCAAACGGTGTTGTCTTTACTTTCTCTCCACCATGAATCGCGAGTTTACTCGTATGTGTCAATTCAGTCACCTCATTTATATTGTTAATACTTGCTTTTTACAGCGTATCCCAAACTTCAATTGCACATCTTCAGCGTCGGGCTGCTCATCCAATCGTAAGGGAACCCAAACAACAGCATGACTTACATGACTTGGATTACTGAATTCAACTTGACCATTCTCACGAATACCATGTATCTTAATTTGACGCTTAGCTCTTACCCAATCACTGATTTGCTTGCCGGTCCAGAATACAAATCCTTCCTTCTTCGCCTCAGTGATTACCTCGATAAGCGCTTCTCGAACAGGCAATTGCTGCAAAATATGTACCTGATGAAATAAGAAGTGGGCAACTCCTCGCACTCTCTTTACACCTTCTAGGAATGGGGTAATCACACTGCTGTCAGCTAGAGTATTATGATTCAGATCCTGAGTTAAAAAAGAGATTTCCAACACATTGTAGATTCGGTTACTCTGGTCAGACCAAGCCACAGGGAAATAAGGATGACAAGTCCCGAATGAGAAGCCAACATTACCTTTTTTACTCGGACCTCTAGTCTGATCTGATGCTATCTGATACTCTTCGCACCAATCAAACAGTTCCCCCCATCCCTCGAAGCGGGTATAGTGATTCTTATTTGAAATAGCATGGGGGAGGCCCGTTACCGATTTAAACCATTCGTGTTGTCTACCAAATTCATCTTTACCCCAGAAACCGTTATCCAGAGGTAATGCATTATAATGCATAGCCAATTCATGGCCATCATTTTTAATCTGATCATATATATATGGTGAATAACCAGGCTCGATCATACACCAAGTACTCTGTACATCTTGTTCCCTCAAAATTTCCAAAACGATCTCTGCTGATTCATCTATGTTATGATCACTATCATGGGAAATCATTGCAATCTGCTGGGTGCCTTCTGGCCAAAAATCGACGAATGGCAATATAAGTCCTTGCTCTGTAACAACACTCAATAAATGACCTGCAAAAGCTTGTTTCCATAGATCCGCATACGGATGTGCAAAATAGTTCATTCCAGTTTCAGTCACGAGCCGATCATATTCCCAGTCCTGTTGTACATCGTCATCTGCTTTTAGAATCCAATCATCCACAGCGCCTGTTCCGTCTGGCGCCGGCAAGCCATCCGTCACAACGGGTGATTTACCTTGCTGCAGTCTGACAATAGTTGCTGCAATGTCTAGTGCCCAACGCTCCAATCGACCTTCACCGATACGGAAGCTTTGCAAGAAGTTTCCACAGACTTCTCCATCCGGACTTCCCTGATGAATCAAACCGTAGTTTTTACTAACAATATCTGAATCTTCTGTATTTCCTCTAACCCATGGGCGATAATCAAAGCCGCGCAGTTTGACATCTTCATACCACGAAGCTGTCAAATCAGCGTATGCTATTGGAATTTCTCTCATTGGTCTATATCCTAATTTAGAAGAAAGTGCAGTTAGTCCCGCAAAGGAAATAGCAATTCCGCCTTCCACCATGAAACTCCAAAGTGCATTATGATCCGCTTGCTGCTCACTAGCCAATGCAATGATGACAACATCTACGAATTCGCGATTGATCTGATCTACATGGTCAAGTGTCGTGTACGTAAAACCCAAGTGGTTCATCATCTCAAAAATATATGTCTGGAATACATTAACCCCGTATTGATGTCTATGCTCCATGGCCTCTTTATCTAGCCATACGCCTATCCTTGCTATTCCCATCGCTCTCACAACCTTTATTTAGATGATGAGAATATGCCGAGATAAGCATGAGCCTCAGCATATTCTCTGTATACATTAAATTTTACTTCCAAATATGCTCTGTATACCCACGTTCCTTAATCACCGCGTTATATTCTTCAATGATCTTCGAACCACCACGTTTCAAATATTCTTGAACCATAGCATCCCACTCATCTATAGAACGATTGCCTGTGATCATCTTGGTTTGTTCATTGATCAAATATGTGTTTAATTCAGCGCCGGATTCCGTCTCCGTAGCAGAAATTATGCCTACACTCGGTGGATAATACAGCTTATATGACTTATTGACATCTACTAATTGCTGAGTCGTTTCTCTTAATTTCGAATTCGTGTAAGCAAGTGGGAATTCGGCGTCATCTTTAGCACCTACCCAAGCTGTGCTATCTATGAAGTACAAGAATGGCTCTGTACCGCTGCCTGGTTCAGTTAGAGGCACACGCACTTTATTCTCGTCCAATTTGTAGCCAACTCCCTCGTTACCGTAGAACCAATCGAAATCTTTATTAGCTGAAGTGGTTGTAGACGTTGGGTAATATTGACGTGAGAATCCATGGATCTCAAGCATCTTGCGCACCTTATCTGGATTATCAGCCAGTTTAGCATTTAGCGCTAGAAATCTAGAGTAACCAGGACCTGCCGTAAAGCCCTTGGAACCATCAGGAGCCTCAAATGGCTCAAGAACGACAAATTCTGCGGAAGGATCAATTTTTTGCAATGCATCCATGTAATCCTGAGACATTCCGCGTACGGCAATGAGGAACACGCCCGCTTTACTGGAATAGAATTCATTATTCGTATCTGCCCAGTTCACAACAGAAAAATCACTGGTAAGTGCTTTTTCCTTGTGCAGATCGGCGAAGAACTGAATGAGTTCTTTACGGCCCTCTGAGATCATACCAGGGATAAAGTTGCCATCCGCATCCTTGTGATACCAAGTATCGTTCTGCCAATAAGGTCCCATAGCGTAGGAAGGATTTATATCTTGCCCAATAGCTAAACCGTAAGTATCGTTCTTCGAGTTGCCATCAGGGTCATTCTTCGTAAACGCAATAGCTACTTTTTTAAGTTCTTCATAGCTTGTAGGTACGGACAGACCCAATTTATCTAACCAGTCTTTACGTACAATGAATGATTGAGACTCCACTGGAGACCATGTCGGAATACCATAGATTTTGCCATCAACCGTAAATGGCAGCCAAAGTTCATCAGGAATTTCCTTCAAATAATCAAATTCCTGAATGTAGTCATTGAGGGGTAGAAAAGCTTGCTGCTTAGCCCAGCGATTAAACAATTCAATATTCGCAGCACGAAAGCTGACTTGATCCGGCATATTTCCGCCTGCGACCATCGCCGTGATTTTCTCAATAAAGTTATCACTAGGAATCTTCTCCGCGAAATAATCTACGTTAAACTTCTCATTTAACATCTGTTGCCCACGGCCTCCTGATGGAGGTGGGTTGCCAAAGATATAAGTTGCACCGGTGATCTTGTATTTTTCCTCCACTTTATCTGGCTCTGCTGAGTTCTTGTTCGTTGCCGCATTATTATCCTTGCTGGATGAACATGCGGTCATGAATACTAATAGTAGGACAACTGCCAATACGGTCAACTTTTTGGACCTCATTTCATTGATCCCCTCCGACAATTAATGGTGATGAAAGCCATACATTTATTATCTAATAGTGCGTAACATTAACCCTTCACTGAGCCGATCATCACCCCCTTAGCAAAATGCTTTTGCAGGAATGGATAAAGAACGAGAATAGGCAATGTCGCTACTAGAATCGCAGCCATCTGTATCGTCACAGGAGGCGGCTGATTCTCTAACTGCAGCATGACATCAGAACCCACTGTAGATGTCGTCTCATTCATAATGACCATTTGGCGTAAGACGACTTGAACGGGCCATTTCCTCACATCATTCAAATATAAAATCCCTTCAAAATACTTGTTCCAATATCCGACTGCATAGAACAAGGCAAATGTAGCCAGCGCTGGCTTCGATAACGGGAGTATAACCGACCAAAATGTTCTTACTTCATTCGCACCGTCTATTAATGCGGCTTCACTTAGTTCACTTGGAATATGAAGAAAGAATTGCCTGATGACGATCAGATTGAATGAGCTAATTGCTCCTGGAATAATTAATGCCCATAAAGAATTGATAAGACCCGTCGACTTAACAACCAGATACACGGGGATCATCCCAGCGTTAAAAAGGATGGTGAAGATAACCATGATCAGGATTACCCGTTGCCCCAATACATTGCGAGTTAATGCGTAGGCCATTGATGCTGTTAGTATCAAGCTAACTAGGGTACCTATTACTGTAATAGTAACCGTAACACCAAGCGAGCCAATGAATTGCTTGGATAGGAAGATCACCTTGTAGGAATCTATCGTCCAATTTGTAGGCCATAGGATAAAATCTTTCCGTAACACATCCTCCAGCGATGAGAAGGATACCGCAAAGATATGTATGAATGGGAGCAGCATCAAGCCTGCAATCACCGCCAGGGCTATGACGTTAAAACAGTCCCATATTTTTTCCGGAATTGTTCTTGAGTTCATAGGTAAATTCCCTTCTTCCTGTCCGGATCTTCAAAATGATTAATATAATCCATCTTCACCTAGCCGCTTCGCTAATCTGTCAGCGCTTACAACGAGGATAAGTCCGATGATTCCTTTAAACATTCCCACGGATGTAGCAAAGCTAATATTTCCTTGTTGAATTCCCTTATAGTAGACATAGGTATCCAGTACATTACCGGAGTCCATATTGAACGGATTCAGCATTAAGAAGATATGTTCAAACCCAGTATCGAGAACGCTGCCTAATCGCAGAATAAATAGTGTGACTATAACACCTCGAATTGCTGGCAGCGTCACATGCCATAACTGTTGGAATCTAGAGGCACCATCTATGACGGCTGCTTCATACAAAGCTGGATTAACACCTGATAGAGCAGCCAAGAAGATGATCGTCCCCCAACCTGCTTCCTTCCAGATCGTTTGCAGAATAATAATCGGTTTAAAAAGTGCTGGCTCAGTTAGAAATGGAATTTGGGAGATTCCGAATTGTGCCAAGACGGTATTAATCAAGCCCTCTCCACGCATGAATACGACGAAGATCCCGACAACAACGACCCAAGACAAGAAGTGTGGTAAATACACCATCGACTGGATTAGCTTCTTGTACGTTTCGTTACGCAGTGCATTGAGCATCAGCGCTAGAATAATAGACACGGGGAATGCTACGAAAATTTGCAATACTGAGATTTGCAGCGTATTGATTATAACCTTGATGACCTCGCCATCTTCAAACATACGTGCAAAATGCTTGAATCCTACCCAATCGCTTTTCCAAATTCCTAAGAAAGGGTTATAATCTTGGAAGGAAATAATTAATCCTGCCATTGGAAGATATCGATAGATAATAAAATATAAAAGACCTGGCAGTAATAATAAATAAATAAAGCGCTCTCTTTTCATTCGATTAAAAACATCGGTCAATATGAGTCCCTCCCTAAAACACCTGTATATTACCTGTCTATAAAATATCCAAACTAATGATCAATGTCAATGACTAAATTTTGAATTGTCGTAATGCTTTTTATCACACTGCTTCATCCTCTAGAGTCTAGAACACATTATTTATGTTTGATGGTTGACGGGTTTATGAATAAGTTGTATACATGTAATATACATGTACCTAAAAATATAATTAGTCAGGGCTATCATGTGGAGGTGTCATCTTTATTCGTTAGATGTAGATGAAGGATTATTTTTATTTTTCTGTTAGTTGATAACGTTTTCATTTTGCTTTTTTAAAGCGGCCCAAATTAATCATTGAGGTGATCGAAGCTATGGCTAAACAAACAACAGACGTTATTGAAAAATCTTTACGCGACCTGCATGACGACCCCCATTTCATACCTGAACTCAAAGATGATTCAAGAATCAAAGCGGTTAACTCGCTTATTACAATTCTATCGACTCCAAACCATATTCATAAATCATATCTAAGAGTCGCACGAGAAAATGGAGAAATTGAACGTATCCCTGCCTTTCGTATGCAGCATAATGATACACTTGGGCCCTACAAGGGTGGTATTCGCTTTCATGAATCCGTCAATGAAGAAGAGGTTATTAACCTCTCTGCGCTAATGACTTTAAAAAATGCTCTTCATGAGGTTCCGTTCGGTGGAGGAAAAGGTGGGGTTGCCATTGATCCTAGGCGGTACTCGGTAAAAGAACTCCATCAAATCTGTGCCAAGTACGTTCAGTATTTTGCTGAAATTTTGGGTCCAGATAAAGATATTCCCGCTCCTGATGTTGGAACTAGTGCACGTGAGATGGACTGGATGATGAGCGAATATAAAAGCACTCATTACGGAAAGCCATATTTGGGCAGCTTTACCGGAAAGAGCGTACTTAATGGCGGCTCTCTTGGTCGCAAAGAAGCTACCGGCAAGGGAGTTTATTTCACACTTCGATATTTGCTGCATGATTATCTGAATGAGAACCATCAACAATTATCCCATTCTCAGAATCAACAAGCGGCAACAGCCTTAAACTGCTTGAATAGGCCAATAACCTTGGCGGTTCAGGGTTTTGGTAATGTAGGGTCCGTGATGGCTACCGAAGCCTATAATTGTGAATTTTTGAACAATACAATTATCGCTGTTAGTGACCGCAATGTTACACTCTATAATCCAACTGGAATAGACATCCCTGCGCTTACCAAATACACAGCCAATAATCACGGTGATCTCCCCTCTTCTCCGGAACAAGTCCGTGAAGCAGGTGTGCAGGCTGAGCTTCTCGATCGAGAAGAAATTCTATTTTTAGATGTGGATGTACTCGTATTAGCAGCATTAGAAGATCAGATTCGTAAAGATAATGTGGATCGGGTTCGTTCTCGAATCATTGTTGAAGGAGCTAATGCACCAATCACAGGTGAAGCTGATGAAATATTAACTGTTGAAGGCGCACTTATCCTTCCTGATATTTTGGCTAACGCTGGTGGAGTTATCGTTTCTTACTTTGAATGGCTGCAAGGTCGTGAGACGCAATACTACAGTGAATCAGAGATATTTGAGCAGCTTCTAAATAAGATGGAGAAGACCATGAGAACCATTTATCCACTCTATTTTGGAGCGAGTAAATCACTTAGACAAACTTGTTATGATCATGCGATTATGAGGATTTCAACGATTCTCTATACACAGGGCAAGTTGTTCTAGAAAAATGGGGGGGGCTTGGTAGTTACAGTACTGCTTCCCCCCCCTCTTTCTATCCCTAATCCTCTTATAAAGAAATTTCTAATCACGGAGTAAGGTAGTGTGCAGGATCAATTAGTGATTATTGAAAATTATATCTTGACGAGTCGTTGAGTATTATATATACATGTAATATACACGTATAATAATTTTCATGATTATAAGGAGGTATTTCATGTTGTCGAGATTCCGAAGAACAGCTTGTATTGTTTCTCTTTGTTGTATTTTGATAGCGCTTACTTGTCCAAACATTATAATTAACTACGCGCACGCCGAAGTTCCCCAAGCAACGGATACGGATTCAGTGAATGCTGCTGTTGAAAATCCTGATACTCATCCAGTGCCTGACACAGCCTCTCTCCCCCCTGTCTATAACATTGCTAATGGAAGTTTTGAACAGGGCACTGTTAACGGCATCATCCCTAACTGGACAGTCAAGTCGGGTACTCCAAAAGTCAGCACGGACCAAGCATTTATCGGAGACTATAGTTTAAAAGCGGAACTGGTCAAGGATCAAGGGCAAAGCGCTATCCACTTAGAATCTGATCCAATCGACGTTGAAGCGAATGCGGCATACAAATTATCTGCCCAAGTATACCTGGAGCAAGGATCTATGCAAGGATTGTACGTCTATGTATTTGATAAGAACGGTAATATCGTTAAGAGTGCTGAGGGGAACAATTACCATGCGTATCTGGATGCCACTTCGGGACATGAAGCATGGAAGTACCATGACCAAGCATTCACCATCCAGCCCGGTGGTGTAAAACTGAAAGTTGCTTTAATTACAGGATCGAGGAATTCCTTCAAATTCTATATTGATGAGGTAAATATAGTGAAGCAAATAACAAACGGCAACATGGAACAGCCTGTAAATGGAGGCTTGATTCCTGGTTGGAGCAAGGTTAAACCTGGTGATGCAAATTCATTCGAAATATCTACTGCTCGCAAGAATAGCGGTGAGAGCAGTCTTCACATTACAAACACACCCGGTCAATATATAAATGTCATCAGTGACCTCATCCCTGTTGAGGCAGGAGCAACCTATACTGCTAGTGCTCGTACTTTTATTGAGAATGGCACTTCTGATATGTATGTACGCTACTTCGATGCAAATCGCGCTTATATAGGTAAGCAAGATTGGAAGATTGCTTCATCCCCTACCGATACTTGGTTCAGTCAGTATGTAACAACCGTCGTTCCTAAGGGCGCACAGTTTGCAGCTATCCTATTCGCAGGAAGCAATACGAAGAATTATTCCTATTTCATAGATGACGTAGAACTGCTTCGTGGGAACCACGCTTCTGAACCCTCACAACCGGGAAACTCCATCACTCTTGTAGGTGAAAATCTTGGCCCCCAAATACGTAAAGCCACCTTAATGCGTGGCGCGATTGGCCTGGATCATAATAATCGGCAAGTGATCTATACCGTTGTGGCAGGTGCACCTTCCATTTTTACGATCATTGATATTGAGACCGAAGAAGTGATTAAAAGTCTCCCCATGCCGGATACCTCTGGTGCATGGGCGGTTACGATGTCTAATGATGGATCCGTCTATATGGGCGCATATAATTTAGGTCTACTGTACCGGTATATTCCTTCAACAGATCAACTTATCAATTTAGGCCACCCCTTAGAGACTAAGGATGCCGTATTATACCCTATGGCGGCCGGCAAGGATGGAATGATGTATGGTAGCACTTATCCAACTGCTAACCTGTACGCCTATAATCCAGCAACAGATAAATTTACCGACTATGGGACGATGTCCAAAAAAACTAGCGGCGAACGCTGGACGAGGGTTACGGCGTATGACGAAAAGTCACATAAAATCTATGCCGGAGTAGGCGACGTTCCGCGACTGCTAGAATATGATCTGGCAACAGGCTCAAAGCGAGACCTACTCCCTAAAGGATTCGACAATATTGTATCTGTCTACGATCTGAATATTGCCGATGGACGATTATTCGCACGCAAGGAAGCGAATAATGCTAATGAAACCTTCGTCCTTGACATTAAGAGCGGCAACCTGATTGAAGTTACGAATGCGGATACAGGTAAGAAATCGACGACCTTCATCAACTTTTCTCGCGGTGTATCGCCTGTGTCACCTATCGATAATAAAATCTATTATGCTGCTGCGGGCGGCGAGTTGTACGAATATGATTTAGACACTAATAGTTATCGTACAACCGGCGCATCTATCGATGGCTCAGCAATTGCATATGGATATGTTAGGCTGGATGAACCCGGTTTCCCTGGCTATAGCCTAGTTGGGTTATCAGGCAACACTGGAAAGATGTTTAAGTACAATCTAGAGACAGGTGCAGTAAAGACTACAGATGTTCAAGTACCCGCAGAGCCTGTTAATATCCATGAAATTAAAAAAGGACCGGATGGAAAGATCTATACGGCGGGCTATCTTCAAGGGAATCTTGGTGTTTATACTCCCTCATCCGGTGAGAGTATCTACTACGATGGAATTGGCCAAGGTGAAGGAATGACAACCATTCATAACAAACTATATATGGGCCTTTATCCCGGTGCGTCAATTTATGAATATGATCTGTCAAAGCCATGGAACCGTACGAACTCCGACGCACTTAACCCGATTAAATTGTTCGGACTTGGCGACATCAACCAAGATCGGCCATTTGGGCTTGCTGGTGCAGAGGATCTGAACAAACTATTTGTTGGTACAGTACCGAAAAATGGAATGCTAGGCGGTTCATTGAGCGTATATGACATCAAAACAGGCGGAACACCCGAGACTTATGCCAATCTAATACCGGATCAAAGCATTCTCTCCTTGGCTTATAAGGACGGGCTTCTCTATGGAGGTACATCTATTTACGGCGGGCAAGGAGCCACGCCGACGACAACCGAAGCTAAGCTGTTCATCTGGGATGTGCGCAATAAGAAGAAAATATTCGAGACCGTTCCAGTTAACGGCAAACAAGCGATTACATCCCTTCATATTGGACCCGACGGGAACATTTGGGGACTTTCAAACGGAGCTTTATTCATCTTCGATACGAATTCCCGCAAAGTGATATATAGCAATAACTTCTTCCCTAGTGCAGCGGGACGATGGATTGACGGGTCGATGGAGACTGGAACCGATGGCAATGTATATGCCACTGTCGATGGTAACTTCTTCAAGATTGATGCAGTGACGAAGGAAGTCACCGTACTGGCTACTGGTGTTCGCAAGCTTGCTCAGGATGACTTTGGAAGCTTTTATATGTTCACTAATCCGGAAACACCAAATTTATATAAATACTCCATTCCAGATCTTTTACTCAAGCTTATAGGCGTTGAAGCCTCCCTGGCATCTTCTGAGATGAAAGTAGGAGATCGGACTTCACTAACCATTAAAGGCTTGCTTGAACAGAATCGAACAACTCTTGATTTGGATGGAGCGACTATAGTTTATTCAAGCAGCGAAGCCTCTGTTGCCGATATAAACAACAAAGGCGTTATCACGGCCAAACAAGCTGGAACAACCCAAATTACAGCTACAATTACGCACGATGGTGTTACCGTTTCATCGGAACCGATCGAGGTGATCGTGAGTAACTAGGGTTTTCCCTGTTATCGGTGTTGCTCGTAAAATGCCTTAGACAAAATCAGGAGGAAAACGCTTTGAAGTTTTCCTCCTGCTCCTTATGCCCACAGAAAACCTAGCGCCCGGCGCGAATCCCTCCCAGGCTTCTTGTTTTTTATCATTATTTTTTATTTTTTTCGTATCCTGCCCTCTCAAAAGCATGCCTCATCGGGAAATTCTCAACATCTGTATCGGCAAAAATTCTCCAAACTCCAATATTTTGTAACACTCTTGTTGCTCTTAAAAGCAAGTCGTTAATAATTCCTTTCCCACGGAATTCAGGAATGACACCTATATAATGAATCGTCCCTTCCATCAATCCATTCTTCTCACATCCCTTAAATACAACAGGCTGGATAAGTCCCACAATCTCTCCATTATAGTAGGCCAGTTCCCACCAGTTTTTTTCGTATTGAAAATATCCTTCGTCCACGTTAAAAATGTCCTCTACGAGTTCAAGATGACTCTCCGGTGTGATATGTTTTTTATCCTCTCTATCTAAAGAATCTATAACTACTTGACTAATAATCTCTTTAAACGAGTTTTCTAATTCCGGGATTCGTTTAGACCGTCGTCAAATGTTAATTACGCGATCTTGCCTGGTGTTACTGCGGACTGTGTTACCGCGGACTTCCAGCCCTCGGTGATTGTTCCGTGCTCCTCCACAACCGTCGCCCGATCAAACAGCACCCATCCTAGAAGCTGCATGCCTAAACCTCTAACAAGCTCCCTCGCCGCGCAAGCAGCGATATACATTTATAATACATAATTACCCGATAGTGGGAAAATATAAAATGTATCTAGCACTATTGGGAGGTCCGGTTATGGGCTATATAAAGAAAATATTTAATAAAAATCAGAGAAGAAAATTGTCCCCCAAGCCTTCCTTGACACAACAACCGGTATTCCCTACTGTTCAGGAAAATATCGAGTACATGAGAAATGCGTTGTTCCATACGGATGATTTAGTCACTCAAACTGTAGTAATCCCAGGACAAACGAGCAAATTCATCTTTATGAATACCATGTGCGACCAAAGTATAATCCGTGAGGAAATATTAAAACCGATTTCGGAAAATAGAGGCGGAGATCTAGAAGAAATTTTAATTTCAATGCGATCCAATAAGCATAACGATCTTGAGAAAGCAATTGATTTATTAGTGAGTGGAAATGCAGTGCTATTCATCGAGGGTTTGGAAGAATGCTTAGTGATTGAGGTGAAATCGAGCCATGTTCGAAGCATCACTGAACCAAATAATGAAAAAACTGTACTAGGCTCGCATGAGGGCTTCGTGGAAAATGTCGATATAAATTTACAGCTCGTGCGCAAACATATCGCAAATCGAAATCTGGTTGTGAAGCGTTACACGCTCGGAAATGAAACGAAAATTGAAACGGTAATTATTTATTTGCGAAATATTGCCAATCCCAAGCTCATCGAAGAAGTCGATCTTAGAATACAGAGCATTGAAGCGGATACTGTAATATCTTCCGAAGCTATTGAGGAGTACATCGAAGAGAGCGTATTTTCGCCCTTCCCTCAACTGTTGCATACGGAGAGACCGGATCGGGTTATAGGAAATCTGCTGGAAGGCAGAGTAGCATTGTTTGCCGAAGGCAGTCCTACGGCCATCATTATGCCTGTGACCTTTTTCGCCTTTTATCAATCGCCTGACGATTATAGTTTTCGTTCATTACAAGCGTCATTTTTCCGAATCCTCCGGCTATTTAGTTTTGTCATAGCGATTGGTCTTCCTGCTTTTTATATTGCGGTTGTTTCTTTCCATTTCGAAGTAATCCCACAGGATCTACTCCTACCGATTAAGAGCGGTATTGAGTATATTCCCTTTCCGCCGATACTTGAAGCGCTGTTCATGGAACTAACGATTGAATTGCTTCGGGAAGCTGGCATACGCCTCCCTGGGCCTGTCGGACAAACGATCGGAATTGTCGGCGGTCTCGTCATCGGAGATGCAGTGGTCAAGGCCGGTCTGGTGTCAAATGCTATGATCATTGTCGTTGCTTTAACGGCAATTGCTTCTTTCGTGGTACCCTCTCATGAAATGAGTGGATCGGTCCGCATCCTGCGCTTTCCTGTCATGGTTGCCGCAGCGCTGTTCGGATTTATCGGGATTGTCTACAGCTTAATGATCATTATGATTCATTTATGTTCATTGGAATCGTTTGGCTCTCCTTATTTTTCCCCCATTGCCCCAATCCATTGGAAGGATTGGAAGGATGCCCTCATTCGGATGCCCCATAATATGAAATCAAATCAGCGTCCGCATGATCCAGATCCACAGCAAAAAAATATGCAGGCCCAATTAGAAAAGGGAGAGAAACAAGGTGATAAATCTGAAAAATCAAATTAAACCACTACATCTTGCATTTCTGGTCATTGAGACTCAAATTGGCGTTGGGCTGTTTATGCTGCCTGCCAAGGTACATGCCGCGGCTCAAGGAGATGCATGGATGTCCGTACTTGTTGGCGGATTATTAGCTCAACTATTTATTGTTATTATCTGGTGTTTGAGCAGACGATTTCCTTCGCGATCATTATATGATTATTTGCCAGCTTTATTAGGTAAATATATAGGGAAACTGGTTCAATTCGTATATGCAGCTTACTTCATATTCATGACAAGTTTCATCATGATACGATTTGCCAGAACGATTAGGGATTGGGTATTAATCGATACGCCCAAATGGGTTGTTATAGGCATGATCACAAGCTTATGTATTTATTTAGTTCGAGAGAACCTGCAAAAGATTACCCGTTTTTTTAATCTTACATTTGTTTTTAACATCGTGTTAATCATCATTATAGCTTTTGCGTATGTCCATGTTAATTTCCTATATATATTACCCGTGGGACAAGCAGGATTATGGAATATTACGAAGGGCGCACACGAGACCATGGGCGTTTTAGCGGGCTATGAGATATTGTTAATTTGTTATCCCTTCGTCACGGGAAACAGTACCGGGAAACTAAAGGCAGTTTCCATTGCAAATATGTTCTCTACTTTTTTGTATGCCTTCGGGGTTTTTACTAGTCTTATCGTATTTAGCCCGCCAGAATTGAAATTAATGCCCCAACCTTTG
Organism: Paenibacillus sp.; assembly: GCA_031254035.1. Classification (GTDB taxonomy): domain Bacteria; phylum Bacillota; class Bacilli; order Paenibacillales; family Paenibacillaceae; genus Paenibacillus_AQ. The sequence goes on from JAIRVF010000137.1 coordinate 14,544, forward strand.
CTATATATGGTCAAGTCATTAACCTACAGCGTAATCGAGCGTCCTGACCTCTATTTTATCTCCCTGTGGATGGTTTCGGTAACCACTTCGTGTATGGGGTATTTTTTCATGGCATCCAAGGGGGTCGCATATGTCCTTCAGCAAAAAGGAAATCATCGCAAGGTAGTGCCTTATACGGCAGCGGTTGTATTTATCATATCATTGGTCATTCAGGATGAGCAGCTAATCAACACAATTGGAAAGATCATTTCCATCGTGGGTTATGTGATTGTATTTGCGATCCCATTGATCTTATTAATGATTTCTGTTCTCTTCAAAGTAACTGGAGCCAGGGAGGAAACAAGATGAAAACATGGAAAATGATGCTTGCAGCCTGCCTCATCGTAGTACTACTTCCAGGCTGTTGGGATCAAAAATTGTTAAAAGACATCAGAATTATAGATATCAACGGACTTGATCTAAATCCAGATGGGAAACTTCAGAATACCTCCTCGGTACTCGATGTGAGCGGTCCACAAGCCTCACCTAAGGAATCAAACGAAATCCACACGGGAACAGGAAATACGATCAGTCATTTGCGGGATATTCTTGACAGGCAAATATCTGGTATTTACTCGACCTCCAAGCGCCGTTTCATTTTAATTGGAGAGGGTCTGGCGAAACAAGGTATTTATCCCTATTTTGATGCATTATACCGCGATCCCACAACTGCTTTGAATGCAAAGATTGCGGTTGTTGAGGGTACAGCTAAAGATGCCATTTATACCGAAAACCTTGGAACAAAACTGATCGGAGAGTTTTTTATCAATCTAATCCAAGGTATGGAGCGGAAAACGTTTGTTCCAAAGGTAAACCTTCAGCTTATTCTTCCATCGATGCTGAACCAAGGCAACGATTTTACAGTCCCCTATATTACCAAAGGCAAAACGACTCCTACAATTTCCGGGATAGCTTTATTTAACAACGATAAAATGACGGGCACATTAAACCCGGAGGAATCCGTTTTGTATCTACTGATGGCCGATAAATTAGCCAATAACGCTAGGTTGATACTGAAAATAAATAAAGGAGAGAATCATCGCCCGGACAATTATATAGGAATAGACATTCAAAGCGTAAAGCGAAAATTGAAAGTAAACGTCCAAGACATTCGGAATATTAAAGTGAAGCTCGATTTGAACTTAAAAGTGACGGCAATTGAATACTCTAAGGATCATTTAAATGAAAGGCAGAATTTGAAATCACTGAATACAAGGATCTCGGAGGAACTGACCAAAAGAGCAAAAACAATTACGCAAAAAATACAGCGGGCTAATCATGACGGTTTGGGAGTTGGCCAAAGAATTATGGCATACTATCCGAATACTTGGAAAAGGTTGCATTGGCAGGATGACTACGCAAAAGTAGAATTTTTACCTAAAGTTACGGTCCGAATCGATAGCCACGGAATTATTAATTAGCCTCTCCCCTGATTTGCCAGCCGCTCGTGATCCGGTTCAACGTGAATTAATATCTGGGCACGTTCAAATACTGCCTTAATCGTTTGTTCAATTTCGTCACATAGTTGATGCGCAGTAAGAACGTCCATCGTCGATGGAGTCACAAGGTGGAAGTCCACATATTCCTCTGGACCGGATCGCCGGGTGCGAAAATCATGAATTTCAATATATCTCTCTTTGAATAATTCAATAACTCGTAGAATTTCGCCCTCCTCTTCTTCCGTCAATCGTGCGTCAAGCAGAGGGGGAAATGATTCTTTCATAAGTTTATAGGCTTCTCTCATAATATAAATAGCCAAAACGATTCCAATAATAGGATCCAATATCGTCCATCCGGTAAGGGTAGCCAATAATAAACCGATCGCAACACCCAAAGATGTGAAAACGTCGGTAAGCAGATGCAGGGCATTAGACTTCATCGCAACAGAATGAAATTTGTCCGCCGCCTTTTTAACCTTCCGGGAAACAATAAAATTGACCCCTGCTCCGACAACCATTACGGCTATCGCCAGAAAAGGAAATTCGATGGTGGTTGGATTCAATATTTTATGGACACACTCATAAATAATCCAGATTCCAGCTACAAAAATAAGCATGGTTTCAATCGTTCCTGAAATATTCTCCACTTTGCCATGGCCATATGGGTGATTTTTGTCTGCAGAACGACTAGACAATCGGACCGAGAAGAAGGCTATTAGCGAAGCAACTAAATCCAAGACGGAGTGGATTGCTTCCGAAATAACAGCTACAGACCCCGTTACTATTCCTATAACAAGTTTTAGCAAAACGACAAATGTGTTGCTGAGTACAGATAAGAAGGCAGTCTTTGAACTATTCAAGCCCATCACAACCTTTTTTATTGGTGTAAAATAACATTAGCAGACGTATATTGTGTGGGTCTACAGAAACCTTTTTGCAATATCACAATGAAGTAGACCCTAATTTAAAGTGTTTCCTTTCGGCAAAAATAAATATTACCATTGCCTCGCCAGTCCAGTGCTTTTCCCTATAAAATAAAAGCGGCTCTATCCGTTAAGGTATAGAGCCGCTTTTGTTTTAACATTGTGCTTAAATGTTTATAGTTACCGTCTCAACTCGATTGTGTACGGTCAACTACACATTCCTTTGAAACTTGAGATTACACTCTGACGTTGTCGCAGTGACGTACTCCATATAATTCACAGAGCCGTTAAAGTTCAAATAAGCTTCATAACGCATGCGAATTGCGGGTAAAGTAATCAAATTCAGAACCTCTTCCTTTGGAACCCACCTGCATTCGCTCGTCTCATCAGAAGTGGTTAACTCTCCACCTACAGCTTGGCACACGAAATCAAACATGACCTTCGTAGGAACATCAGTTTCACCGTCATACCACTTATGGATTGCTGTATTCGAAACAACACTAATTAAATGGCTAACAGTGGTGTCTATTCCACTTTCCTCTTTAATTTCACGAATCACACCATCAATCAGGTTTTCTCCAACTTCAGTTATCCCACCAGGATATACCCAACCATCGTCATGGGCTTTTACTAATAGGATATTTCCATTTTCATCTTCTACAATTCCGCCTGCCGATACAATATGTGTCGGAAACGCCATTTCACAACCTCCTAATACGGATAATAATTATATTGAAGTAGAATATGTTCGATAAGCCATGAATCATCATTCCGGCTTACAATCAAATACTTTGCATGAAGCGCCTTTGATTCGGTGTAATGTGGGTGCTTTAGGCCACCGTTTTACCTTTAAGGCCGCTTCTTTTACAGTGAATGCATAATGTGGGGACAGAAAAACAATCATAACGGTAATTGAATACTATTTTGAAAAGGAGATTTTCCACCATGCATTCAGATTTCGAAAACTCATTTACACGAATTCACCTGTTGTATCATGCGAACATAAATGCAATTACAGCTGAGGAGATCCAACCCGAAATTAACAGTCACGGCTATCACTTTAGTCCACAGCAAGTTAAACAAGGGTTGGATCATCTGACGTGTGAAGGTTATCTAACTAGCAAAGGTCCCCAATACGATATTACATTAAGCGGAAAAGATGAACTTCGAAGTGTACAGCAGCATCTGGAGGCGTTATATCGAGAAGTCATAAAGAATAAATAATTATTTTCGATACCTTTCTGGAATGGTTAAGCCATTTTTTTCATCATCCCAAGCTATTGAGCTTATCTTCCAACCACTGGGCGTGTGAATGAACTGCATCGTTTTCATGCCCATGGTCTCAAAAGCTTTTCCAGACAACACGCCAGTTTTTCGATACAGGCTGAAACGATGGGCGATATTTCCGAAAATCTCTGTGATTTCGTGCACTTCTTCTTCCTTGAAATTCACCAAATTCCCTTCACTTAATAGTTTCTCACGGGGTTCGATAAACTGCTGAGGATTGTAAATCATAGGTGCGCAATCTGTATTTTTGATGATCATCGCCTCTGGAATGAATAATTCGGAGAGAACACTTACATTTGGTTTATTTCCATTTTCATTGGTGAACGCATCGAAAAAAGTGGCGGCTAATCGATCAAGAATCCCTTTAGTTTCTGATGATTCCCATTGTTTTTTTACATGGCTTTCTGTTTTGTCAAATACCAAAAGTTTGAGTTCCTCGGAGTCATTGGCCATCTGAATCATTTGCTCAAACCGAAATCCTAATCTTTCAAGCAGCCTGGATGATGATTGATTCTCTTGAGTCGTGATTGCCACAATGCGAGTTAGTCCCAATGTGTCAGTTCCATATGACATCACTGAGGAGGCTGCTTCAAAGGCGTATCCTCTTGACCCATATTTAGGGAGAAATGGCAAATCCAATATCCACATCTTTCAAGGAATCTCTTTTTACTAGACCGCAAATTCCAATCGGGGCATGATCCTCCTTTCGCTCCACCAAATAAAGGAAGAAACCAAATTGCTCATACATTCGAACAGATCCATTCAAAATATAGGCCTTTGCGTCATCCAGCGTTCTTACTAAGCGATCACCTATGAACCGTAGCCAAGTAGGATCGTTCATAAGCTCAAGAATAAATGCCGCATCGTCGGTTGTTTGCAGGCGAAGGACAAGCCGTTCAGTTTCAAGAATTATCAATCATATCATCCTCCTTAAGTATTTTTTAAAAAAAACTAATGATCTCATATGGAATTTTACCCAATTACTCAGTTAGTAGCTCCTTCTATTTCCTTCGACACTTCAAGTGTATATGATCTATCCTATATTATTTATTCAAATAAAAGCTTCCGAAATCGGAGGCGGTCAAATTGCTCTATGGATGTTGATGGTACTTGCTTGCCGATGCGAACCATCAGGCAATTCGCAGGATGGGAACAAATCTCCGAATCGTCGGTATCATACCTTATCATATCCACGCATCCCAGTAAATTTTCCGTCATCTTGCGATATTCCCACACACTGAGCTTGTTATTATGCAGATCCCAATACCGGTAATATTCGGTCGCAAACACAATTGCATTTTCCATTTGATCGTTGGCAAAAGAAAGTCGCAGCATCTCTTTGCCCAATCCTAGAAAGCGGTTAGTCTTGACCACTTCTATTGCACCAAATTCGATCAGATCTACCATATTTCCTTGCGACCAAGGTTCTCTCTCGTCTGGATAATGGAATGTAACATAACCGATGACCATTTCGCTATCACGCGCCAAAATAATTCTACCCTCTGGTAGCGATGCAATTTCCTCTAGCGCCCGCTGCTGATCCTTGGGCTGCCTAAAAGTCTTCAGGTCTTCATGCATGCGCAATTCGTGTAACATTTCTGTGAGAACGGGTCCCTCCACCACAATCTCTTTATTTTTCCATTGCAAAGATTTGGAGAGATATAGCTTCTTATGCTCCATTGCGATCACCCTCCTTATGTGGTAATGGATGTATATTTATTCCATTTCCATTTCGCAATTTCCTGCTCGTTAGTTCTATAAAAAAGGGCGCCCCCACGCCTTCGCTTGGCTACAGTTGAGTCTTAAGTTATAGAAACACTTGGATCATCACATTCTTCATCACACGACATGAATAGAAATCTGGCTGTGGTGCGTATGGAATTTACTCATATTATTTTTCTAACTCTCTCTTCTCGCCAAAATGAATCCGAATGTCTGACTCTGTATTTCTTGCTGCGCAAGAAACGGTTCAATAATAAATAAAACCAAACCTCGAGAAGACCCTCAAGACTTGGTTTTCCAAATGTGAACCGGCTATCTTTCAGTTCCTGATCCCTTCGTAAATGGCTTCACATAGATCTACCGTGAATTGGCCCGACATGCCTTCCAGAGCGGTATTGGTAAATGCCACCGCGCTGATCTGCTTGGCTGGGTCGACGAACCACGAATGACCATAGGTCCCCCCCATGCGCCAGGTACCCGGTGATTCGGGTGTTGCTGCTGCGACTGGATCCTTTAGCAGCGTAAAGCCGAGTCCGAAGCCTCGTCCCGGCCAATAATCCATAGGAAGATCCCCGATCTGATTGGTCGTCATTTCATGAACCAAGCTTTCCGGCAACAGTGGTGCCCCACCCTTGCGCAACGTTTCAAGCAGTTGCAAAAAGTCTCCTGCACTTCCAACCATACCTGCACCACCCGACTGAAAGGCCTGATCATCAAGTGCCCGTATAGGAGAAAGCCGGAAGCCGGCTGTACCTTCCATATACGAGATGGTATCAAAATCATCATGTAAACGGCGCGGCTCGGGCGTATCATTCGCATAAGCAGCGGACAGACGCTCCGGGTCAACGACTATAAAACCCGTATCTTGCATGCCAAGCGGTTCGGTCACCAAAGAATGTACAGCTTCACATAGTGTCGTTTCTGAAACCTTGGCGATCACTGCGCCTAGCACATCTGTAGCAATGGAGTATTTCCATTCCGTGCCCGGCGTGTAAAGAAGCGGTACGGAAGCAATTCGACGCGTTTTACATGAGATATTCCTCGGGTTGGAATAAAATTACAAATACAATTTAGTTATGTTATTAAAATTGCCTTTAATTTATAGGAGATTCTTACTACGGATCAAAAAACTAATTGCCGGACAGTTGGATACCGCGCCAACCGCTTACATCGCATTGGCCATATTCATTATTACCCACAGCCATCACCGTGCTGTCCGATTTAAGACCAAGAGTATGAGCGCAACCCGCCGCAACCGTCACAATATCGCGCCAGCCACTAATATTGCATTGGCCATGCTCATTCCAACCTCCAGCCACTACAGTACCGTCCGATTTAAGTCCGATGGTATGATAACTACCTGCCGCTATCGCCACAATATCGCGCCAGCCACTTACATCGCATTGGTCATGCTTAGTCCAACCCACAGCCGCCACAGTGCCGTCTGATTTAAGACCGACGGTATGAAGGTAACCCGCGGCGACTGCCACAATATCATGCCAGCCGCTTACATTACATTGGCCATACCGATTATTACCCACAGCCACCACCGTACCGTCTGATTTAAGACCGATGGTATGCCAGTCACCCGCCGCTATCGCCACAATATCATGCCAGTCGCTTATATTGCATTCACCTTCATTATTTCGGCCCACAGCCACCACCGTGCCATCTGATTTAAGCCCAAGGGTACGACGCCAACCCGCCGCTATCGCCACAATATCGCGCCAGCCACTTACATCGCATTGGTCATGCTTATTCCAACCCACAGCCGCCACAGTACCGTCAGATTTTAGCCCGATTGTATGAGCATTACCCGTGTTCGTCGCCATATGAACATTACCCGCGGCGACCGCCACTATATCGCACCAGCCGCTTACATTGCATTGGCCATATTTATTATCACCAACAGCTGTCACCGTGCCGTCAGAATGAAGACCAACGGTATGACGACGACCCGCCGTTATGGTCACCTTCAATGCCGCTTCTCTCGGTGAAATGTAATCCATGTCTTACCTCCTTGAAAACAAGACCTAACTCCTCCATTTTACATTCATAATTGGCTGGGTATTTTCTAGTTTTCCTCTTTATAATGAAAAATTTATATTTAAAGCTGGACGCACACCATAACCAACTATACTGTTATTCCCACAGCTGCGAACACTGATAAACCATTTTGCAAAATAGAGTAATTGGTTCATATTCATCACGGCACCACGTTTAATCATAAAATCAGAACCACCCGTCCAACGGGTGGTTTGCACTTGGGGTATAACCCCCTGCTGCCAAACTGCGCCTAAAGACGCTAGCCTGACCACAAACCTGTTCAGGCTCATTGTAATTTGTCAC
>JAIRVF010000026.1 GCA_031254035.1 Paenibacillus sp.
AACGTAAATAGAGGACATAACCACAAAAAAGTTGCATATGGTATAAATTCAACCACCGGTACCCCGAGGGTCGCCGCAAAAAAGGCGCCGCTCACTCCCCATGGAATCAAAGGATTCACGAGTGTGCCGCAATCTTCCAACGTCCGCGATAATGTTTTGGCAGGAATATTTCTGCGTGTATATTCATCCTTAAACATTTGGCCGGGCAGGAGAATTGAAAGATATTGCTCGCCAGTCATGAGGTTTACCGCGATTGATGACGCACCTGTCATCAGAACGATGCTGCTGCTCCGCTTCAGTGGCTCGACAACTTTGCGGAAAAAAGCTTCGATGACGCCACAATGCTGCAGCAAACCTCCCAGCGACAAAGCAATCAGGATCAGAGATACGGACCACATCATCGACTGCAACCCACCGCGATTGACGATGGATGCAACGGTTTCGTTTGCGATCGTACTTTTGTAGCCGCTTTGCATCACGCTGAACCAAACGTCAACGGCCGTCTGATGCTGAACAAGTGCGGTCACGAGAAGTCCGGTCACGATACCGGTAATCAGCGTCGGCAGAATCGGAACCCGCTTGAAGGAACAAACAATAACCGCAAGCGGGGACAACAAAGTCAGCCAGTGAATATGGAATCCACCTTGAAGCGCAAGCTTGATCTCCTCGATTGAAGCTAAATTAACGTTATTAATCTTAGGTGCAAGCAAGAAAAAGACGGTTGTCACCACAAGTGCCGGAATCGTAGTATACATCATGTTGCGGATATGCGTGAAAATGGACACTCCGGCCACGGCAGGCGCAAAATTCGTCGTATCGGATAACGATGACATTTTGTCGCCAAAGCAAGCCCCGCATGCAATCGCTCCGGCTGCTAGGGCCGGCGAAACGCCCGTCGTCAAGGCAATTCCCATAAAAGCGACGCCAACGGTGCTAACAGTCGTAAACGAGCTGCCGGTAAACATCGAAACAGCGATGGTTACGTATAACGCGCTGACTGCAAAATAATGAGGTTGGATATAATCCAATCCGTAATATAAAATCGTCGGTACCGTCCCGCTCATCATCCATACGGCGATCAAAATCCCAATAAGCGACAGAATTAGAATCGGCATAATGGCCGTTTGGATGCCTTGAATAATCGCTGATTCAAGCCCACGGAGTCAATGTAATGAAAATACAAAGTAGGGTTTTCTAACCATGCTTTTGATTCGATGTATGATCAGGTACAGCTGAATGTTTCGCCAAAAAATCAAGGACTAGTTCATTAATACGTTCTTTCTGTTCGATCGTTAAAAAATGCCCCGCTTCAGGGACGGTCGCGGTTGTAACATCGGGAATCCGGCTTGCTTTTGCCAATACGTTCTGGATCGGTTCTCGGTAAATGACTTCATCTTCTCCAACAATGAACAAGGTTGGCACTCTGAGCTGTGATAGTTCTTCGTCTGAATAAACAGTCGGAAGCAGCGCAAGCTTTGGCTTACAATTTTTGTAACTGACCGTAATCAAAGTTCTATAGGACTTCGGCAACAGGTCAGGTTATGACGTGGCGACATGCACCAAATGTACGCGCGATCGATCATATACTTGGTGGGGAACATAACGGCCGGGATCATATGAAAATAAAACATCCGGGACAACGGCGCAAAAGAACTTGCAGGCGCAAGCAGCCCAAGCGAACGTACCCGCTCTGGATACGCTATCGTGAAATTCAAAGCCAAAAAACCGCCCATGGAATGTCCCAATAGATGAAATTCACTTAACTCTAATTCCGATGTCAACTCCTGAAGCCACTCTGCGGCAGCTTCCTTGCTGGTCAGCGGCTTTAAAAGCGTGCTTTTACCAAAATCCCCCGGCACATCAATACAGTGTACGTAATAATGGGCAGACCACTCAGCAATATTGGAACTCCACATCAGTGAAGTGGCGGTCATGCCATGAATGAGCAGTAAAGGCGGATTCGATCGATTCCCGGATTTGATGACATGAGTCGTACCGAACCCGGTTGTGACCAAACAGGATTCATATGCAACCGGCCATTCGGCAAGCGCCTCGTCATAAGCGGCTGTAAAGCGAGCTTTAGTCTCATCGTTTTTAAATATAGATAACGCCTTCGTATCCATGTTTTACTCCTTTCTGAATCCGGAATCGGTGAACATTCTTAAAATCTGCGCGATTTGCGGAAACCCTTCCAAGGACGGATAAGTCAAACGGGTAAAAACGACACCGTTCAGCAGCGAAGTATACATCAGTGCTTGCCCCATCGGATCTTCCCGAACGAATTCGCCAAGCTCCTGGCCTTCCTGAAACAGCTCTTGAAGTAAATCAAAAGTTTTACCCGAATATTCTTTGGAAATTGCTAAAGCTTCCTCCGGCACCGTCTTGGATGTATTGGTCTGCAGTGCAATCAGAAAGAAATGACCGCTCTCCCTTGGGGTCGCAAAAATCCCTTCCGTCATAGCCTGTAAACGTTCAAATGGACTGCCGCTGCTCTGTACGGCCTGCTGAATAGCTTCATACGAAGTCATAAACGCAGTCTTCGCAAGCTCGATAAATATATCTTCTTTGGAAGAAAAATAATGATAAATCAAACCGTGACTGAGCTTAGCCTCCCCTACAATGTCGCTGATTTTCGTACCCGCATAACCCCGTTCCCCAAATACTTTCGCTCCGGCTGCGAGCAATTGCTGTTTACGTTTATCTCGAATATGCTGATTCTGTTCTTCAACTCTGGGAGACATGTCGTACATCCTCCTTGTGGCTAATGTGATGTTAATATAAGGTAGTCTTATTTATTTTTGATTAAAAAGTCAATCTAAAAACAGACTGTCTCTCTCCCCCTTCTTCAAGTGGTTTTAACAGTGTAATTCTATTGAGTCGCAGCTTCTACTTTTCCTATGACAAACAAAAAACGCTGACTCCCAAACTTTCGGGTGAACAGCGTTTTTTCAGTCTATCCGTTAAAGTAGCGGTGAAATCAACCGCATGAGGGATTCCAATACCCGTTTTAGCATACTCCGTTTCTTGAAAGAGTCCCATGTGATGCGTATGGAGTCGTTGAAGTCTTGCTCAAAATCGCGTTTTATATCCAATACCGTTTCGGATTCATAGAGTACGGCGGTAAGTTCATAGTTTAGCTCAAAGCTGCGGATATCCATATTAGCTGTGCCGATTGTGGCGATTTCATCATCAACTAGCACGATTTTGGCATGTATGAATCCATCCATATAATGATAGATTGAGGCTCCTGCCTTGAGAAGCGGCGTAAAATAGGATTGGGATGCCTGATCGCTGATCACGCTGTCGCTTTTCCCCGGATATAAAATACGAACATCAATCCCAGCCGTTGCAGATAACCGCAACAATGTTAATGTTTCTTGATCCGGTATAAAATATGGCGTAGCGATCCAGATCGACTTTTTCGCAGATCCCATGATGGCTAACAGAGCATTGCGGATGCTGGTATCATCCGAGCTCGGGCCGCTAGCCACCATCTGAATGGCACCTTCGGTTTGTACCCCATGATCCGGAAAATAGAATTTGTTCATATAGGCATCCAAGAAGTATCTGTTTGTGCCGCTGGTCGCATATAGCCAATCTTCCAGAAAAATAGCCTGGAGTTTATATAATGCTTTTCCTTCGATTTTCAAATGACTATCGCGCCAAACAGGGAATTTTTTAGAACGACCGAGATATTCATCACCTACGTTAAGTCCGCCCGTAAAACCAATGACCCCATCGACGATCACAATTTTGCGGTGATTGCGATAATTTACAGTTTCAAGCAGCCAGGGAGAAAGAATAGGATCAAACTCGACAACTTCGATACCAGCGTCTTTCATCGGCTGCAAGAAGCGTTTGCGCAGTTTATTGCTTCCTAGGCCATCAAATAGAAAACGCACAATGACGCCTGACTCCGCTTTTTGGATCAATGCATCCCGAATGGCTGTACCGATTTGATCTGAGCGATAAATATAATATTGAATATGGATATGATGGGTGGCATTTTCAATGGCTTGCAAAATTTCCGAAAATGTCTTGTCGCCGTTGGTCAAGAGCTCGGTTTTTGTATCCGTTGCAACGGGACCGCCGCCGAATTTAAGGATGACCTTGGTTAAATAGTCCGACTTCTCGCTTAATAGCGATGATGGGGCCAAATTCAAACGCCTTCCCGCCAAAATCTCCCGGAACAACTTTCTTTGTTCTTCCGCCCGGTGCAGATGCTTTTTCCGTCTCCAGCGGCTTCTTCCAAACACCAGATACAGCAGAACCCCGATCGCCGGTAGAAACGCTAAAATTAAAAACCATGCCAATGTGCTTTGCGGCGAACGATTCTCCATAAAAATGATGAAGCCAATCCCTATGAGGGATAGCGGCCATAATATGCCTACGAGCGTTGACAGGCGTATCACAGATCTGTTCATGACAAAAAGACCGAGTAGCACAAGGATAACCACGATTATGATTTGAAGGACACGATTTTTCATATGTAATAAATTCACCTAGGTTCGTCATTAATTTTAAAATGATACTCTTTTATATGCTTCAACTGCCGATATTAAACTCTATTATGTACTGTTTGCAAATAATGCCTGCCACTTATATTAATCTAATTTTTATGAAATTAGTAGTCAGACTTAACATTCACTTCGTTTACATGGGGACAATATAAAAAAACACATCCCCTCGGACTTTCCGAGAAGATGCACCGTCACAAATTTTAGAGAAACTGTCTGGCTGAAATATTGGTCCCGTTAGACGGCGCTAATGTAAATGATTTTTCGTAGTTATTTTTGGAGGTAAATCGAAATGATGTGATGATCTGTACATCAGAAAAAGGGGTAGTAATGGATCCTGTAGTATCTTTTACAGTGATGGTCGAACCTTCAAAGACGTCATCTGTGGTGGCGCTTGTAATATTTGTGGTGGCATTATTGCCAGTGATCCCATCGGCATATGTCACACTCACGGCTAACAACGTAATAGATAATAATCCAATTCCAAGCAACTTTCTGTTTTTCAAGTAATCCCCCTCTAAGTAATAAAATAGTAACTACAAAAAGACCGCAAATGAAAAACACTCATCTGCGGCCGATAAATCAAACGTATGCATTTTTGAAAATTGGTTTCCGTAGCCTTATTTGGCCACAATGTACCCTTCCGCTTTCAGCAATTCAGCGATCAGAACGGCACCTCCTGCTGCCCCACGCAATGTGTTATGCGACAGTCCCACGAATTTATAATCGTATATGGAATCCTCGCGCAATCTACCTACCGAAACACCCATGCCGCGTTCAATGTCACGGTCCAGATTCGTCTGCGGTCTGTTTTCTTCTTCAAAATACGTAATGAACTGCTTCGGCGCGCTTGGCAGACCCAGTTCCTGCGGACGTCCTTGGAATTGACGCCAGCGCTCAATGATTTCTTCTTTCGAAGGTTTGTTCTCAAACGATGCGAATACGGTAGCCAAATGGCCATCTGTTACAGGTACGCGAATACACTGTGTCGTAATCAACGGCGAGCTGGCTTTAATAATTTCACCGTTGGAAATACTGCCCCAAATGCGCAGCGGCTCCTGCTCGCTTTTTTCTTCTTCGCCACCGATATACGGGATGACGTTATCCAGCATTTCAGGCCAATCGGTAAAGTTTTTGCCGGCTCCGGAGATCGCCTGATATGTGGATGCAACCACTTTTGTCGGTTTGTAATCGAGCAATGCATGAAGTGCAGGCACATAGCTCTGAATAGAGCAGTTCGGCTTCACAGCAATAAAACCAGTCTTAGTTCCCAGTCGTTTTCTCTGTGCCTCAATCACTTCAAAGTGCTCAGGATTAATTTCCGGAATAACCATTGGAACGTCAGGCGTCCAGCGGTGGGCCGAATTGTTGGAAATAACAGGCGTGCCCGTTTTTGCATACGCCTCTTCCAAGGCTTGAATTTCATTCTTTTTCATATCAACGGCGCAAAACACGAAATCAACGCCAGCCGCAACTTCCTCTACCTTCGCTGCATCCTGAACGATGATATTTTTCACTTTATCAGGGATTGGGCCAGACATTTTCCATCTGTTTTGGACGGATTCTTCATATGTTCTACCTGCAGATCTGCCACTGGCCGCAATGCTTACTACTTCAAACCATGGATGTTCATCCAGCAGCTGCACAAAGCGCTGCCCAACCATGCCTGTTCCTCCAATAATACCCACTTTAAGTTTTTCTGACATGTTAACTCCAATCCTTTCGTAGATGGCATCTCATTTTGTTTGCAACGACCCTTATGAGCCGGACAGCCAAAATCTTCTCTGTAGATAATTATTCAAACCATTAGAAATGGGTGTACCTAACTTCAATTATAACGCATAATACACACATTTTTGATCATAAAAAAATCCCACCCCCAAGACCGTAGTCTCAGGGACGAGATCTGGATTCTCGTGGTACCACCCCGGATTCGCCAGTATGTCGCCATACCAGCCTCTTCAAGTACAGCATTTCAGATGCATATACTTTAGCTCTGTAACAGGAGCTCCTGGCACGTCATCCCCCTATTCGAAGGTTCCGATGTGCTGCTCAGAGTCTTTTTTCGATAAACGATTCTTTGCTCCTTTTCAGCGTAGGGGAGCTCTCTGGGAAAGAATGTTTTTACCTACTCTTCTCTTCATCGCATTTGATATTAATGATTATAATAATAAAAAATCACCTGGAGGTAAACATATTTTTTCATTTTTTTGCGTTAGGACACTCTTGAATTCAGTCATGGGTTGTTGACATTCTCCTCTAATCCTACTTTACTAGCTTTATTACGTTATTAATAACAGGAGGTTCAGCGATGAAAAAAAGCTCACAAGTCATATTATTTTGTTTATGTACCGTTATTTGGTTGTTCCCGGCGATCAACATCGCCTCGGCCGAGACCAGTCCGGAACCCAAAGTCGTCATCAATAACTTCCCATTAGCTGCATCGGATGTGATTTTCCAAAACAATCAAGTGTATTTCAGCCTCACCGAAACCAAAAAGCTCGATAACGTGACCATAACGTGGAATAATGCCGCCAAGCAATTATCCATCAAAGGTGTTCATACGGAGTTATTGCTGACCGTCAATCAAGTGACGGCTCACAAAAACGGTGAGACCATCAAACTGAGTGCTGCACCATTTATCCATAACGGGAAAACCATGGTTCCGCTGCGTTTTGTTTCGGAAGCGTTCGACAGCTCGGTATTTTGGAATTCTTCCACGCATACCGTCTTTATTACAAAGACAAGTCCTAAGCTCATTGCGGATGTTCAAAGCGACTCACTTAGCATCGCCAGAAATGCGGCCATTAACATGCCCCGCGTATCTCAACTGACGAAAAGTCTTGAACCGAATTGGGAAACGGCAAGCATACAATATTATTTCCCCAAAGGAGCCTATGACCGTTTTATAGAGGTGAACAATAACTCCATCGGTTATTACCTGGTTTCGAATAACATCGCTTTCCTGAAATGGCAGGCCTTGATCGGCGATCAGACAAACACCCAAAATAATCCGTACTTCATCAAAAGAAACCTTATCAACGAAACTGGAATTCTTCCTTCATTTGATAATACGGAACTCGCCTGCTTCCGCTATATGCCACATGTCGGCTCAACCGGGTACAGCCTGATTCAAAAGGACAATTGGGAAGACGTCATTTTCAAAGATGCATCCCTACCACAGGCAAGAGTGAATCAGAACTACATTATTGTTAACATTCCAGAAGAGTAAAACAAGATATATAGCTATTGAACAAGCCGCATTGGATGATCCAACGCGGCTGTTACTTATTGGTTCAAAGAAGTCGGATGATACCAAAAGGACGCAGAAAAGAACATTACTTGCGGCACACTACTCAAATATCAAATGATTTTAGCTTTTACGAGTGCAATTAGCGTGACAGGCGTTACCTTAATTTTGTCCGCTGTATGCAAAAATCAAATGGTGGCATTCGTTGCTTCTGCCACAGTTCATGTGCTGCCTATTATGCTGCCTGTTGCCGAAGTAAATACATTGTTTAGGTTTATTGTGCTTTTACCGCTGTATCATTCGCAATTTCTGTCTATCATGTCCGTTGAGCAACTAAATGGCGGTATACTTTATGCGATATGGGCTATACCCGCAGCACTCGTTTTTTTAATGATTGGATTTATTGTTTCTCGTAAGATTTTTGTAAAACATCAAGTTTCATAATAATTTGCACAGAGCTATTTTACCCCAATAACGATATGTAGTTTCGTTAGATTTGATTTGGCCTCGTTTTTGCGGTAATAGCGTGTCACAGTTTCGTTAGCGGCAATTAGGTGCGCTGTTCAGTCTACGCTACCTTTGATGAGCTTATGTCCGCAGCAAAAATAATGAAACCACCTCATAAAAGGTGGTCAGAGTGTCCCCCATCTAAGTGATTTGAATAGGGCTTCAATTATGCCAAGTGGATGATGAACCCTGTCATACCACCTGGATGAAACCTTTTTTATCCGCGCGTCTTAATCTCTACAGTTAATTATCTATCTACCCCTGCCCAAGCGACGCTTATTACTTACCAATAAGTTCAACGCTTTGCGTATCCATCAGCGGAATCCAGTACTGGTTGACCTTGATCGTAAGTGGCTGCGGGTAGTTAACTGCCTCTTTGCCAAAATTATAAGTTTTTTCGTCTTTGCTGTAATCATCTTTACTTGAGGTTACGTATCCGCCATGACCTAGGGATTCCGGATTCAACTGCTTATGTTTTTCACCTTTGGCGTCGGTGAAGCTGTCATCCAGCCACATTGATCTGCTGTCCGCAACCTGGGCGTGTTCTAGGGTACGTTCCAAATAGATCTCCCCGGCCCCCTGTTTTTCATCAGGCTCCGGCGGAACGATGCGCAAAAGATTATCCGGCGCTTCTAAAATTTCTTTTTTCTGCAAATCGATCACAAGTTTCAGCTTTTCCTTGTTGACAGCGCCAATGCCAAATATCTTTAACGAAGCCGTGTCCGGCCGCTCAAGCTTGCTGCACTTGTACACCAATGTTGTTTTAGATTCATCATTAAACATCTTGATCGGATAATACAATTTTTCGCTTTGATCTCCGCTTTTGCCGATGAGAACCGGATTGATCATATTAAATATCTGCTTCTCATTTGCTGAATCGTATTCCAAATCCACATAGGTTTGGAGCGGTGTATACAGTAATTGACGCACTTTAATTTTTTGACTCGCGACCGTTAGTGTTTGGTCTGGATAAAAGACACGTTCATTATCTTTCAACATATTGGAATCGAGATCAAAAGCAACATCCAACCACTCTTGATACTTATTAGCCGAGGTGTCCCATACTTTAAAGCTGAGTTTCGCGTCTTTGTTGTACTTAGCAGTCGGCGATAGATTCGTCTTGTATACAAAGTAACCCGTTTCCCCCGGTGAGATTTCATTGCTATTAAAGTGATCGAGGGCATATATCGACTCTGCCCATCTAGACGGCGCCTCCACACCCCCGAATTCAAGTGATTCTACAATAGGAATGGCGGCTTTTTTCGTATGATTTTGCACGCTATACAAAACATATGCGTTTCGTCCATCCGCAACGGCGCCCGCGACGTCGATGCGTACACCGTTTTTCTCCACGCCAAGATTGACCGGTTTCACAAGACCTTGCTCCAGCGCGGCTGCAAACCCCTGATCCCTAGCAGCGGCCGGGCGGAACAATTCGATGTCAGTGACGTTTTTGGGACTGGCCGTTTGCACCAATATTTCATTCCCGCCCACATTCGGAAATCCTGTCAAAGAGAATACAATAAACACCGCAGCTGCCGCAGCCGCTATTGCTCCTGCCCCATATGAATAAATACGCTTCATTTCGCGTTTCCTCCCTTTTGTAACTCCAGCCCGCACGGCATATGCAAGCTTCATTTCCCGAATCTCCTCGGCCTGTTTTTTGACTGCTTCGGAATCTGTCATCAGAACGCGTTCTTCTTTTTCCAACATCATTCGCACGCCTCCTTTAACTCACATATATTTACGAAGCTGCTTCAGGCCCTCCCGCAGCCAAGTTTTAATCGTTCCTTCCGGTTTTTTCAGAATATTGGCGATTTCAGCAGTCGTCATATCCTGGTAATATTTCAACATGACAACATGCCTGTATTTCTTTTTCATCTTCTCCATCGCCCGTTCCAGATCGATCCGATCGCTGCTTTTCATCTCTTGTACCGCTTCTTCTTTTATCTTTTCCGAAGGCTGTACGCGTTTTTTGCGCCGGAGCTCGTCCATGCAGCAGTTAATGGTAATCCGGATCAGCCAGGACGTAAACGCCTGCTCGTTTTTTAGTTTTTTGCGTTTCATCCAGGCTCTGCAGGACGCTTCCTGCACAGCTTCCAATGCGTCCGTTTCATTTCGCAGATAACTGAAAGCAATCGAATACAATCTTCGCTGTTCAGCCGACAAGTATTTGAAAAAGGTCTCTTCGTCCATCTGACTTGTATGTGCAAAATGAACTTCCTTCATCGTCTGATCCATCCCCCCGCCCCCTTTCTTGCTGACAATTCAATCATGGATCCATGTTCTCAATAGCTATTTTCATAATGTAAGACGTGGCTCACCGTAAAATAGATTGAAATTTTTTTACTGTGATTTGTTTTCTCGAATAAAACCTGTCGGGTTAATGTTTTAGACAGCAAGAAAAAAAGCAATACGCCAGCACATGACCAGCTTATTGCTTTCCTAATTTACCATGATCTCGGCCCAAACTAAAATCCCCGCACCTCATTCATGACGGCTTTTTTTTTTTAGGCTTCATCTGCACCGCAGAAACGATATAAACAATAAGAACTACACCAAATAGGTTCCAAATACTCGGTATTGACGCGACAGATAGATAAAGACCATAAGGCAAAGACCAGACAAACACAATGCACATTAAAATTCGATTTTTCAAAAACGAAGCTACAATGCCAACCAAAGCTGGAAGAATCAACATTGTGTAAAAGACTTTAATCGTTCCACTGTTTGGTGGTATACTTGAATACGGATTCCAATACAGAAAAACAGCACATAAAATAATGCATAAGGCGGAAGCAAATAAGCCTAAGTTAGAAATTTTCATTAATGACCTCCCATACTTCAAAATATTGCACTAGCTACCAGTTAGGTCAGAAAATAAAAGTCATTCTTCCGAATTTTATATATATGTATATGTAAAGAGTGGACTATTGTCTTGCGTCGTATTCTTTCAGATCAGTGTTTTTAAATCTTTTCGCCCGTAATAACGCAATCTTCAAGTACAAGCCAGAAATTATTTTCATCATAATCCTTTACAGTTCCTTCGATACGATAATCCGGCTATAAGAAATTCCATGGCGTACGTTCTCTAAGCTTTTCGTCATCAGTAACTGCATACGTCTGGTCGTTGATACGGATGATGATTCCTTGTGGATAAAACATGGCAATCGCCCCTCTAATCCGGCTTCCTGGCGCATATTGCTGCTTGGTGATTGTCCATGTTGCTTGATCTTCCTCAATCCCGCGCGCTTGAATATATTTCATGGACCTCCTCTTCTCCTCTATATATCTCGTGCTAAATACTACATAAGTCTTAACTTAACTGACTTTATACATAGACTACATATAATTTAATAAATGTTGTGTACTAACTAAAAAAGATATTAACCATTTCTAAATTATAGTTTAATCTGCAATTATCCATATTATCAGACGACAGCACTTCTTCTTCACCAAAATAAATCCACTTATTAGATATGCTGTTTAGAAAATCTTCTCTATCATTACCACAAAATGGTCTATATAGTTCTAATTTTATTTCTGACACTGTAACACCATCATACTTCCAATAAGGCTCTATATTTATATCTTTATACTTTATATTATCTTCATTGATATATGATAGTAGTTTTCTAACAATCTCAATCACCTTGTCTTTATCAATAGTTTTTATGAATAATCTAATAAACATCTTTCGTCCCTCTCAAAATCATAATATTATACAATTTCGTACTTTATATCTTTTCATATAATTTTCCCCTAAGAACTTCTAATTGCTCCTTGAGTTTTTTATTTTCTTCTTCTAATTCTTTAATCTTTTTATCTTTAGCCATTATGGGTTCAGTCAAATAAATACCATCTAATTATCTACACTATATTCCTTCCAAGCTTCAATATCAGAATTGAACCGAAAACCCTTCAAAACGATGTATGCCTGTCCCGAAACGAACCAAGTTTTTCTCCCGCAGTTCCTTTACCGCTTCTTTCACCACGCCCAGAAATTCCGGCTCCAGACCAAGGCGGTTATGTCCACCGTAAATTTTCTTCACCCCGGTAATTCCCGTGATTCTTTCCAGCGAGTTTACGAGATCCTCCGGACTGGTTGTCGGATAAAAAGCATATACCGGCGTTTCGTCATATAGCAAATCACCAGTAAATAAGTACTCCCTGCTCGTATCATGCACTGCGATATGCCCGGGGGAATGGCCGGGAGTATGATAGATGACTAATCTCCGCGAACCAAGTTCGATCTCATCCCCGTCCCGGAGCAGGCCAGTTGGCTGCCCTTGATACGGTGTATACGTTGAGGGATTAAAAGAAGCTGGCACAGGCTTGGTAATATCGCGCGATATATCCTTACGAATTGCTCGATCGACAACTTCTTGATCCCGCTTACGAGCCAATCCTCTTCGGCTTCATGCACATAAATTTCCTCATATTGTCCATGGCTGCCGATATGATCGGCATGGACATGCGTTGTCAGCACCATAATGGGCAAATCGGTCAACTGATCCGTCATGCGTCTCATATGATCAATGCCGAGTCCTGTGTCGATCAGAGCAGCACGCTCATCCCCTATAAGCAAATACGAATGCACCTTTTCCCAATGTCCAAATTCGCTGATCGCAAACGTGCTCTCATCAAGCTTTGATACGGTAAACCAAGTGTCATCAATAACGATTGGATGTTCCGTGTTTTGCATATGTATTCCCTCCGAAATTTTTTAAACTATTGAATAGTGATATTTTCGTTATCATCCCGAAACGCAATCAGGGACATATAATAATGCTTTTCTTCAAATAATTCTGGAGTTTCCGCGTTTTCGCCCGTCTGCATTGTGAAATGCTTGTTAATAAGCTGCCGGAATTCCTCCACAAAAGCATGAAAACTTTCCTCCGTTGCATGAAAGTGATAAGTTGAGGCGATATTTTTACGCCTTGTCTCATTTGTGCTGTCCAAGGCAAAAGATACGGCCGATGCGTTTTCGATTTTGGTCCGCGTTACCTCCACCGTCTCCATAAATACCTGCCTTGATGTTTCCACTAAATCCGCGCTTGGCAGCAAATGAGCTTCCGGAATGAACCTGCCGGCTACGGCGCGATAATACTTCTGAACGATTCCGTTTTTCTCTTCCTTTCGTACCACTTGAATGATGCCATGTTTCTCCAATTCTTTTAAATGAAAATAAATATTATTGCGCTGAATGCCCAGCATTTCGGCCAATTGTTGTCCGGTATAGGCTTCTTTCACTAGATTCATCAATATTTTCGTGCGAAGGGGATCGGCTATTGCTTTGAGTTGCTCATGGGTTTGGATTTTGTAAACACCTGTTAATTTCATTTTAACATCTCCATATTTTTTACCGGTAAATTTTAATTTACTGTAGCTTATCAAAGAGTATCATAACACTTCCTATTGGTCAATATTTCCACTCATTTGTGGATCTCGAGCAGCATGACGCCAAAAAAGCCGCGATTTATCGCGGCATAAAAATGAACATCTTTATTTCGGATCATTGTCCTTTGTTTCCGTTTTAATATATTGGATCGGATAATACTCTGTGCCAAGCAGCATTCTCCGTCCCTGGAACTCATCGTACAGATTCACGCGAATGTTCCCGCCTGCAAGTTTTTTGTAAAGGCTGTTTTTTAGCGTTGTGTTATACGATTTATTATTCCCAATTGTCCAATCCGTACCAGGCGTCAAAGTGATCTCTTTCGATTGGTCAAGCGGATCGACGAATTCCAAAACAATCTTATGCTCATACGGGCCGGTTTCGAAATCTCCGTTTTTTGTCAATGTATACTGGATCAGCGTTTCTACGACATCTGTACCTTCATTTAATGTTGATTCCACTTTGTTGATCGAGAGGCTATAAGGGAACAAGTCTACGTTTTTCAGATTGGAAGCCGGAGGTGCTCCAGAAGGGCTAAGCGCCATGCCAAAAGTATCTACATACTCGGTTATTGTTCCTTCTGCCTCCGCCAGTTTCCCTTCAGCCATGCCCGCACCTAAATAAAGCACTAGCTTTGATGTATCTACGCTAAGTGGAAGTTTGCTCCAGACGGTAATCAAGTTTTTGCCTTGAGGATTCACGATATTGACCGATTGGCCTACGGTAGCCTCATAGTACTGGTTATCAGGGGTTTTGTAAAAAGCAACAAAGCGAGCCGGTTTGGATTGGCGTGCCTCTTCACTCGTCATTTCAAGCTCTGTATATATCAAATTCGAATTGTTTTCACTATAGACGGTTGACCGGCGTTCGCGGATTTCTGCTTTTTTACCCGCTGTCTGAATATGATAAATACTGCCGGCGGCGGCGTTATCTACCATATTGGTTAGGGAATGAGTATTGAAGGCAAGAAACTGCTTCACTTCATCCCCTGAGGTTTCTTGCAGGATGATTCTTAACTGATCGATACCCAATGAATAAGGTACATTCGCTATCACAAACATTTCCGCCGTTTCATTCGGCGCGAGAGAAACCGGCCCATTCTGTCCCATCATCTTTGCCGATCCGCTAAGATCATTCTTTTCCGTTTTGATTAGCGCTTTCAGTTGAGGCATTTGAACCGTACGGGACGTTGCATTGCGGATTGCGATTTTGGCTGCGATTTGATCTCCATCTGCCCAAGGCACACGCTGATAAGAGCTGAGCTTGACTGCGAATGTTCCATAACTGTTTTCAAACAAAGTTTCAATGCCGGGCACGCTGCTGTTTTCTAGGGAATAAGGAACCTGGTAACTGGCTGCCGGAAAGATGATTTTATCCTGCGCTGGAGGTTCGCTCATTTGCAGCTGTAGCGTCCCTTGGTTCAGCTTTAATGGTATGGCCACGCCGAGATCAATGATTTTCTCATCCAACGGTTTTAAAGATAGATTGGCAAGCGCTTTTGCATCCACTGGAATGCTGTATCCTTCAGCGGTTTTGACAGCAAACTCATAAGCAGGAAGCGTAACCGGTTTATTTCCGAGATTTTTAAAACGAAATTGCAAGCTCCATTGAGCGGAATCATTCTCCGCATTCATGGTCGCACCCTTAAGCTGAGTTTCAACCGCATTCCTTGTAATCATCAATTTCTTGACACCGTAATTAGGCACCGCTGAATCCGGAGCGCTTATCGCTGGAAGACGTAAGGCTTTTACCGGCAGAATTACTTTCAAAACGTCATCTTCCAGCGCCCATTGCAGCTGCATATTTTCTGTTATCATATAAGAAGGTATCTCCGCTAAATAGTAGACGATTTTCTTTTCTTGGGGCTGCACTTTAAAATTGCTACTCGCATCGTCTAACGCGAGAGAGAATACCGAACCGCCGGATGACTTTAGGTATGCTTTATAGCCGGGATCACTAAGCACCTTAGTACCTTGATTGACTAGACTGATGCCAGCCTTGAGATAGGTTTTTCCATTCATTTGAATTTTTTGCAAACTCTCAGCTTGCGCGGTTACAGGCAGACCGTTCATCATCATTTTCTGGCTCCGCCCCATGGGAACGACCGTTGAATACGTGTCTGGAACCGTGAATATACCCAGTCTTTTCTGATAATCAGAGCTATTGAAATCCCATCCGAAGACGGATACTTGCACTCCATTTACGTTGGCGGCCTTGCCAATGTTCACGTAGTATACGACGGACTGGCTGCTATGTGCGGGTATCCTTTTTATAGACGAGTCGCTTGTAATCGGTTTACCCTGTACGACTGTTCCCCCTGGCATGGTTATACTGGAAAAATAATCGATAAGAGCCACACTGCTCCCACTGTCATTGCTATAGTGGAGCGTATAAATCAGAATATTGCCGCTTGGTTGTGCAAAAACATCCATATCCGTCAGCTTTACGCTGACATTGCTTTTTAAAGCAACCGAGCCAAGACGATCGAGCGTAATATCAGCTGCCACAGCCGTTTTGGGGACGGACACGCTCGCTGAGGCTGCATATGTTCCGTAAGTTACAGACTGACTGATTACTGCTGTGCCGAGCAATATTGCAGCATAGGTCTTTATAGGCTTGTGCATAATTTTCCCTCCTTGATAATTCTAAAGAAAAAACATACTTTCTCAGAAGGTAGACCGCATGTTGCGGAAGTTCTTCTTGCGAGATACGGATGCTAAGCCTTTGAACTTCTATGTTTTCTTATCTCTTAGGAAGAAGCAGCGCACGAAGGTGGGCTGCTTCTTTTCATTTCCATGCTCCTATTCATTTAAATAGGTGGTCACCCGGTTCTGGATCAGCTTCGCCACATCCTCTGCAGACTTCTGTCCATTAAAGAAGGTTACAGACTCTCCGCTTACGATGGGAAGTACTTTACCATCTACGTCCACGTATCGATCCGCGCTTTGAACGAATTGTTTGAACGTCGTAAATGCCTCGTCCGATACCTTGACTTTTTTGCCGTCCGGAATATTGTATGTTCCACTTTTTACTTTTTCCTGAAGTTCGCCTGTTTTTTTGTCGTTCACGGACTTAAGTAGAGAGAAACCTTCTCTATCTTGTAGCGATTGCGCCTCGTCAGATAATAGGAAAGAAATGACCTTCCACGCTTCGTCTTTCACCGGAGAATTGGCCCGGATCGCAAATTCGGATAAAGGAAAAATCCGCGTTCCTTCTGATTGCCCCGTATGCGGCTTTTGCAGCAGTACCGGATTTTCAAAGTTTGAATATAGGCGAATAAGGTCATTCGGCGACATTAAAGAGGTGGAGGAAAACAACTGATTGCCCATTTCCCCTTGCTCTGCAGTCATGACTTTTTCATCGTACATTTTTTTGATCTGCTGCATCAGTTCTACAAATTCGGGGGAGTCGAACTTTGCCTTTTTCGCCGCACGGTCGACGAACTGCGCGTAATTCTCCACGAGCATTTCCGTGAGAATCATATCCGGCGGGTAATTTGCCACGGCAAAAAGTTGTTTCTTGCCGCCCTTACCTGCTTGTTGAATGAGCTGCTTCGAGATTTCCTCAAAGGAACTCCAGTTCCAGCTCTTATCGTCGATCTTTACATTGGAGTTCTTAATCGCATTCCCGTCGCCTACGAATGCCGCTATTCCGAGCCCGGAAGGAATCTTATACAAACCACCATTTAATTTCAAAGATTCTAATACTTTCATTTGTAAATCGTTTTTATTCAGCGTTTGATCCTGATCCAATAAATCATTCATGTTGAGAAGCAGCTGCTTGCTCACATATTCTTCGAAAGGCAATCCGCCTACTTCGATAATATCCGGGCCTTTCCCTGATAACACGGCTGTATTCGTCGTTTTTTTGTATTTTTCATATTCGCCTGGACCCCATGTTTCCCCCTTGTTTTTATAGGATTGGATTTGCAGGTCAATATCAGGATATTTTTCTTTGAACTTCCTCTCCAAACTCTGGTAGAACGAATTTGACTCCTGAATGGATAATGTAACGACGGTTTTTCCCACTTTTTTGGACTGCTTTTCCTTGGCTTCCTCTTTGTTGGGCTGCTTGACCTTAGCTTCCTCTTGTCCACTGCTTCCCGATCCGCATGCCGTTGCGGTTGTCATGATTGCCCCCATTAATATCATCAAAAGCCATTTTTTCATCGTATGATTTCCTCCCATGTTTTTTGACTCAATAACGAAATTAGTTCTTGGCATTGTGCGAGGTGGCCGCTGCGGTTACGGATCGTTCTTCCGATCGCTGTTGTCTCCAAATTTCTTGAATTTTATTTTTTTTAAAGGTAGAAATTCGGAGACAGCGTATGCTTCCGATGCCATCTTTTCTTCGAAAAGCTTTCAGGCGAACGCTGCCGCTTCTTCAGATCGATTCCGTCCCCTCCGCTACTTTCGCTTTTTGGCAAGCATTAATTATGAAGTTGAGCCAGAATTTCCTTATTACTACCTATTGCAATCGAACGCGGTTTCCATCTTGCAAAGGTTCGCTGCTTTCCAAAATGATGACGTCATCGTCATAAATGCTGCCCTGTTTAATCATTGTTTCTTTATCGTTTTTATCGCCAGTCTCAACCTTGACTTTACGTGCGATAAACACGTTGCCGAGTGCGCCCCGCTGTTCCTCCACTTTAAACACATACTTGCCCTCGCGATCCTCATGGACCGCTTTGCCCGAAACGAGTAATCCTTCTTCAAGCGTTTTTTTATCGAATCTGACTGACGCCTGCTCACCGCCTTTCAGCCCAGGATTGGCCACCTTAATGCGAAGCGTTTTTTGCGGGGTCATATCAGATTTCCCTGTCTCTTCGCCGGATGAACTGTCATAACGTGCATCTGCGTTGATGATGTCATCAATGACGCCGCGGATGGTTTCCGATTGCTGACTCTGCGCCATATCAACATCAACATCGATTTCCTCTCCAGCCTTTATTCCTAGGCTAAGCAATAACTTGGCATCGACGGATACAGCCAGTCTGTATCCCAGACTGTTGTTGGTGAGAACGACATCTGGGTCTTCCGCTTGGGCAAAGTCTTCCATGGCATTCACTTTCGTTACGATACCGTCGAATGGAGCGGTAAGCTGTTTTTTGCTGGCTAGACTGGCTTTCATTTCGTTGATTTTCCGCTCCTGTGAAGTGATATCCAGCTTCCCTTTTTCGATTGCGCGTTTTGCGTTCCGGAGTTTGAGTTCGTCCTCATCCGACGCCGATTGAATATATTGGTCTTGCGTGTTTTGCTGTTCGATTTTTTGCTTTTCCAAATTGGTGATCTCGGCATTCAGCTCTTGTTCCGCAGTTATGCTGTCATACAAGATGAGCTTCTGCCCCTTCGTCACGTGGTCTCCTTCTTTCACAAAGACTTTTTTGACCTTACACCCCGATGTATTCGGCAGCTTAACTTCAGATAGAGGCGTAAGGACACCGCTGCCTTCAACCGTAACAGCAACGCTACCTTTCTCCGGTTTCTCCGTCCCGACTTTCGGTAGAGTCAACGATTGCAGTGTATTGCTGAAAAAAGTGAAAAACAGCAACACCCCGACAAAAAAAATGAACACGAGCTGAATAATTCGTTTGCGTTTTCGGTCTGCCTGTTCTTTTCCAAGCTCCATATCCCGTCTTTCTCCTCCTAAAACCTCACAATTAGGCGCGATCAAGAAAAAGATAATAACAGCCATTTTCTTGACACGCCCTATTATTTTTTGATCGCACCTTAGCCCTTGATGCCAGACAATTGAATCCCTTCAATAAAATACGATTCCGCATACAGGAACAGCAGCACCATCGGGGTCATGTACAGCATGGAAGCCGCAAATGCGATTCCCCGCTCCCCATTGTTGATTGTGGACAAATAAACCGACAGCGGCTGCTTGAACGGGTCATCCAAAAAAATAAGCGGCTGCTCGACCATATTCCAATAATCAACGAACAATAAAATAATGAGCGCAGCCAAACCCGGTTTGATCATCGGCAGAATAATTTTAAGAAAGATCCGCACATGTCCGGCCCCGTCTATTTTCGCGGCTTCAATATAGGTGTAGGGAATATCCAGCATGAACTGCCTGAGCATAAACACTCCGAATGCCGCAAAAATCCCCGGTAAAATAACCGCATTGGCACTGTTTAGGATTCCGATTTTATCCGCCATAATGTAATTGGGCACAAGTGTCACTTGAAACGGCATTAGCATCGTTAACACATAGATCAGAAAAAGAGGTTCCCTGCCGCGGAACTTTAGTTTTGGCAAAAGCGTATGCGGCAAGCGCTCCGACCGCAGTCTGTCCGGCAATGATCGGCATCACGAGCAGTACGGAGTTCCAAAACATCGTAAGATATTTGGGATTGTTCACAAACACCTTGCCATATTGCTCTAAAGACACTTTGTCCGGCAGCAATTTCAAATTGACGAATGGGGTCGTTCTACCGACAGACGACTCGTTTATTTTCCCAATGGGCCCGTAATTGACTTCAATTTCATTTGCTGTCGTTAGCGAATTCGTGAACGTAATCATAATAGGAAATAATAACAGGATCGCAATGATGCTCATCACGAGTGTTAATGCACTTTTTCGAAGCACATTGGCAACTGGCATTGGATCTTCCCCCCTATTCCATGTAGCGCCGATGCCGGCGTTCCAGTGCGAACAAGATGATCACGACCAGCAAAATGCAGCAACACATCAAATTCGCCGCTGCAGTCAGCTTCTGAATGTCGAGCGACATAAACATGTTGTTCATGTAATGCTGCATCATATAAATGCTGTCATGCGGATAATCGCCTGCGATCAAATACGTCTCACGGAACACTTTAAACGAGTTGATGATCGACATAATGACGACAAAAAACATGGTGGAGGTTAAATAAACCAGCGTAATGCTCCTAAACTGGCGTAAACGTCCCGCTCCTTCAATCTGAGCTGTTTCATAATAGTCTTTCGGGATTTGCTGCAACCCGGCCAAAAATAAAATGACGTTATAACCAAGGTTCTTCCACAAATACACGGCAATGACCACAACTCTGGCGGCATCCGTTTTCATCCAATCCACGCGGGCAATCCCGTAATGGCTTAGCCAGGCATTCAAAGACCCGTTCCAATCGAACAGAATCTGCCAGATCATGATTATCGAAGCAACAGGTACGACGAGCGGCATCACATAAGCGGTTCGCAGCCATTTCCGAAGATATGTACTTTGGTTCAAAAGAAGTGCCAGGCCCAGTGACAACGCTAGCATCAGCGGAACGCTAACCGCACTGAAATAAAGCGTGTTGGACGCTGCTTTGCGGAAGGATGCGCTCGCCAGCAGCTCCCGGTAATTGTTAACCCCGACAAAATGCCCGTCTAATGTATTGTTCATAAAGGAGTAAAATCCGCCCATAACGAACGGGATCAGGTAAAACAGCGCGAATCCGACGCCGCTGGGCAAGAGGAACATCATTGCTGCTGAAGCATCCTTACGGAGCCAGAATTTCATGGTTGTCCATCCTTTCACTACCTGGTGCAAAGGGGTGTACATTTATAAAATTTCAATCTATCGAAACCTCCTTCTTAAATCTCTGCAACCTGTCTTCATGACTAAGAATAGAAAATACTTTTTAAATAGAAAGGGGGTAAATATTAAATAATCCTTAAATTCCAAACGGGGGAACGTATCTTTAAACCGAATCTCTTTTATGCCAATAGAAAAAAGAAACCCTATACCTTTTCACAAGGTTAGAGTTTCTTAGGGGAGATTTTCAAATCTTCTCGTGGATAAAACATCGTTAATCGCTCCGCTGATCCGGCTACCTAGCGCATATTGCTGCTATCATATTGCAGAACCCAATATTCTTCTCCCGGTTGACCCTCTTCAACGACTTTCTTCAAACCCATCTTCTCATAAAATTTTAGCGCTTTCCGATTTTCGGATACGCACTTCAATCTGATTGGTTTATCCATTTTCTCTATGGAAGCCTTAAGCAACAAACTGCCAATGCCCTTACCCGGGAAATCCGGATGAACAAATAAATTATGGATAAAGTTGTCCGGCAAGTATAAAGAAGCAAATCCAAGGATACGCCGATCTTCTTCCGCTAAAATTACAAATTCTCCTTCCGTTTGCTTATCAAAATCTTCCAACGTCATTTCTGCCGGATCCGCCCAATGAAAATTCACGCGGCGCGATTCCAAATAAATTTTTCTTAGTTCCGGGTAATCTGATTCATTTGCCTCTCTTATGATCATTCCATATCACCTCTCCACTCTATAATACCAAACGCTCCGGGATTTCTTCCGCATTCGGACCCATGAAGACGGCAAAATTTTCAGCTTTTCAGGTGATTCGGTTTATGTGCAAGCAATTCGCCCGATTTAGGAGTGAGTAGGTTTGATCACGTGAGCCATTTTTTAATTCTAATTCTCTTGATAAATAAGAGTTTCACGGAGGCCGCTGCGCGGTCAGCCGTTACTCCCATCGCTGTTGTCACCTGATTTTTTTGAATATATATAAGCGGTAAAAATATGGCAACAGCTTATGCTTCCGATGTTAGCTCTTCTTCGAAAAGCTCTTGGGCGAACGCTAACGCTTGTCCGTAATCATCTGCCCTCTCCGCAGCAGAGATGTCTTTCCTTTTGGAATTAGAATGTTCGGCATTCTTCCTAATTGTTACACGAAACCCACTCCTCAGAGTGGCCTTTTCCATAGTAGATCTAACTCAATACGCCCTGAAAGATTTTTCGAATCTAAAATGCGGGACGAAACTGGGTATCGTTATATCCACAAAAACGGTACCGTTTTAAATCTAACGAAACTACAGTATGTTATTTAGGCGAAATACAGCCGTATAAGCCTCTGTTGAACTGAATAACGTTTCCTAGTTTCGCAAGACATTTTAGAAGCTCATTTTTACCCGAATAACGATTGTGTGTTTCGTTAGCCGATAATTGGTTGATGAGATGGAAAATAAATAAACAAAAGCGACAGTCATTTGCACTGTCGCCTTTGTTTATATTCGGAATTAAAAATGTTCGCTTCTATATCTTGTTATGGAGTCCAAGATGTTGGAAAATTCGTTGTCTATATCGTTAAGACGTTTTTTCACATACTCGTCAATTTCAGCTTTACTTCGATTGTCTTTACCTTCCAGGTTGCCCTTAATTTCCTTCACCAATGATGTTTTTTCAAGATTGATTTTCTTAAGGTTTTCATTTATCGATTGTTTTATATCTCTTACGGACTTTGAGCAGGAGGACTTCGCAGCATTTAGTACTTTTTTATCTGCATCTATAGCTGCTTTTGCATTCGCAATTTCCTCTTTACTGGCTTTATTCTTAACAGCCATTTTATATCTATCAACTGTAGCCTTAGATTTTTCAGCCAGTAAAATAACATTCTTACACTGTGTGGGTTTAAGGCTATTCAGTGCTGTTTTCACTTCTTTCAAACTACCCTTATAACCTTCAAAGTATAATTTTTCAACATAAGAAGTGGTCACGCTTGCAGCAAATGCCTGCGAAGGCAATAAGACTACCAGCATGAGTAATAGTACTAAAGTCTTTTTCAAAATCTGATTCCTCCTGTATAGTAGTACTATTACTATAAGGTAGATTATGGAACATAGCAACGTTTTTACGTTCATCCACCTTATGGGGCGATGATAGGTATGACTCCCCCATGTTTCCCCATTTCAATTATGTCTTCAAAGTATATTTCTCCCGCGAAATTCGCGTCGCTGCAACCATGTTGCGCAAGGACTCCAACGACTCATCCATTCCGCGCGTTTTTAATCCGCAATCCGGATTAATCCAGAAAAGCTTTGGATCCAGCACACGCAAAGCGCGGTCGATCATGCCGGTCATTTCATCCACTCGCGGAACGCGTGGGCTGTGGATGTCATATACCCCTAAACCGATCCCGAGCTTATAAGTGTTCAGCTCGAAGCTGTGAATCAGTTCGCCGTGACTACGCGATGTCTCGATTGAAATGACATCCGCATCCATTGCTTCAATCGAATTGATCATGTCATGGAATTCACAGTAGCACATATGCGTATGAATCTGGGTCGTATTTTGCACGGTGCATGTGGTCATGCGGAACGCTTTGACAGCCCAATTCAGATACTCCGACTGCTCTTCTTCCTTCAGCGGCAACCCTTCGCGAACCGCAGGCTCATCGACTTGAATCATGCCAATACCTGCTTGCTCAAGTGCCTCTACTTCCTGACGAAGCGCATATGCCAACTGGTAAGCGATTTGCTCGCGCGGGATGTCGTCACGAACGAAGGACCAATTCATAATCGTAATAGGCCCCGTCAGCATACCCTTAACAGGCTGCCTTGTTTTCGATTGAGCGTACTTTGTTTCCCGGGCGGTCATCGCTTTCTCAAACGCTACATCTCCGAAGATAATCGGAGGTTTCACACATCGAGAACCGTATGACTGAACCCAACCAAACTGTGTAAATGCAAAACCCGCAAGTTTCTCGCCGAAAAACTCGACCATGTCCGTTCTTTCAAATTCGCCGTGCACAAGCACATCCAGACCGATATCCTCCTGCAGTTGGATCCAAAGATCGATTTGCTCGTGGATGAAGCT
The DNA here is from genome assembly GCA_031254035.1 of Paenibacillus sp. Lineage (GTDB taxonomy): Bacteria > Bacillota > Bacilli > Paenibacillales > Paenibacillaceae > Paenibacillus_AQ. The sequence continues at coordinate 24,260 of JAIRVF010000026.1, forward strand.
CTCGTACTGCTCTTCGGTCCATTCTCCCTTGCGCCAACGTTGACGGGCCTTACGTACCTCTGTAGACTGCGGAAAGCTTCCAATCGTTGTTGTCGGCAAAATTGGCAGCTGCCATTTCTGCTGTTGAAGGGTATGGCGCTCGGAAAATGGCAGCTGCCGCTCAGGATTCCGGCTGCTCATTGCAGTCACCGCCTGCTGGATATCCTTGCGGTTACGCACAGCGGATTGCTTCAAGGCCTGCAAATCGTGCTCGCATGCTGCCAGTTCGTCCACGACCGTATTTTTGCCTGAAGAAATGGCTTTCGTCACAAGGACAATTTCGTCTAGCTTTTCATCTGCAAATGCGAGAGCATTCTTAAGTTCGGTTGAAAGCTTCACTTCATTTTTAATCGTAACTGGAACATGCAGCAAACTACAGGATGATTGCACAATGATCCGGTCTTCGGTTACGAATGGAGACAACCCTTCCAGCAATGCCAGTTTCTCACCAAGCGAAGCCTTCCAGATGCCGCGACCATCAATGACTCCCGCACCCAAAACTTTGTCTGTGGGGAAACCATGCTCATTTACCGATTGCAAATTCCCGGAGAATCCATGTACAAAATCTAGCCCAATCCCTTTGACGGGCAGCCCAATGATTTCACAGTAATTTTCCACCGACTCAAAATAGGTCTGCAGCATGATGTTCAGCCCTGGTACCGCGGTGGAAAACGTCTCATAGATGGTATTCAGCCGCTTCCTGTCCGCGTCGTTTAATTTCGTGACGAGTATCGGTTCATCCATTTGTACCCATTGTACACCTTCCTGTGCAAGCTCCTTAAGAATCTGTACGTATAACGGCAGCAGGCGGTTCAGCCAACCATCCGTTTCCTCCGGAGCATATCCTTTTGATAGTTTCAGAAAAGTGAGAGGTCCTACAATCACCGGTTTCCCTTCAATACCGAGCATTTCTTTGGCTTCGCGGTAAGCTGCAAGCGGTTTGTTTTCGGTAATCGCAGGCGCTACTCCATCCAATTCCGGAACGATGTAATGGTAGTTGGTGTTAAACCATTTGGTCATTTCACTTGCTGCTCCATCCTTTGTCCCGCGGGCCATGCCGTAATATACGGATAATGGCACAACGCCTCCTCCATAAGAAAAACGATTGGGTACAATTCCAAACATCACCGCTGTATCCAGAACATGATCATAATAGCTGAAATCATTGACCGGAATGAAATCGATTCCCTTTTCCTGCTGTTTGCGCAAATGATTTAAGCGGATTTCCTGCAGCTCCGCGTGAAACTCTGCTTCTTCAAGTTTCCCGGACCAAAACGCTTCTAGAGCTTTTTTCCATTCACGATCTGCACCAATACGCGGATATCCCAGCACACTACTTTTCACCATCTCGTAACACTCCTAAGACAATTTTGTTACAAGAAAGATAACATGTTTTCTGAGATATAGTGTAACTGTAATAAACTATACCCAGCTATAGCCTGAGGCTATAGCTGGGTATAGTTGAAGTTCGCTATTGCATCTTTGTCATATCAATGAATGGCTTAAGTAGCCAGGTTAATCGGATCCTTCTTCCGTTACGAAATTCAGATGCCGTTCATCCAGCAAAGCTGTGCTGCCAAGATCCGGCTGATCTACTAGTGTAATTACTGCTTGTTCCGGCGCATCATGTAGTTCGAACAGTATAATTTCATTGCGTCCTTTATGGAGCAATGGCCCAGGCACATATAAAGCTTGCTGTGGTCCAGCTTCCCAATAACGACCCAGGTTAAATCCATTCACCCATACGACGCCTTTTTTCCAGCCATCAACTCTCAGGAATGTGTCACCGACCTGCTCCACGTCGACATATCCACGATAAAACGCCGGACCTTGCACCTTTTCTTCCCCTTTAGTAAAATTCAGCTCGGACAGGGAAGCAGGCTCCAGTGGAAGTGTTCTGATCGTCCAGCCATATTGGAACTGGTTATCGATACGCACGCCTTCCGTAATTCCTTTCGGATCCCGGAGAAACGGTCCATAGTTTACGCGGCCCATGTTTTCAACGAGAATGTCCAGTCTTGCACCCTCTTTTGGCACTGAAATATCCAGTGGCTGCGGGTTCCAGCGTTCGACCACCCCCAGCAACTTCCCATCCAAGAACACCTGCGCACGATCATGAACATCCTGAATATAAAGCTTTTGCCCCTTACGAGGCCCTTTAACCCAAGTTGAATACATGATAAACCCGTAAGATTGTCCGAATTTCTCCATCGGTTGGATAAAAGCCTTTTCCACCGGTGTAGACAATGTGTCCAGCTCATCAAACAACGGACTGCATTGAGCCAAGGTTACCTGTCCGTAAGCACATTTGGAAATCGGTTCAGGCAGGGAACATCCCGGTTTAATGCCATGTTTCTCGAATACTTCCCTTACGGCTTCATATTTGCTTGTTAGATCTCCCCATTCGGTCAACATCGCATCATAATCATAGCTTGTCACTGTCGGTTGGTACTCTTCCGGATGATTCGCCCCGTTGTAGAACCCGAAGTTGGTGCCGCCATGGAACATGTACATGTTGATTGAAGACCCTGCCTCTAGCATTTCATCCAACACCTGGCCAACATCAGAAGCCTCACGGACATGATGAGGTTCCATCCAATGATCGAACCAGCCATTCCAGTATTCCATCACCATTAGCGGATCATGCTCTCTATGCTCCCGGAACTTGGCAAAGGACTCAGCAACACGGGATCCGAAATTCACGGTCGCATGCACGCCGTCCATCGTACCGCCAATCAGCATTTCATCCGTTGGACCGTCAGAGGTAAATAGCAGCACATCCACACCTCTTGCAACCAGGCCATCGCGAAGATATTCAAGGTAAGAGGTGTCGTTGCCGAAGCTTCCGTATTCATTTTCGACTTGAACAGCCAAAATCGGTCCGCCGTTGCTCGATAGCAAAGGAACCAGCTTAGGAATTAGCACATCATAATAACGGTCCACCTTGGCCAAATATGCAGGATCATAACAACGCAGACCCATGTCGCTATCCTTCAGAAGCCAGGCTGGAAGCCCGCCGAACTCCCATTCCGCACAAATGTATGGGCTTGGTCTTACGATTACATAAAGCCCCATTTCCTGCGCCAGCTTAATAAACGAAGCGACGTCGGCTATGCCATCAAACACAAATTCGCCTTCTTTAGGCTCATGAAAGTTCCAAGGAATATAAGTCTCAACCGTATTAAAACCACAAGCTTTCAGCTTTTGCAGACGATCTTTCCAATACTCCGGCACGACACGGAAATAATGAATCGCTCCTGACAGAATCCGAAAAGGTTGATCATCCAATACATATTGTCCATTTTTGATTTCCAGCAAAGTCATGTTAGTTCACTCCTAAGTATGTTGTGCGAAAAAAAAGCTTTGAAGAGCCAGGGTGGACTCTTCAAAGCTCAACAATTTCATATTACTTCGTCGTTTCTAATCTTACTTGGATTCTTTTTCGTTGATAATTTTCGTTGCTTCATCAACCATCCACTTTTGCACTTTATCGATCGGTTCATTGCTCAGCATAAACTTACTGAAACCGTCATCAATAACTTTGGTAAGGTCCGAACCGCTAGTTGTAACCACGTTGGAAGCATCCAAATATTTGATATCTGAGCCAAACAGAGTTTCTTTCAAAGATTCTACATCATATTTGTCCGCGTTTTTACCAATCATACGGTCAACCAATTTAGTTTGGTCAGCTTTTTTCCAACCGGAGAACTCTTGTCTTGCTTCCGAATCGGAAGTTGTCATAAAGCGCATCAATTTATATGATTCTTCTTTATGCTTGGATGTTGCGCCCATTGCAAGCTGTCCGCCACCCACAAAATATTTGCCGCCTTCATAATCTTTAGGCAAAGCGCTTTGCGGTGGAAGTGGTACAGGAGCAAATGCTGTTTTGAAATCATGCGGATATTGTTCAACATTGCCTGGATCAGGAATCATAAAGCTTCCGGACATAAGCATTGCCGCACTGCCGCTGAAGAATTCGCTTCGATAATTCAGTTTTGCTGCCAGTGTATCGCTATAAGCTTTAGCCGATTTGTCCACGCTCTCCATATCCTTGCGGAGTTGGAAGAAGTATTTGTATGTTGGGTCGGCCAAAATTGTTGAGCCGTCATCATAACGATATGGATCTTTCATGACAGTTTGCGCTGGAGCATTCACGTAAAGCTCCCAAGTGTGGAAGTAAGTTCCGTAACGCTTATCAACGCCTTCGCCTTTGGTCAGCTTCTTCGCGTAGTCGCGATAGTCATCCCATGTCCATCCAAACTTCGGTACAGGAAGTCCAACCTCGTCCAAAGCATCTTTGTTCAGCAAGACGAATGTATAACCGGCTGTCATTTCCATGCCGTAATATTTATCTCCGACTTTCGGATTGACATAATATTCATCTTCAGGCTTAATGTTATCTTTTTCGTAAAATTCGTTTAATGGAGCAAATGCGCCTCTAGCTCCTCTTTCGACAACGCCACCAGCACTTGGCAGATTCACAACGTCGATCGCTTCGCCCGAAGAAACCAAGAAGTCCAACTTTTTCAGCATTTCGACAGAGTTACCTGGAACAAGCACGACATGCTCAACTTTGATGTCCGGATTTTGCGCTTCGAATTCTTTCAGCATTTTATCCGTGTTTCCTTCTTGATCAGCATTATCCCAGTTGTAATACTTCAGGGTAACTTGTTCTCCTGATTTTCCTGCTGCATCATCACTAGATTTGCTTGCAGAATCGGAGTTGCCGCCGCACCCGCTCAGTACTGTGAACAGAGATAACAGCAAACATGTCGAAGCCAAGAGATTACGTTTACTTTTCTTTCTCATTTTTCTGCCCCCTACTTAGATGTTGTCATCGCTTACAAACTCAGTATAATTACCGAGCCCCACTTGGACGTGAATAATTTTGAGGTAAAAAGATGACTATTTTGACCTTTTACACCTTAACCTTTTACGCCACCAAGCGCAATACCGTTGATCACCTGTTTCTGCAGGACAATGAAGACAATCAGCAGCGGAATAATGGCGGAAAGCGAAGCCATCATCATAATCGCATCGTTGGTCGTATAGTCATCCCGGAACAGCGTCATGCCGAGCGGAATGGTATACGAAGTTTTGGTTTGCAAGAAGATGAGCGGATTCTGGTAGTCGTTCCAGGACCAAATAAATTTGATAATGGCCACAGTTGCCAGTACAGGCCGGCAGAGCGGAATGATAACCGAGAAAAATGTTCTTAAATGACCGGCGCCGTCGATTTTTGCCGCCTCAATAAATTCGTCGCTGATCCCAGTCATGAATTGGCGCAGCAAGAAAGTGAAGTAGATCGAGAACATACTCATCAGAATCAAAGCGAAATGAGTATCATATAAACCCAACCAGCGAATCAACATAAAGCGCGGAATGAGCGTAGCCTGATCTGGAATGATCATGAAAGCAAGCAGTGCTGTAAAGACAATGTTTCTTCCGCGGAATTTCAGCTTCGTGAACGAATATGCCGCCATCGTCGACACAAGCAAGGTTACTAAGGTTACGATTACAGCAACTTTGATGGAGTTCATATAGATATGTGCAAATGGTACATTCCCCATCCAAACCGCTTTGAAGTTGTATGTCACATTGATGGATTTAGGAATCCACTCAATCGGGAACCGCATGACGTCCTTTTCAAATTTGAACGCTGATGACAGCATCCAAACAAACGGAATCAAGAAGAGAACGGACAATGCAGCCATTAAAATCGTTGATATTATTTTCGAGAAGTTTTTACGAATAAACAACATGATGTCATCTCCTCCTTTATACAGAATCCTCTTTTCTCATTTTCCACGTTGCAGCCGTGATGATACCGATAATGGCAAACAACAACCAGGATATAGCGGACGCATAACCCATGTTATAGTTCACGAATCCTTCTTCGTAAATCCGGAACACGATTACCGTCGAGGAATTATCCGGTCCGCCTTCTGTCAGGTAGGAGATAATATCGAACACTTTAAAGGAACCGATCAGCATCGTTATCAGCAAGAAAAAGGTCGTAGAGCGAAGCAAAGGAACCGTAATTTTGAAAAACTTGGTCATTCCAGTCGCGCCGTCGATCTCTGCAGCTTCATAAAGCTCAGCTGAAATGTTCGTCAGGCCCGCCAGATAAATGATAATCGTATATCCGAGTCCTGCCCATGAGCTGATGATCGCGATCGCGATAAGGGATGTTTTCGGATCCACCAACCATTTCGGCGGATTGGAAATTCCGAGGTCCATCAAGAACTGGTTAATAGGTCCAAGCGATGGGTGGAACAATGCGCTCCATACGGCCGCAATCGCAATGATGGATGAAATATACGGGATGAAAAACACAACTTTGAAATAATCTTTAAAAAATACTTTGTTGTGAATAATGACCGCCAGTATCAGCGCGATTATTATCGGCAAAGGTACGGTCAACACCGTATAGATCAGATTGTTTTTCAGAGCCTTCATAATCGTCGGGTCCTGGAACATATGAATGTAGTTATTCAGTCCCGCGAATTTAATCCCTGACAATCCCGAAAGCAGATTCCAGTCAGTAAAACTTAAATACAGGGAGAAGCCGAGCGCAAATACATTTAGCAGTAGCATCCCGATAATTTCCGGGGTTAGAAACAACCAGCCAACTAATGCTTCCTTACGTTTCGGAGTCCAAAATTTTCGAGGATTTTGAAGCTTCTCCGTCGGGTAACTTGGTTTAGCAGCTTCCACTTCGCATCACCTCAACATGAATTATTTGATTTAATCATAATGTAAATGAGGTTTTCACAAAGGACGGATTCTGACTTGATAGGGGTAAAATTTTGACTTTTACTCTCACCCCCAAAAAAACGGGACCGTTTCCCGCGATCCCCTTTTCGGATCGGAAGAAACGGCCCCGTATCGAATTATTGCCAATGTTAAAGACACCTGATTATCTGGCGTATTTGTTGACGGCATACTTGGTTTTATATTCACTTGGCGTCATGCCGATGTATTTCTTAAATACTTTGGAAAAATAAGTCCGGTCCGAATATCCCAGCCCCATCGCAAGCGATTCGAGCGTCTGACCAGAGGTTTTCATCATTTTCGTGGCAATGGTCATTTTGTATTGATGGACGTAATCCGTAAAATTAACACCTGTCAAGCGCTTAAAATAACGCGAAAAATAGCTTGGATTCAGGTATAAATACCGTGCCATGTCAATCGACGTGACATTATCAGCCAAGTGCTGATCGATAAACTGCTGGATCTGCTGCAATTTAGGCTCTTGTGCGGCTGAGACCGTACTCCCCTGTTTATTTTGGGCAATAAAAACCAGCTGCCTTTCGGCAAGTTCCATCACATCTTCCAAGGTCCTAGCGTAGGAGAGATAGGTATACCTTGTTTCATCCCATTTCCTTCCGGAAAACATCATAGCAACGCTGCGCAATAAAAGAATGACCTCTTGAACGATTTCGTCCGGCTCAAACCGCTTCTCTTTTACCTTATCTCCGATGGAAACAACCATATCGTGGATGCTGTGTGCATCGTTTTTCAATATGGCCCGTTCCATGTCCGTTTTATATGTATCCAACGAACCTTGTGGGAAAGGCAGGAAGACTTGCTGCATATAGAGCTGCATGTCCTTAACCGTCAGTTCGTTGCCCTCGTAAAACCCGTTTTTATGGTGAATGATTTGATGATAGCAGCCTCCAACGTCCGCTAGTCCCATTTTATCGGTCACGGTCACGATGTTTAATTGCAGCTTCAAAAATTGCGCGGCCCTGCTTCGCAACTCCTCCATATACCTTTGAAAATTAGGGCATACATTATCCGCTAGATTCAGCCTGTAGTTGTATAACACGATCAGGTTGTCCTGATCCAGGAATGGAGTGATTCCTTCATACGCTTCTGAAAGCTCCACCGCGATATTGTAAATAGCATACATTATGAGCGATAAATTGTTTTGAACGTAAAACCTTTCGTACGAAGAATAATGGAGATTGACCACTCCCAGCATAAACCAAGGGTATCCCCAGGAAATGCCGATCCCTGCGGCATAATCCACCGTTGACTCGGGGTGCCCCCCGTCAATGACCCGCTGGATCAACCCCTGCTTGAATAGCTCTTTATTATAATGCGATGCTTTCTGCCCCATAGGAGCGGATTTCTTCTGCAAAAAGCGAATTGTTTTATTTAAGCTTTGTTCCAGTTGGTCCGGCGTCAGCTGATCTTTAAGCAAGTAGTCATCCGCATTTAGCTTAACCGCCTGCTGGGCATAATGGAAATCTTCATGGCAAGTTAAAAAGATGACGCGAATATCGGGTTTCATGCTGCGAAAATCCGCTGCCAGCTCGATTCCATTTTTCTGCGGCAATCCGATGTCCGTAATAACGATATCCGGCCATGTTTCTTTAAAGAGATGCAGCGCTTTGGCGCTGGAATAAGTCGTTCCCACAATGTTCAGCTGAAGAGCTTCCCACTCAATCATTTGCTGCAGTACTTTAAGCATCGGAACATCATCATCAATAAGCATTACTTTATGCATCACATTGCATTCCTCCTTGCAAAATCACCCCACAAAGTGACATGTGGCCTCGAAGCTTATTCCGATTACTTTGCGGGGACCCCGGAAATATTTAAATTCTTTATTGCAAAGAAAGCCTAGTTGTATGAACAGGAATTTGAATCCGGGCCGTGATTCCGTTATGCACATTAATATCCAGCGAAAGCGTGGCCTCAGGGCCAAATGAAAGCTTGAGCCGCCGGGCAATATTGATCAATCCGACCCTTTGGTATGAAGGATCCGGTTCGCGATCACAGTTCAGCAGAAGATCATTCAACCGGCACAGTTGCTCTTCCTCCATCCCTTCACCATTATTTTCAATTTCGATCAGAATAAAATCATCTTTCTTATGGGCGGAAATCCAAACTCTCGCATCCGGGTGGTCCACGAATCCATGGACGATGGCATTTTCAATGATTGGTTGGAGCATCAGTTTGGGAAGCTTCCAGGACTTCAAATCCGGTTCCAAATCGATCGTCAGTTGAACTGGGATTTCACTTCGGATCTTCATAATATCGATATAATGCCTCATCAATTCGCATTCTTCCTGCAATGTTGCTGTTTCATTAAACTTCATGTAAGCACGGAGCAAACTCATCAAGGAGTCGATAATGCCGCTGTGAACATAATCCTTTTGTAAAATCAAACTACATTTAATTGAATTCAGCGTATTGATTAGAAAATGGGGGCGGATCTGCATAAATAACGCTTCAAGTTCCATAACCCTTTTCTGTTCCTGCTCCTGCTCGATATCATGAATCAAGCCTTGAAGCTGATCCAACATCGTATTTAATGTACGGCTTAGTTCAGCGATATCATCCCGACCCTTGACCTCAAGTCTTGCATTGAGATTGCCCATACCAAATTGGCGGACGACCCGCTGTAGTTTTTGGATAGGTCTATGTAATCTTTTCGCAATAAACATCGAGGAAATAGAAAAAATAATAAAAAACAGGACAACCCCGCCGATACCCATATAAAACGTTCTCGATATTTTACCCGTAAAAGCCTCCTTGCTCGCTTCATATACCAAAGTCCAATCGGTTTTCTCCAGCGTCATTTCCGAGCGAAGGGTGGAGCGGGAAGAATCATTGTTTGGCGGAGTAAGATCTGTGTTTCCCGCAATTCTGCTTCCCTTAGCGTCAAAAAGAGCAACCTTGCCAAATTCGACCGGCTTCAGCAGTTTTTCAAAATAAGACTCCGAGATGCCGATCAAAAGAACTGACAAATATTCTTTTTCACGGTCATCGTAAATGATCCTGGCCATATAATAAGTTCCTTCTTTTCCAGGTTCATTCCGCATCATTCCGAGCCACTGTATCGTCTCCGGCTGATTGAAATTAATTTTTTGATATAAAGCGTCCAGGTTTTTGCTCATGGCTGGCAGATCATCTTCACCTGCTGGAATAATGAAGCGCTTTCTGTTTACCAAATACATACGTGTATTATTATTTAAGGGCTTGGACGTGATCAGGGAAAACACGCCTTTAACCTGCGTGAAATTCGTATAATCATCGTACGTGCGCAGCTTGTCCGTATTCGCAAAGTTTTTCAAATAGGTTCTGAAACTTGTATCGTTCACGATAAAATGGGAAGCAAACGTAACATCATCAATTGTTTTTCCGATTTCATCAATCATGACATTTAAAAAGTTCTCGTTCGTTAATTGAAGCTTTTCTACCATTGTTTGTTTAATTAATACAAAAGAGATCACCGATACAGTTATGATAGGAACAATAATGAACAAAAGGAATGACAGCTGTATTCTCTTGTAGTAAGTCAATTTGAACACGCTAAACTCAGCCTCTCTCTTGCTGCTATAATATTATGTTACCTTATCGTATATCGGCAGATCCTCTTTTGTCATTAACTTTATTCAAAAAAACTATATTGGCTCGATACTGAAATTAGTTCCTGACATTGTGCGAGATGGCCGCTGCGGTTACGGATCGTTCTTCCGATTGCTGTTGTTATTTACGCTCGTACCAGTATCCATGAATATCTTTTTCCATCCGCATCAAAGCCTCCAGATAGAAATAATCACCCCAAATCATATAGTCGTCTGGCGATAAACCACCATGGACATAATATGATCCGTGCTTAAGCAGTCCTTCCGCGTCATCTTCACCAATTGTGGAATAACGTTCAACCAGGCTCTCCATGGACTTCATGAGCATCTCTTCGAAATAACTGCGGTCTGGGTCGCTGTCATCCAAATGGGATATCAACTCGACCAAACCTGCTGCCACAATGGCAGAAGCCGAGCTGTCACGATAAGTGTCAGGTCCGACTGGAGCGTTGAAATCCCAATATGCCACATGATCTTCCGGCAGATGTTCAAGGAAATAACGGGCAACCCGTTTCGATGTATTCAGGAATAACGGATTTTTCGTATAGCGGTATGAAAGGGCAAAGCCGTACACACCCCATGCCTGTCCTCTCGTCCATGTCGAACCGTTGGAATAACCTTGATGCGTTGCTCCGCCAATTGGTGCTCCCGTTTCAGGGTTAAAGAAGAACGTATGGTATGAGCTATCATCTCCTCTTACCAGATAACGCCGAGATTTCTCCGCTTGCTTGATCGCTGCCTCTCGGTAAGACGGATCTCCTGTTTGCTCGCTTGCCCAGTATAGCAATGGAAGATTCAGCAAACAGTCGATAATGATTCTTCCAGCTTCCTTAGGATCATCTTTCGTGCCCCAAGCTTGAATGTACTCTCCAGGTTCGCGCCAGCGTCTCAACAGCACATCCGCTGCTTCCAATGTAAGCTTCCGCGCCTCTTCGTCCTTCGTGACAATCCACTGCGCTTTCGAGGATAAAGAGTATAAAAATCCGATATCATGATGATCCAGCACCACATGGTTGTCTAGGCGTTTCCGGAAGTTTGCGACCGTAGATTCAGCCGCATGGCGGTACCGTTCATCCTGCGTATATTCGTAACATAACCAGAGCATGCCCGACCAAAAACCATTGGTCCAGTCCGTATTGTCGTTCAGTTCGTATGTTCCGTTTTGACTCACATGAGGGAATTTTTCACCGAACCTGTCAATATTTTTTAACGTTTTTGATAAAGCGTCTTCTATCGCCTTTGTAAAGTGCATTCTAATTCCTCCTCATTTTTCACCTTAGCGAACCTAAATTAACTTCATCATATCGAAAAAAGGCGCTTATAATGGGTTTGAATTTTTGTAGTGATGTGCAATATTTTGACTTTTTCCAATTCGGAACAGCACTTATTTTAATTTAATGCGATCCGGGTAACACCGCCAGCCGGAATGTCAAAACGATAGGTATAGTTATCAGAATTAGCTTGGATCTCTGCACCACGGGAATCGCGGATATCAAGCGGTATTTCACTGTAAATCACGCATTCCTTTCCAGGCTCGGAAGTGATCTTAGCCTCACACAGCCGCCCACCCGACCACTCTATATTAACCGTGAAACCTCCCCTTGCACGCAGTCCGGTCACCCGGCCGGTAGGCCATTCTTTCGGTAATGCGGGTAGAAGACGAATTTCCCCGGCATGCGACTGCAGCAGCATCTCCTGGATGGCCGCGGCTCCGCCAAAATTGGCATCAATCTGAAATGGTGGATGATCGCCGAAAAGGTTAGGATGCACGGCTTTGCGCAAAAGATTTTGTATGCTACTGTACGCCTGACTACCATCGCCCAGCCTTGCCCAAAAATTCGCGATCCAAGCCTGACTCCATCCCGTATGTCCACCGCCATGCGCCAATCTCCGCTCTAGCGTATATTTTGCCGCAGCTCCGAGCTCCGGCATGCGATGAGGAATGATTTGTTCACCGGGGTGCAGCGCAAACAGCTGCGAAATATGGCGGTGCCCCAGCTCCACTTCTTCGTAGTCAACGGACCATTCCATGATCTGGCCGTACCGTCCAATTTGCGGATGGGGAAGTCTTCTTCGTGCTTGTATCCATTCCGTTTGAAGCGGTTGATCAAGACCCAAATGTTCTGCAGCTTCGATACATGCACTAAATAGCGCATACACGATTTGGGAGTCCATCGAGGGGCCATAACATAATGAACCGGTTTCTCCTTGCTCCGTTATATACCGATTTTCTGGAGACAAAGAAGGTGATGTGACAAGTTGTCCGGATGCGTCTTCCACTAAAAAGTCCAGGAAAAATAAAGCTGCTTCCTTGAGTACAGGATAAGCCCGCTCGCGCAAAAATGCACCGGAACCGTTATAGCGATAATGCTCCCACAAATGAAGCGCGATCCATGCACCGCCCGTCGGCCAAATGTTGGCAGTTGTGAATGCCCCAAACACCCCGGTTTCAGCCCAAATATTACTCATCGTATGGGCTGTAAATCCTCTCGCGCCATATAAATCCCGGGCGGTTTTGCGTCCGTTGACGACCAGTTTGTCAATGAAATCAAAGAGTGGTTCATGGCATTCCGCCAAATTCCCTGTCTCTGCAATCCAATAATTCATCTGCAAATTAATGTTCAAATGAAAATCGGATTCCCAAGGCGGCGTAAAACTTTCATTCCATATGCCCTGCAAATTGGCGGGAAGGCTCCCAGGTCTGGAACTTGCGATCAACAGATAACGCCCATAATGATAAAACAATTCTTCGAGCCCTCTGTCCGCCCCACCTTGCCGGTATTTCGTCAGACGTTCGGAAGTTGGCAGGTCGCACTGCCCCATACTCTCCTCATCTTCTAATTCCAATTGAACCCTATCGAATAATTGTCTGTGATCATGAACATGTCTTTGCTTAAGTTCAGCATAAGGAATTGAGGCAGCTTGTTCAGCCTGTTCCAAAGCTTCACGGAAAGGGTCGTTATGCCGGAACGAAGTTTGGGCAGCAACAATTAACGTAACCGAGTCTGCTTGACGAATATCCAAATAGTTGCCGACCGTCATCGCTTCCCCGCCTTCTGTAACGGCATGAACTACCGTGGCATAATGCACGCCGTCTGGCCCCGACTGTCCTTTCATGGCGATGCCACTTGTACTTCTTATGACTTCGCCGTCATATGGTCTCCGGCTTAACCTTGCGGTCAGAGTAAGCGCACGCGGTTTAGAAGCAGTGAGACGAATAATCAGCACCTCGTCGGCTGCAGTCGCGAATACTTCCCTTTCATATTGCGTCGTTCCGATTTTATAGCTGATTTTTGCAACACCTGCTTGAAGGTTAAGCTCGCGCCGATAGTCCACAGCTTGTTCCTGACCCTCCAGGTGGATCAACAAATCGCCCAAAGGCTGATATGGGCCAAAATAATGTGGAGCGTTTGTCATATGTAAAAGAGCCAGCTTTTCAGCTTCCTGCGGTTTTCCTTCCAGCAGCAGCTTTCTGATTTCTGGCAGCTTCCATAGTGCGGCGGGATTGTCGTTTCCTTTTGGACCTCCGTACCATAAGGAATCTTCATTCAATTGGATTCGTTCCGCTTGGATTCCCCCGAAGATCATGCCGCCTAAGCGGCCGTTACCGATTGGAAATGCCTCTGTCCATGTTTTTGCAGGCTCTACTTCGATGAATTTGCATGGTTTACTACTCATCTTCATTCCCCCATCTTTTGGTTAAAGGCCAATTATCTTCGACATTCAAATTTACCCAATTCTAATACGATATGATTGTAATGGATGATATTCATTATAGTAGCATTACTTTTACCAAAGATAGTGGATTGTTATGGTCACATGGGGGAGTATTTTGACGGGGAATGGGTGTGATTTTGACTATAAACAAAAAATCCTCTTCATCCGAGTTCCTTCGGAATAAAGAGGATGCATCATATCCGTGTTTAGATCTATATTACCTGCCAAATTGCTGGAACATTAGGCGGCTCCCATCCTAGCAGCGATGTATGTGGCTGGTGGCAAATATAGGTTTTTCCACCATATGTGACTTCATCATTTACTTTGTAGCTAACATTTAGAGCCCAAGCTTGTGTGTCAACGCCTGTGCCGCCCGCATCGGTTGTCACGCTGATGGTGGGACCAGATGAGATTCCGGCCCCGGAGGGTTTAGATTTGAATCTAACCCATCCAAATAGGCGCGGTGGCTGTTCGAGAATTCAAAATGGTTAAACTTATCCCAGTTGATGGACCATGTCATCAAGCCACGGAAATTCGAATATCCACTTGCATTGCTTCGCATTTGGTAGCTGGTCAGTTGCTTGCCTTTCATCAAGGCGTCAAGCGCTTTTTGCACTTCGACTACGGAAGTGAATCCTCCTCCCGCATTGGGACTAGCCGGCAAACCGAGCAGCACTTGATCTGGACGGAGAGCCGGGAAGAAACTGCTCGGATTTTTGGCGACTGGGAAGCCCGTTAGCAACATATCGGCCATCGCAACATGGAAATCAGCTGAGCCCATATTGTGGTATTGATCGTCAAGCCCCGTAATCGGACCAGAGTTATAGTTCTGCACCTGCAGCCAATCGAGGATATCACGCGTCGCATAAATGACAGGTAAATAGGCGCCTGCACGGTTGTCGCAGCTGATGCAGCTCCCGCCATAAAAGGAATATCCTAACTGCACAAAAAAGGTCTCCGGCGCCATGGTCAGATAAAATTTATCCGTCCCAAAGTGATCATTCATCGTCCGCAAAGCCGAAATCAGATTGACGATCACCGGCGTGGTCGGATTTTTAAAGTCACTATCCCCCGCATCCAAATAAAGCGAATGCCCTTCAAAATCGACATCCAGTCCGTCGAAACCGTATTTCTCAATGATGGCTGTTACGGAGGAAACGAAATTGTCACGGGCTGCTGTACCGACAAGCTGGACTTGACCATTTGCCCCCCCGATGGAGATGATGACTTTTTTCCCTTGGCCTTGCAGGTAAGCAACGTCCGCCTTAAACTCGTCATCGGTATAATTGTATGGAATAAACCCAATCGTTCCGTTGGTAACGCCGGATGTTGGCTCGGCAAAAGATACATTGATAACATCAAACTTAGGCGAAACATCCCGCAGCTTGATGAATCCTGAACCATTATCAAAATTGTGCCAGTAGCCTACAATCGTTTTATTGGCCACGGCAGCATACGCTTGCGGCATGTTAAACGCCCCGAATGAAAGAAACGACAGAACCAGAACTGCAATCAAGGAGATAAGCGGTAGATTGCTGAGTGTATAACGTTTGAGGAACATTTTTAAATCCCCCTCCATGCGAACAAGATGATAACGCTTGCAATGTGCTTTGAATTCAACTAAACAGCAGACCCTCCCCCCTTCTTGCATAAATGTCTGGAGTGTTAAGCAGATATGTATGGATGGAATAATCATGTGCACTGATGCGATTGGAGTACCCTTTCATTATCAGGAAATCATGACTCGCACATAAGGGGAAAAATACAGTTATCTCGGGGGAAATACCTCTAGAAGAGTTAGAGGATGAAGTCCGTTATGGGTCTTACGGTTATTCGGCGCTATAGGATGTCAATTCAAAATGTTCCAAGTTGAAAAAGAAATAAGGTTGTGGTAACATACGAATAACTTTATTGAGAGGAGTTGAGGAGAATAATGTAAATATTTCTTGCTTATGCCAGAGAAAATAAAACAACTGCTGTTTTATTTCTTTTAAGCAAGAAAGTTACTTATTCTTCCCACTCAATACGTATTTACATAACCAACCCATTTTAAATTATGTTCTATTGGAAGGTTTGTATCTGTTTGGGCTACAAGAAAGGTAACTTTCTTGTAGCCCTTATTTATTTTTATCACTTACTTTATCTTAGGAGGTTTAAATAAATGTTTGAAGTTGTAAATGTTCATGTGAATCGTTCATTGTCCGTTAGCACGGTTCACGATCAAACTAAACGGATGCCGGGGCATTATCCATCTATCGATAGATGCACGTAGCGACTCTAGCTACAAGCTTCGTGAGTTTACTCTAAGTTGGTTAATGCAAATGTTAGAGCACCAAAAAGGGTGCTTATGGCATTTCCTCTGGCTTAAGAGGAGAAAAAACATGAAATCAACTTCGAAATTCGAAATAATTCAACACTTATTGTCGGATTTAAAACAACCATCATATCGGTTCCAACAAATCGCAGACGCGATCTTCAAGCAAAGAATAGGTGAATATGACCGAATGACCATACTCCCCAAAGCTTTAAGAAGAGAATTGATAAAACAACTAGGCGAACACGTTTTGAACTTAACCCCTGTCATGCAAAAAACATCTAATCAAGTAAATAAAGTGCTTTTTGCCATTGAGGGCGGTGAGCATGTAGAAGCAGTCCAACTAAGCTATGAGCGCGGATGGAAATCATACTGCATTTCAAGCCAATGCGGATGTGGATACGGTTGTCGTTTCTGTGCTACAGGAACAATCGGACTAAAACGAAATCTAACAGCAGATGAAATTACCGATCAACTGTTATACTTTCATTTAAATGGTCAGGCTTTAGACAGTGTTTCATTTATGGGCATGGGAGAGGCGTTAGCCAATCCTTATATCTTCGATACGCTTAAGATTCTAACAGATCCACGGACCTTTGGATTGGAGCATCGAAGAATTACAGTTTCCACCATTGGAATTTTGCCGGGAATCGATCGTTTAAGACAGGAATTTCCACAAATCAACCTTACCTATTCACTTCACTCTCCTTTTGACGAACAGCGAAGTGAACTAATGCCGATTAATAATCGATTTCCGATTAATGATGTGTTGAACAAGTTAGACCAGCATATTCATGGTACAGGTAGGAAAGTTTACATTGCGTATATATTACTTCGAGGGGAAAACGATTCAAATGAGCACGCTGAAGCCATTTCTACTTTACTAAAGAACCGAGGTCCTTGGGAGCATCTATATCATGTCAATTTGATTCCTTACAACTCAACCGACGTGACACGTGATAGCTTTCGTCAATCTGACAAAGAACGTGTTCAAAGGTTTACCAATATATTAAAGTCAAAGGGGATCAATGTCACTGTGAGAACTCAATTCGGAACGGACATTGATGCAGCATGCGGTCAACTCTACGGGTACAATAAATAATTGCAGACCAAAATGGGGGAATGATTTATGTGTAAGTTATTCCCCTATTATTCAAAATTAAAGAGGAGAACGTAATATGTCTAATCAGAATTTTACAGTAACTCATGTTCAATTCCATGCAAAGACAGATCTTTGGTGATACTTGCATGGAATAACATCATCACCAGTCATGCTGGCTTTGCAACTTGAGAAAATACTACATTTATTCAAGGAGTGAGCTACATGAGATATATCAACGCTAATGAAATTCTTCCAAAAGAATTGGTTGATAAATTACAAAATTTCGTACAAGGTGAATACATTTATATTCCCGCAATAAAAGATCATCATAAAAACTGGGGAGAACTATCTGGCTTTCGAAAAGAGATTGATAGGAGAAATAATGAAATAATAAAAGCTTATTCATCTGGCTCTTCAATACAAGAACTAGCAGAATCTTACTACCTTTCTGTTTATGCTATAAGAAAAATAATATACAGCAAATAAAACAGAGTCTCGATAACTATACTGGTCTGCCTCAGCAGCATTAATCAAAATCTAACACCTTCAAAATGTCTCAACTGAAAAATCAGGGGGATTGATTTGAAGGTTTTTTTCATTTGCAGAAAAAAGTTGCCCAGCCATAAGTCGAAGCGCTGTAGAATATTGGATTGATTATACAAAATGATACAGAACCATATGGTGTATAGTTAAAGCGATTCCTATCTGTTACCCTTATTTTACCTTCTACTTTTAGAAGAAATCCATACTTACGGAGGTTTCCATTTTGGATATTACTGTAGATATCCTATGATTTGATTAACAATTTCTCTAATAATACAACGAGATCTTACTTTAAATCTTAATTAAAACAGGTAATGCACCCTGAAATCGATGATATTTTATAGCATCGTATAGGCTTTGAATTTGGAGGAAAAGTAATGTTGAATGTAACTATTTTTAATATGGAAGGTACTCATGTTGGCGAAATGGAACTTGATAAATCCATTTTTGGTATTGTTCCCAATGAATCAGTTATGCATGATGCAGTTGTAAATTATCGGGCAAATAAACGTAGTGGAACGCAATCAGCATTAACACGTGGTGAAGTTAGAGGTGGTGGCAGAAAACCGTATAAGCAAAATAAAATCGATAGATCTAGAGCCGGTTCGATCCGTATGCCTCATTGGCGTGGTGGAGGAGTTGTCTTTGCTCCTAAGCCTCGTGACTACAGCTACAAACTTAATAAAAAGGTTAAGCGGCTTGCTATACAATCTGCATTATCAAGCAAAGTTCAGAACAAAGAATTTATCGTCGTTGACGAGATTAAGTTAGAAACTTACAGGACAAAGTCTATAGTGGCTATGCTTAAAGCTCTTGGTGCAGAAAAAAAAGTACTGATTGTTATCCCTTCGATAGATAACTTTGTTTTTAAAAGTGCTAATAATATACCTGGTGTAGAAACTGCCGTAGCCAACTCTCTTAATATATACAATATTCTGAATTGTGATAAATTAATAATTGCTAAAGAAGCTATCGCAATAATTACAGAAATTCATTCCTATTGGGCTCGGCTGGTACGATTGTGACACACAAGCGCAGCTCTAACGAAACTACCAATCGTTATTTGAGCAAAATAGCACCTTTCAAAATTCTAACGAAACTAGAGATCGCTATTTGGCCTAATCGAATGACAAAACGCAGGATTTCACCCTGATAACGATATGGAGTTTCGTTAGATTTGTATGTGCCTCATTTTTGCCACTATAACGCTTCCCAGTTTCGTAAGATTTGCAGCCTCATTTTTGCCACTATAACGCTTCCCAGTTTCGTTAGCGATACTTCGCACCTGAAATCCATATAAAAGGGAGCCAATGACCCCCTCAATTTCCGCTTAAATTTTGACTCATTTTCTAAGCTTGTACGCGTGATATTCCCTATTTTCAATTTCGATATCGTATTGCGGCTCAAAACCACATTTTTGCAGCACTTTATTTGACGGCAGGTTACGAGTTTGGGCGATTGCAATCAATTCCTGGACATTGGTATTCTCAAACAAATATTTAATTAGTCCTTTGGCCGCTTGAGTCGTATAGCCCTTGTTTCTATGTTCATTTGAGATTCCGTAATAAATCTCCCTGTTTGGCGGTGACACTTTATCCAGTATTCCCGTACCGCAAACACCGATAAATTCCCCGCTATCTTTGGATATGATACCAAGCCGCAAACGCTCTTCACCAATATTCCCATCTTTCGCAGCAGCATCCAAGAAGCGCGATTTTGAGGTATTTCATATTCTAAGATCCATTCTTCACGCTGCTCTCTCGATACGTTCCAATCCAACAAAAATTCATGAAAGTGCGGCTGCCACGTAAGGTGGAACAGATCGTCTAGATCTTCAAAGCGATACTCCCGCAAAATAATATCTTCACACTCGATCATAAACAGGTTTGAATTTTTATTTTGTAATTGACTCATTGATATCCTCCTAATGTTATAGAAGGAATACAAAGCTAGTGACATCAAATACCTACTAAAACGCAGCAAACCCCAAGGATTCGCCGCATCATGCGCTCCAGACACACTATGCATTGCATCCTTGTAATAGTAAAAGCATATTCAGATCAAACCATTACAAAGTTGCAGGCATAGGTAAGCCTCCCTCCAAATATATCCTATGGATTATAGCATAATTTTTACCGTTCTTTCAAAAACGAACTAGACACCGTTTAAGGTGAACAGCACGTTGGATATTTTGGAAGTAAGCAATTTAAGTCAGTACGTACCTGCTGATGTGAAGCTGCCCTTTCCTTTCAAATAGCTATCGAAAAATTCCAATATGATCCGGTTCATCGTTTCAAGACATTTGTATTTATCAATCTCTGCTTTTTCGCCCAGCAGCATATTTGCAAGCATCGGTGAAAATAGAGACAGATCCGTAAGACTCAGGTGTTTTGCTCCTCGAAAATAAACGGTATGGACTTCACCGCCACTTTCTTCTACCGTTTTGTTACCTGCATAATATGAGCTGCTGTCAAGCTGCTGCCAAACACTATCCGAGTAGATATTCAGAAGCGGGAGCTTGTAAGCTTGGTGAGTCGACTCAAAATTATTCTTCTCCTTGTTATAAACAATGTCACTGAACAGTGGACCATCAATATTGACAACCGCCGTAACATCATGACGTTCTCTGCCAAGCCACGCACTCGCCGCACCACCCATAGAATGACCGAATACACCTATTTTCTCAGGGTTCACAAGTTGATAGACCTTGTCACTATTGCTTTTCGCTTTTTCAAGGATCGTATCGATTACAAAATTCATGTCATCCGTACGCAGTTTCATCCATTTTTGCATTAACTTGTAATATTCTTCTACTGTATGAGCCCCATCCTTTCTGCCATTGCCGAATTCCTGCAAATACTTTTGACTTGCCATCGTGATTTTTCCACCTTCCGATACCGTATAAAAGGAATGATAGGGATGATCTATCGAACACACGACATACCCATGACTTGCAAGCTCCATATAGGTAGAGGCGTTGCTTTCTTTAATACCGTATGCTCCATGCGAAAATACCAATAGCGGATGGGTTCCGGTTGCATGTTCAGGATACCAGAACTCCACATTCACAAATCTGTTTGCTCCTGTATCTGTAAATTCTTCTATTCGGTTTTTGTCTATGTAGGTATATGTCTTTGTTGCGACGCCGTACTCCCCCGTAACTTGAGGCAATCTATACTGTGGAAATACGATCGCGGGGACTGCTGCGATGATGACCAAGATAAACATGATAACGGCACGTCCAACGACTCGACCCCACTTATAAACTTTGTGTTTCTCCTTGCGTCGTAACAGCGTCCACAAACCTAGTAACGCCCAGATAAACAGCAGTAGCGCAAGCGCCATCCAGCGAAAACTCCACTCAATGACCGAAACTAGCGTAAAAATCAAAAATACTGCAAGCGCGCCTATTCTCACCATACCCCTGATTTTTTGCTGATTCGAATGTGTGCGTACGCAGAAAACTGCAAATGCTACTTCAAAAATGGCTGCGATCATCACAATTAGTATTCCCATTTCCCATCCTGCCTCCTCTGTTTTTACCTTGCAGCATCAGCATAACGAATCCTTTTTGCAGCGTAAATATGGTTCAGGGTATGTTGCGGTATGGGCATGGTAAGTTGTAAAAAAGACAGGGTAAGTTGCCCCCGCCTTAGTGAACATGTTCTTTTAACTTTTTTAATTTTTCATTAATTTCATTGGCGTCTTTGCGGTCACTCTTCCAAACAAGCAGATGGACAATGCCATATATAATGGCAATTTCCAAGGCGAGGATCACATTCGCAGATATTCCTCCTGTAACCCAACCCATAATGTTCGCGAAAACAATAACCACCGCTTCGACAATGATAAAATGAATCAGTATCCGTATCCGCATGCCCTTTTCGCTTGGGTTTGCAAAAAAATCAAAGATATAGCCTGGTAAAACCCCCACCAATGCACAAATCATGATTGCATAAATTTCACGGAAGCCGAGAGAAAATTGGGATGCATCCAGTCCATATATGAGAATATAGATCTGATTTACCAAAACAATGCATATGACAATACAAGCAAATACAAGCAAATAATCTCTAACAAATCTTTTTAACATTTCTGATAATTTCATCTCACACCCCCCTTTATATTCCTAGCATGGTTTTGAGAACAGGTACATATTGACGCGATACCATCACACTTTCACCATTGTCCATTCTTGCTTCGAACCTGCCGCTTATGGATGGCTTGATGTACGATATTTTAGCGATATTGATAATGCTGGATTTCGATGCGCGGAAAAACTTACTTCCCTCACATAACTCTTCGAGTTCATATAACTTCTGTTTCGATTCATACACTTGGGTCTTGCAGTATATAAATACCTTGTTGTCGACCGATTCAAAATAGTACACATCGCTGAACTTGATTTGATGGATGGAATCCTCATGAAAGCCGATGAGCATCTTGTCTTTCACTTTGATCCGGCGCAAAAGTCTTAAAATCTCTTCATTAACTTCGTGACATCGTATGATGATTTCTTCTTCCTGCTGATTTTCGATTTCTTCTATGGATATCTTCATGGCTTAAGTTCTACCGCCTTTATGTATCTGATTACGTCTAAAGTCAAGTTGAACCAATATTTTGCACGGTTGAAGGCAGCCGGGTGAAATGTTCTTTCGATCGCTGTTGCTCCCAGATTTCTATGATTTTAAACTCATTCGTAGTTGAAATCTGCTCACAAAGGCGAACGCTTCGCTTCTCTAGAATCATTTCTCCCTCTTGCCTATTCCTTCCACAATCTTTCTACTTTCGTCAATCTATCTTCATCAAATCCCATTCGATAGATATCCGGTTTGGATGTCGTGAGCAAAAATTCAATATCGTATTGACGATCAAAATAGCCCATCATTAATGTCATCACTGCGCCGTGGGTTCCTATTACAACTTTCTGCCCTTGGTAATCTTTCAGAATGGTTTTCAATAAGGCTACTGTCCGGTCCCGACCAATCGTAATGGATTCCCCGCCAGGCAGCGAAAAATCGGGTTCAGCGAACATTCTTTTTACTAATGGATACACCTCTTGATCCTGCAATATTCTATCTTCACCTGCAAAAACAATTTCTTTAAGATCTTCGAAAACCAATACTTCTTTACCTGCAGACCGGGCTGATTCTTCAATCGTCAAAATGGCCCTTTGATATGGACTCGAAATGAACACATCGATTCCTTCATCTTTCAACAGCTCAGCGATGATTTTGGCATCTTGCATCCCTTTATCAGTTAGAGCGCGCGTTCTCTCATTCCCTTCTGTTTTTGGTGATTCTCCGTGTCTGACCATGTAAATAAATGTTTTCATAATACCTCCGTTGTCATGTTCCTGGAATGCTCTCAAGAATATTTTTCATATCTAACAGCTCTTTAATTGAGACATATTCTCTTGAAGGGCTGTCAAAATAGCTATCTTCTATTTCTTTTACAATACCCCGTTTCCCGACTTTTTTCTACGTTCCTCCATTACTCCATCCCATCATAGACGAAAAAAACAGCCGCTGGCTGTTAGACATCATGGATGCCCGCCCCGACTGTTGGAAACTATTTGGTCAATGATTTCTTTGTTTTTAGTGTAATCTCATCTATTGATTATTTAGCGCTATGCGTGATAGCGTCCGCACCATCACACCCGTAGCTCCCACAGGGTTGAGATCGGATCCCTTTTCTTGCCAAGCCGTTCCAGCGATATCAAGATGAACCCAAGGCGTGTCCTCCGCAAATTCACCTAGGAACATACCTGCAGTAATTGTTCCAGCATAGCGACCGCCCGTATTCTTGAGGTCTGCGATGCGGCTTTTATTTTGCTCACGATACACGTCGAATGTAGGAAGCTCCCACATTAATTCTCCTGATTCATCCGCAGCTTGAAGTACTTGATTGACCCAATCCTTATTATTCGTCATTGCACCAGTCGTTTGCGTTCCTAATGCAATCAATACCGCTCCTGTTAATGTGGCTAGATCTACAATGCAGCTCACACCAAGCTTTTTAGCATACGTAATCGCATCCGCTAAAATTAAACGCCCTTCAGCATCGGTAGAAATAACTTCAATCGTGCGTCCGCTCATCGATGTCAATACATCACCAGGGCGATACGCAGCGCCGTCAGGCATATTCTCCACCATCGGTACTACTGCAAGAATATTCACCTTTGGCTTAATACGGCCAATCGTATCCATTGCCCCGATGACAGCTGCCGCTCCACCCATGTCCATAACCATCGATTCCATGCCTGCAGCTGGCTTAAGCGAAATACCGCCTGTATCAAATGTGATTCCCTTACCAACAAAGCTGATCACATTCTCCCATTTTTCACAGCCCTGATACTTGATGATAACCATCTTCGGAGGATTCGCACTACCTTGAGCCACACCAAGCAACGCCCCCATACCGAGCTTTTCCATATCTGCACGCTCGAGCACTTCAACCTCCATCCCGTAACGCTCTGCTATTTCCACTGCAGCCTTCGCGAATACAGTAGGTGTCAGATAGTTAGCAGGCATATTGACAAAATCACGTGCTAAGTTTGTACCTTTTGCAAATGCAGTTCCTGTCTTCAAACCTTCTGCAAGTTCATCTCTGTTGACTTTTGTACCCGCTAACAATGCATAATCGAGTACTTTATGCTCTTCTCTTTCCAAATGATAGCCCTCAAATTTATACGAAGCGAGTGTTAAACCTTCAGCAAAAGCATGTCCAGTTTGGAATGGAGACAGAATAGTTTCTAATGCATGTGGGAATGAAACAACGATATCCTTACAGTTCCCTTTTACCGCCTCATTCGCTATACCTGCAGATAACTCTCGAACAAAAGCGAAATCAACCTTCTCATGTCTACCCAAGCCAACAAGCATCACGCACTTAGCTGCAAGCTTACCCAATGTATGTATGATCGCAACTTCTTTTTTCTTGGCAGAAAACTGTCCGTTTGCAATTCCTGCAGATAAATATCCATCTAATGATTGGTCAAGTTGAGAGAAGAGATCCCCCTGTTCTGCACGATCTTCTGTTAATCCAACAACGAGACAATCTGTTTGTTTTTCTAATAATCCTTCTGTAAATACTTCTAATCTCATAGTACATCTCCTTGTATGTTGTTCAAATCCGAAATGCCATATCGTAATTATTACGGTTATCTAAACATGATAGCCTTCTTTCATAGATAACCTTCCTTTCCCTATTCATTGTTAGTTCAAAAAACTTTGCAACAGCGACTTGACGCTTCTGCAAAGTTCGATATGGCGATTGATTGCGAACCACTGTACGAATTTCTCCGGAATGTCATCCAAATGGTTGACCAGCTCCTTCATTCTAATTCAAAGTTATTATATACTAGAGAAAATATTTTGTATATATGCAATCATTTTTACCTAGGTAAACTTTTTTGTTGAAGCCATGAAGTAAAAAGCCTTCAAGGAATTTCAATCCAAGAAAGCTTCACTGTTTATAAATATGGTACTTTCTTCTTTAAAGTGTAATAGTATAGATTATCTCTTAATTCTTCTTCCCTTGAAAAACCCATTTTGTTTAATAGTCTTTGTGAACGAATGTTTTCCTGTTCTACTGTTGCTTCAATAAAATCTATTTCCATGACATCAAAACCAACTCTAACGATTTCGATTAAGGCTTCATGCATCAGACCAAGTCCCCAATATTTTCGGGACAAATCAAAACCAATTTCTGCTCTAGAGTGTGCCCCTTTCACCCAGCAGTGAAACCCACTTGTTCCAACCAATTCGCCATCCGTTTTATTAAACAAACCATACCTGCAGCCTGAATCATCCATGTGGAATTGTATGATTTCCTCTGCTTCTTTCAAGTCTTTACAAGGCTCAATATCCATAAATCGGGTTACTTCCGGATCAGAAATCTCTAAGAAATAATCTATTCGTTTCAATCTCAGGAAAATGGTTCATAAGTAATTCATCCTTTTTTATCGATTTCAGTACCGAAATTAGTTCTTGACATTGAGCGAGGTGACCACTGCGGTTACGGATCGTTCTTCCGATCGCTGTTGTCTCCAAATTTCTTGATTTTATTCTTCAAAAGGTAGAAATTCGGAGACAAAGGCGAACGCTGCCGCTTCTTCAGATCGATTCCGTCCCCTCCGCTACTTTCGCTTTTCTGTCAAGCACTTATTATAATGTTGAGCCCGAATTAATTGAACTTTTTGATAAAGTTCTTTTGATCCTTGGTAAAAATAAATCCACGCCGTTCGTAAAACCTGTGTGCATTAATTCTACTTGGGTGGGATAGTAATTTAATGCCGGAGTATCCGTTATCCTCTGCCCATTGCACAAGGCTTTCCATCAGCATACTGCCTATGCCATGATTTCGATGTTCTTCCTTAACGACAAAACCCAGGACGTTCACTAAAGGGTCCGATGTAAGCAACTCGTATGGACTCCCATGAATGTACCCGATAACTTTGTTGTTTTGTTCATAAACATAAATAATATCTTTCGTTTTGCTGGTAATGATCTCGATTTTCCCTCTTACCTTTTCTTCCGAAAATGTATGTAGATTGGGGTTGAAGTCCAGATTCAGCAAATATATATCATGATAATCCGTGACCCGGATTTCCCTGATATTGGGTTGGCTCATGATCTAACACCTCACAGTCGCGAATATATAGAACCACATCAAAACAATCTTAGACACCTTTAATTATTTCGACACCATATTTTCATCACCTTGCATTCGCCATAATTTCCGATTTCGACCTATCAAACTTCAGACACAAAAATACTTAGGTTCAAGTACCCTTCTGTCATGCCTCTATTTACTTCAATTGGAGTCTTTCATTTTTTATCGCAATGAAAAAGGCTGCCCGCTCGTGTTATGCAAGGCAACCCCTCTCATTCAAAACTTGCTGCGATCTGCATTATCTTCTGCCAATTGACTTCATTCATCAACTGTTAAGTTTCTCAAATACGCACTTATTGCATGATCGAATATCTCACTTTCACAGTTTATTTCTTTTTTAGTCCTAATCCAGTCATGTAAACTCCGCTAAAATCTCCTTCGCCTTCGCCGGTTTCATTATACACATTCATGTTCACCACGACGACACGCTGTCCGTCCCGAGAAGCCCTAACGCCATTGGAAGATCCGAAAATACCGCCGCTATGACCCCATACCAGCTCGCCGTATGTGGTGAAGGTTAGCAAGCGGATCAGCCTTTGTTTGCATCGCTGCCTTCAAGAATGTTTGTGCGAAATTGACGGAGCGTAGTCATCAGGGTAAACTCTCATCTTCTTCATCGTTTCCGTGTCGCCCTGATATGAAACAATCCGCGCACCATATATGGATATGGATTGATGATTGCAATCGGAATTTTAGCTGCATATCAGGTTTTGGTCACGCGGGCGGCAAACAGGAAATTGGAACGTTCCCATATATCCTCGATCACAATTTGGGCGGTATTGGGTGGATTTATAAGCGCAAAGCTCTTATATTGGATCACTCAAGGCAAAAATATTTTGAAGCATCCTGAAATCATATGGAATTTGTCCTCAGGCTTTGTGGTTTACGGCGGCATTCTGGGTGGGATTTTCACAGGTTATATCTATTGCAAAAAGAAAGGCTTAAATTTCCTGCAGCAACTTGATCTATTTGTCCCTTCTATTGCCCTAGCACAGGGATTTGGTAGAATCGGATGCCTTTTGGCAGGGTGCTGTTATGGAGAAGAAACCCATGGCTGGTTTGGTATTATCTTTCATGAATCTGAGCTCGCCCCAAACGGTATCAAGCTAATTCCAACTCAAATACTTGAAAGCGTGTTTAGCTTCGCCCTCTTTTTTGTACTAATTATTTTGGCCAAAAAACAGAGATCGAACGGGTTCATAGCAAGTCTGTACCTGCTGCTTTATAGTCTTGGTAGATTTATTATCGAGTTCTATCGGGGAGATATTATACGCGGCAGTATCGGGATCCTGTCTACTTCGCAATTTATTTCACTCCTAGTATTTGTGGCTACATGTCTGATCATGCTGGTGAAGTCCTATCAAGCCATGAGACATCGAAATGCTTAATCCCTATTACCCCGCATCCCTCCGTTACTTAGCTGGAGGGATTTGCTTTTCGAACATGAGGTATAGACCTTAGACCCTATTTCCTTGTTTTGGGATGATTGGGCGCGCGCCTATTTATGTTGCGGGCCTTCTTCAAATAAATCTTTTTAATTCTCTTATATCCATGATCTCTGCAATCGGGTAAACCCCCATCTTCTTCATCGTTCCAGCATATCAAAATCAGCAGGAAGTATTCCTAGAGAAGTTAAATATCTAAAAATCTCATTTTTCATGGACCCAAAATCAATTCTTGATCGCAATATTGTATTATCCATGTCGAATATGATCCCTCTAATCTTCTTCATATGAATCCTCACACTTTCCCCTTAAAAGCTCGGATTTTCCATGCCCCCAGTATGTCGGTATCATTTCAACACTCTTTTATCCTCAATAATCAAACAGTTGCTTCAACGTTCCAAAGGCCTTAATTTTAATCTCTGTTCCGTCCTCCATATTTTTGTAGTCTTCCTCAAATACTGAATATATTAGAGCATTTTGAAAATGCCCGGATTGTCTTTCAATTTTCATTTTTTTGTTTGCTTTGATCTGATTACAACTTACTCCCATACCTGTATTCACGCAAGTGATTCCATGTTTTTTTTCAAGCCAGCTAACATAATCAGATTTATTAGGGTTCGTAAACATTAAGATAAGTAATATGGCCACCAGAGTAACACAAATTATTGAGCGCTTGCGCCTTTTCATTGGGATCCCCCTATTCCTCCATTTCCCTAATGAATAAAGTACGATTCATTTCTACATATTCAAATAAGTTGTCAAAAATACTTCTTTCTTGGTTCAGATATAAATCTTCCGCTTCATCCAAAACCTCATCAAAATCCAGTCCATGCATCATCTGACTGCTGGAGATTTTATACTCACTTTGGTTATTCATATTTACTCTGAGTATTCGTGGATCAATACCGTTGCTGATCAGAATGAGTTTAATATTAGTCAGCACTACATAATCTTGAATGGCACCAATTCGTCTTAGGCTGTCTATCGTTTCATCAAGATATGAACCCGTAGAGTTCTCGAGAAAACCGATTATTCCATTCATATTTAATTCCGTATCAAAATCAATGATCAATATGATATCTTGAAGCCACATCGGAAGCTCCTCAAAATTGGCCCTTGCTTGAAGCCCTCTGTCTGAATAAAGATTCGTGCATATTTCGCTAACGATATCTTCAGCGGAGCCCTGATTTAACGTTTCCATTGATACAAGTTCGTTTAAGATTTTATGAAGTTCCATTTATGCACCCTCAATTTTCTATTTTTCTAATTCACAACCAAAAGATTCCCATTTCATCCTTGTCTACTACCAACAATTGTGTTTCAAAGCTTTCATCAGGTTCAATATCGTTTATGAAATGCCAGCGATTTTTGCTGTCCTTCCAGTAAATTTTCCATTGGTTCCCTTCTAATCTAAACTGCGCTATTGGTAACTCGACTCGAGTTCCGGGGATATACCCAGGCGTTTCTTGAGTTAAGGTCAAAGTATCCGCCCTAAATTTATATTTGATTTGGATTTCTTCTCTAAGATGTCTTGGTATTTTTTTCTCGATGTAGTTCTCCAGGATTTTTTCAATCCTCTTTTTTGTAAATGCGTCCATCGCTTTTATCCCCTTACGTTTGTTATATGTTATTTTCAGTTTAACTTCTATAATTTTAGGTACACAATAGCGTTTTGTAAAATATCTTGTTTATCCAATAATATTTGATCTAGTGAGAACATGATTCTGTAAATTGATTTGTTCGTTTTTTTCGTTCAACTGA
This sequence comes from Paenibacillus sp., assembly GCA_031254035.1. Classification (GTDB taxonomy): domain Bacteria; phylum Bacillota; class Bacilli; order Paenibacillales; family Paenibacillaceae; genus Paenibacillus_AQ. The sequence continues at coordinate 54,239 of JAIRVF010000026.1, forward strand.
TTTGTTCAACCAAAAATAGACCGCCCACGGAAAGGAATCGGTCTATCTCCTGATCGACTTGCAGCAAATCACTTTTTTACTAAATATTCAATGACTGGATAAGAGATCAAATTTCTATCTCTGTAGGTTGAAGTTATCACATCACTAAATTCACTTAAAATTCCCTTTTGTAATATGACAGGTTTGAACCCTCTTTCAACAGCTCCATTATAGGTAAATAAGATACATTGCTCTGCAGCAAATCCTGAAATAATTAACAACTCTATGCCATGATTCAATAATATTTGCTCTAAATCTGTCTTCCAAAATGCACTCGAGTTAACTTTCGTCAGTATCAAGTCTATATCATTAATTTGAATTTCAGGAATCGTATTAAATAGTTCTCTATTGGATTCTTGAAGACCTTCAATGTCTTGCACATGGATGACCATGGATGACAACATGATCATTAGAGCGAAGTAAATCTGATACATAATTGATATACTCGCAAGCTTTTTCCACCTTTTTCTTTTCCAGATTCTCCAGACAGATTGTTTGCATATCAATAATTAGAAATCCTATTTTCATCGAATGCACTCCCTCAAAATGATTTAATAAAATCAACTCACTTCAATGGCATTGGTTTGAGAAACATTTGCTTGTAGATCTGATCGATAGAAATCAACTGAACGTGGAACAGCAAAGTCTGTGTCTAAATTACGCATATATTCACAATCTTCACTCCATCGAGCAAATACTTCCGCATCTTCTGGTGCCAGGTGCAACTAATCTAGTTCTAGAGCTTTTGAATAATTTAGATTGGTACATATTATCTACCTCTTTTACGAAACCACATCGGACTTCTGACTACTCCTAACAAACCATGAGCCGAATGCTATGTTTCGATAATATGTTGTTATTTGAAGTTTAAGACTTCATCGTGGCATGTGAAACTCCGGAGCGTCCATTTCAATCTCCTTACGATTACCTTATATATCCTACAATATCATTTATCCTCTCCACATCGCTTGGTCGTATTTTTAAAGTTGTCTGTGGTAAACCAGTTCCGCCATAAACATATTGAAATCGATTCAACTGATGATCAAAAATGGTTGGTAATTCAGTGTTGATTAATGATACACTTCCAACCTTGCTTCCAGTTACTCTCTCTACCTCTTTCGGCAAAGCTAGCTTAACCTGTTCTACGGATAACTTCTCCCTTAATGTATCAAAATCAACCCGTCCATGGTCACCTGATAAGATTAAACTAAAAAATCCTTTTTCTGTCTTTAAAATAAGTGTCGGCGCTGTTTGTCCAATCTCTATTCCAAAATATTCAGCACCTTCCTGAGCAGAGTTAAGATGTTTGGTGTGATTAATAATTTCATATTCCGCATGAAAATCATCTAAAATTGAAACTATAAATGAGCAAAAACAGTTACAAAAAATCCCATAACAATCAAGCAACATGGAGCTGCTCACAGATTTCATGAAACGGAATGCCCTTTTGGGCACATTCGTAGACGTAATGAAGTCG
>JAIRVF010000046.1 GCA_031254035.1 Paenibacillus sp.
TACTGAACTGTTTGTTTTTTGTACGATTCATCGTATTCAGTCCTTTTCATAAACACAGTCTCCCTTATTCAAGTTATTGAATTCAGTATAATCTGTGTCTACTATTCAGTCTAACTTCAGTATTTGAAGAAATTTGGTGCATGTATCATGCACGGCTCAAACACGCTTCTATTTATAGATCCCTGTTATTTGGTTAGGGGCATTTATTTAACCGTTATATTTCCAGAAGTTGTTTGGAGACGCACATTAAACGAGCCATCGCCTGTTTGCCCCTGTGTTTTTCTGTTACTTCGTTGAGAATTATTCAAAGGAATACTAACAGACCGTCTGCCACTACCAGATTGCAAAAGCCAGTTTATGTTGGAGTCCTTGTCTTCCAGATTTAAAAGGACGCTGCCGCTCTTGACAGAAATATTGATGTCACTATTAATTTGTAAATAGTCAAGCGATACATTTCCACTACTTCCTTTGATATCGAGTTTCTGTGTGCTCAGATTTATTATTTTTACATTGCCAGAAGAACCGTCAACCGTTACTTTGCTCTCATAATTGTTTGGAATACGAACGGATAGCTGAGGCATTTCCCGGATATTGACGATGTTTCTGATATCACTCTTAAGCCGAATTTTGATGTTGTCTTTTTCCTTATCTATTACAATTTCAGGTCCATTACTAAGTGCTTCAAGTGACTCGATATCCGCTGATTCTACTATTAATGTTGTGCTGCCATGGTCAATATGGATGTTTTCTATCTCCTTTAATGACACAGCGTGTGCATCGTTTTCTTGGGAAGTACTACATGCACTAAGAAAAAGCATCATCACCAAAAGTAAACAAATGCAATATTTATTCATTTTCTCACCTCTTAAATATTTTCATTATTGTGAACGATTATATAAGATTACGTTGCGTCAACATCAAGTTAGCTTGTGTAAACAAATTATTTTCTAATTAAAACACTTGAAAGTGACGTTGCGTCATCTTGTATAATCAAGCCAATGGTTAAGCTCTTCATCACTTATGTCAGTTCAGTCGGCTAATAGAGGGAAGAGGGAATTTATATAAAAGGGGATAGTAGATATGAAACAAGGAGATATCATTATTTATGCATGTGTAATTATAGGAGTAGGAATTGGACTAATGATTGATCAAGCATTTCCAGGCGTATTAATCGGTCTAGGATTAGGATATTTAATTAAACATGGTTTATTTAAAGCTAAAGAAAATTGATATGATCTGAATTGGCGGAGGTGTCTGTAATTGATACATATTAAAGAAGTTGCAAAACAAACTAAAATCACGGTCAGAACACTTCGGTACTATGATCAGATCGGATTATTGACGGTATCATCCAAAACAGAGGGGGGACATCGTCTATATTCAGAAGAGGAACTGAAGAAGCTTCAATACATCCAGTTTCTAAAAGGAATTGGTTACAAGTTACAAGAAATTAAAAGTATGTTATACGACTCTCAATGGAATTGGACAAACAGTTTGAAAAACCAGTTAGCCTATATCCTTGAAGAGCAAGAAAGATTAAGAAGTATAGAGTCGTCACTGCGGGAATTGATTAATGGGATTGCAGTTGAAGACGGGGATGAACGGTTTGCGATACAGAAACTTCTTCAGTTATCGAATCAACATAAAAAAAGATTGCCGACCATCAAGGAGAACATGTTTAACGATAAGGAAATAATGCTTTGGACAAAGCTCCCAAAAATGAGTGGAGAAGATCCTGATTCTTTGGAATGGATTGCTTTGCTAGGTCAGATAAAACGATATACGAAAGGTGATCCTGCATCACAAAGAGTGCAAAATATAATACGTCGAATGATAGAAAAACAACTGGAGGAATTCAAAGGAGAAGAAGAGTTTGTGAATAAATTATGGGACTTGAGGAAATCCCCAAAGCAATCTGAGAGTCTTGGACTATATCCTATAGACAAGGAAGTTCTTGATTTTATGGAGCGAGCCTATGACATTCATATCGCTTCTCTACAGGACTCTTCATTGGAACAAGGAGGAGAATCGTGACATTTGAACTCCTTATTATGGTAGGGGGATTAGCCTTGTGATGAAAGGACCATTAGAAAGGCTTCAAATTAAGCTTTCGAAGCATTCAGGATCGGCTGTTTCATGGGTCATGTGTATCGTGGGGGCGATTTTTGTTTTTTATAGTTTGGATAATTTGTAGGGGTGTCGGCAAGGTTAAGAGCCTTGCCGTGCACGGTTGTGAATAATACTTTTAATCATATCTATAACTAAGTCCGGCTCATCATGCATGACCATATCTCGGCGAATAATCGGGAATACATCCCGCCCACGGAATGACCTACCAGGATGTAAGGGCCGCGGATCCCTTCCTTTCCCAATGCGCTATGTAGCTCCTGCACAATGTTGTCTCCGGAACGTTCGGTGGGCGCTGGATCACTCCACGCATAACCGGCACGATCATACCGTACGACCGTGGCGAATTCAGCCAGTTTCTCCGGAATGTCTCTCCAGATTAAGCTGGATTCCATGCTGCCTGCCTCGAGCAGAATCACCGGCGCCCCGGAACCCATTCTTTCCACATGCAAGCGAAATCCGCCAACATCAACAAGCTTCCCTGGAGGGGCATATTTTGTCTTAGCTTGTTGGGTGACTACATATTCGTATACAAATCCGGAACCGATCAGAAGCACTACGCAACCTATAAAAATGAGTAGTATCTTCGACCAAGTTCTCTTTTTTTTATTTTTGATTTTTACTCCTGAATGTGTTAAATATCGTTTGTAACTGAAAAACAAAGAATGTAACTAAAAAAGGAAGTCTGTAACTGACTAAGAAAGTATGTAACTACTCATACAACAAAGTCCGGACTAAAAAGAGCTCAGCTTATTAGGCTGAGCTTTTTAGTTTAGGCTTTAGCCAGTTGAGCTCGCGAAGCGTGCGAAACAAAAAACCACCTGCTATGCGGGTGGAGGGATCAAGGGTTTGACCACTAAGACCATTGCGATAACATTGAGATGTTCAGGCTCAGTGGAAGGAATGGTCTTAGATGGCAAACAAGAACTATAGTTTAGCGCACACAAAGTGGATGTGCAAATACCACATTGTGTTCACCCC
>JAIRVF010000082.1 GCA_031254035.1 Paenibacillus sp.
GTTGTCGCATCCCTCGCGGATGCGTGGATTGAAATTAGTACTACATCAACAACATCGAAGCAGGTATCACAGTCGCATCCCTCGCGGATGCGTGGATTGAAATGATGTAGGGCTTGAAATGTTATCAGCCTCATCTAGGTCGCATCCCTCGCGGATGCGTGGATTGAAATTTGTGACATCATTTTTCAAATTGAAAATGGGATTCGTCGCATCCCTCGCGGATGCGTGGATTGAAATCCCAAAAGATGACGGGCGCTGGAAATCTACCTGTAGTCGCATCCCTCGCGGATGCGTGGATTGAAATATGCGTGACATGATCAAGCCGCAGATTTTCAAAAACGTCGCATCCCTTGCGGATGCGTGGATTGAAATTACTGGGATAAATATAGCGTTAAGGATGTTGTAAGTCACACCCCTCGCGGATACATAAATTTAAATATGAAGAACTTCCAAACGGCTAAAATAATCCACCAATAAAACTACCTCAATCGTGCTTGCTGACCTTGTTACCAATTCTTACATATTTTATAATCTCATTGTGTGGCAATGCGCACAAATTCAAAAAGACGAGGTAGTCCCACATGAGAAAATTGGCATTATGCATGTTAGGTATTATGTTAAGTTTAGCTTCATTTACCCCCGCCGCCTTCGCTTCTGAAATCCAAGTGTCCGTGAATGGTCGTGATGTACAGTTCCCAGATGAGCACCCATATGTCGATCAGAAATCCAACCATACGATGGTTCCACTTACTTTTGTATCCGACAAGCTCGGAGCTACTACGAAATGGAACGGAGAATTAAAACAAATCACGATATCGGATAACCGTAACAACATTATTTTGGGGATTGGCGATAATCATGCACTGGTGAATGGAAAAAGTGTAAGCTTTGAAGGGGCGGCAGTGCTCAAAAATGGTCGCACGATGGTTCCGCTGCGTTTTATTAGTGAAGTTTTGCAAGCAAATGTGGATTGGCAGCCCGCAAGTAATCTGGTGAGCATCATGACTTCAGTGGCAAGTGTTCCGAAAGGAACATGGATATGGGACAGTCACATCATAAAACAGAATCAAGATAAAATAATAAACTTCGCAAAAATGAAGGGTGTGACATCTATTTACCTTCAGGTTAATAGAGATATGGACCCAACGGTGTATGAGAATTTTATTCGAAATGCGAAAAGCGAAGACATTCAAGTGGAGGCACTTGAGGGGCGTCCCGAATGGGCCAATAAGTCTAAACAGGAAGATATTCTAAAATTCATAACGTGGGTTAAAACCTACAATTCCTCTGTTGGCCCAGAAGCAAGCTTTACGGGACTGCATTTCGATATTGAACCTTATTCGCTAAGTGGATGGAAGAAAGACAATAAGACGATTCTTGAAAGTTGGATGGACAATTTGAGGCTGATCGAGAAAGAAACCAAAGGGAGCGGCTTGAAAATCACGATGGACGTTCCGTATTGGCTGAATACGGTTAAGGTCCCGGGGACGGATTACAGTATGAGCGCATGGTTGCTGGAGAAGTTTGATTGCCTCAACATTATGGATTATCGGAATCATGCGTTAGACAACGATGGAATTGTGGAACATGCACAGGCCATATTGAGAGAAGCCTCCACGCTGAAGAAGCAAGTTGTTGTTGCTGTAGAAACGGCTAGAAGTACAGAGGGTCCGCGAGTATCATTCTATGCCATGAGTAGCGGGCTGATGGAAAAGGAGCTGCAGTCCGCCCATAATAAATTGGTGCACTATTCAAGCTATGCTGGCTTCGCCATTCACGATTTCCAAAGCTGGGAGGTCATGAAATAAGAAGTTGCGACACAGGAAGCCTAGCCCGCAGGGCTGGGCTTCCTGTGCTTATCAGAAGCATTCTACCCCGAAAAGAAAACTTCTGATAACGCCCAGCACGACCATATCATGATCTTTCCACGTAAGTAGATTTTCGTAATGCTGCACAATCTGACATATACAACAAAGCATAGCTCCTATTCTCTAGTAAAAAAGCACCTTATATGAAATGAAATTAAATTTTATGGTAATATTAACTATATTAATACAAATCTTAATATATTGTTATGCAAGAACGATCTGTAACCACAGTGCCACCTTGCACAGGTGTCAAGGACCAATTTTGGTTCGAAATATGATTGAGCGGGGCTTTACCTAGACATGAGAGGAGGGGGATGAGACTGGAAAATGGCCAGGCCATTCTTTGGGGAAACCGATCAGACGGTAACGGAAGCCGTATATCAAGATGGAACGTGGACTCAACTGCAGGAAGACGTGACATATGCAAGCAGCGACAGCGATAAATGAAAAGTTTAGAACATCGTAACAATTTTCGGCTTCTTTTATTGGTAATAGTCCTAATCATTTTCCCAACCTTTTCCGATGATAATTTCTATGGAGTCTTGATTTCTTTCAGAGATCATAGAAATAGACATCGTGTTTTGCTAAAAAGGAGTAGAGACCATGTTTAAGCGTGTAGAGAATGAACTGGAACTGGCTATGTTTAACGGAATTTGGACGACGGTGTGGCTGGAAAAAGGATTCGAGCTTGAATTTTCCAAGCAAGTCCTGGAAAGATATGTGGTCGTTACGAATGAGGGGCATTATGTCGGAACAACGGAGATCAAGCCATACAGTAGTGAAAGTCCCATCAATGAGATGGCCGCCTTTGATAAGCATCCTAAGATAATCCAGGCTGAAGGCGCTGTTGCGGAAATCGATAAAATGGCGCTGCTTCGTACTTATCGCGGCCATTGTATATCGGATTTGCTGTCTGCCATGGTGGAATTCGGGGAAGAGAATAAACTGAAGTATTTTGTCGCGTTGCTCGAACCAGTATTTCATCGAGCGCTGCGGATCTCGTTTCAGGTGCCGCTGGAGAAAATATCGAATAAAATTTTTTATAAGGGAGATTACGTTATTCCAACGATTGTGGATGCCGAGAAAGTGTATACCCACAAAGACCAATACCCATGGCTGACTCCCTCCCGAAGTGTTGCACAAGCAGGGACAAGAAACTAAACTGCTGGCTATATGTACAAACCTAATTGAAGGGGCAAAAAAATGATTAATGGAGCTCTCACCGAATTGGACAAGCGTAACCGTCTGTTTGTTAAAATTTTATGGGGGATACTGGTCTTAGGCGTTGTTACGGATTTGGCGATCGGATTGGACGTAACTATGATTATGCTGCTAGTCGGCGTCGGACTTATTACCTGCGGTGCCGCCACATTCATGACCTACAGGCGTATTGGGATATCCTACATAAAATATTTTGTAGCTTGTATTTTTACTATGTTTATCTTGCTGTTGATCCTTTCAGATCCCCATCCAGTGATCAGCACGTATTTCCTAGTTTATGTGAATTTGGCTATCATGACGCTGTATGCGGACTACAAGCCGATCATTTTCACCGGGGTTATGGGAGCGGGGGTAACGACTTATTTGTTTGCGCGGCCGGCCTTACGGGACCAACTTTTTCCGGGAGAGTCGCTTGTTTATTTGTATCTTTATCTCGCGTTTGCGACGGTGGCTCTGGCATTTTCGGCAGGATTCATCCAGCGTCTGCAGGTTCAGGTAACGGCGAAACAGCAGGAGACGCTAGAGGCGAAGCGTACGGTAGACGGTTTGCTGGATCAGCTTAAAGCATCGGTTTTGGTGCTGAACGAATTCAGCAACAGCCAGCAGGAGGGGGTTCGCACGACCGGTGATATCTCCAAAGAGGTGACGCTGAGCTTTTCGGAAATGTCGGCTTCCATCGAGAAGCAAACGGACAGTATTATGAATATTAATGAAACGGCCCAGGTCATTAACGATGCCGTAGGGCGGCTCTTCGAGGGAACCGGTCAGCTGCAGAAGTATGCGGCGGACAATGCCAGATTGACGGAAAGAAGCAGCCAGCAGATCGGAGTTCTGTCCGGCGAGGTTGAAAGCGTCCATCAGATGATTGACCAAACGGCGCAAATGATGCAGCTTCTGCATGAAGAAAATGATCGTGTAGGCTCGATTGTTATGGCCATCCGCGAGATTGCCGAGCAGACGAATTTGCTTGCGCTGAATGCGGCCATTGAAGCCGCGCGTGCTGGAGAACATGGGCATGGATTTGCGGTCGTATCCGGTGAGGTCCGAAAGCTAGCTGACAGCTCAAGGAAAGCCGCATCCGAAATTGAGGGAATCCTGTCCGGCATAAGGGACCAAATCGGCGCCGTTCATACGCAAGTTGTCCGCGGCCAGACGGCCGTATCGACCAGTAGTAGGGTTTCGCAGGAAGTGAAGGATTTGATCCAACAGATCCACGGAAATATGGAGCAAGTAAGGGAGAATGCCGACAATGTCGGGGGATCGGCTGATCGCCTTCATACGCGGCAGCTTGATATGGCGGACAACATGGCGCATATTGCGGCTGCGACGCAGCAGAACATGGCTTCGGTTGAAGAAATGCACGGAAACATGCGAAGTCAGGATTCGAAGATCAGTGAGATGGTACAAGATTATGCCAAGCTGGATCAATTGATATCCGATATGAAACTGTTGGTATCCAAACATTAAACTTTTTATCGCTTTTTGGATTTTCGCAAGATTCTTATCCTGGTAATTCATTTACATGTAAAGTTGTAAAACGATAGAAAATGCTGTATGCCCAGAATCATTGGGTTTACGGCATTTTTTTGGTTCATTTTTAGGCTGCATTGGCTGGGCTTTGGCGTACATCCTAGGTTCACTGCCTCATCAAAGTGATTGTCCCTCAGCGTTTCCGTTTCGTATAATAGAAGTTGCAAGCCTCATTCTGATGTACAATTATAACCGAAGATGACATCAGAAAGTAGACATTATGCGGGGTAATCGAAGCGAACAGGAGGAAAAGCGATGGCGCTTGAAATTGAACGTAAATTCCTGCTGCCGGAATACCCGGCGGCTTTGATAAGTGAACAGGTGATTCGGATTGAAAAGGAGCAATGGATTGAACAGACATACCTGGCGATACACGAAGATCAGGAACTGAGGGTTCGTAAAATCCATGATTTAACGAGCAAGCAACTAGAATATACACACACGTTCAAAAAGGGCCACGGTATCGCGCGTGAGGAAGTGGAGTATTCCATCTCTGAAGGACTTTATGAGCAAATGATCACCGTGCACCAAGCTGTACCCCTTATTAAAAAGCGGACCACGGCGGTTTGGGGAGATCATGTGATCGAAATTGATGATTACGAGCAAATACAGCTATTGGTGCTGGAAGTGGAATTTGCTTCTGTCGAAGAGGCGGAAAGCTTTGTTGCACCGGAGTGGTTCGGAAAGGATATCAGCACCGAGAAGCAGTACAGCAACAAGAAGGTATGGAAGGAGCTTCAGGGGCGCAACGAAAAATAATGGAGAGGAGACAGACCCTTTCCTTAATGATTTGAACAAAAAAGGTCGAGTCAGGAGTTAAACGCTTCTGCACTCGACCTTTTTTGATTTATGCCTTCTCGATCTTTTTGATTTAATTGCCCACTTGAGCTGATCTATGTTCCTATTTTCATATTAACAAAACCCTTACATTTTAGCGGATTAGTTCTAACAATGACTTTGTAATGTTTATATATCATCTGTCAGTCCGGCACAGGCTAAGAAGCTATTATTTTATCCAGGAGGTTCATGCATGATGTTTATGAAAAAAGTAACCCAAAAGATTGCTGCCCCGTTATCCCTTTTTGTGGCCTTAATCACTCTTGCTATTCCGTTAACGGCACCGAAAAATGCTTTCGCGGCTCCAGCCAACCATGTTGTCATTGCTGAAATTTATGGTGGAGGAAGCCAAGTAAGCGCCAGTAATACAGCAAGCTACAAATATAATTATGCAAAGCTTTACAATCCTACGGATGCTTCAGTTACTCTTGATGGCTGGTCATTACAATACAATAAGGCGAACAGCATTGATGGAGGAGAATGGGAATCTACCGATCTTGCGGGAACAATTCCTGCTCATGGATTTTATCTCATACAGGAAGGCGCCAACGATCCAGATTTAAAGGGTGCGGATTTGCCGACACCTGATGCGGCTGGTACGATCCAATTCAGCAACAAGGATGGAAAAGTGGCATTGTTAAACACGACTTCAAAGTTAAATATTCAAAATCCAAGTTTAGACGCGGATGTAGTTGACTTTGTAGGTTATGGAAATGCGAATGCTTATAAAGGTTCAGCCACTGTCCAGCCTTCCATCATTAAAAGTCTCGAGCGTAAAGCTGTTAATCCATTAGATCCGGATGGCCCTGGATTGGATCCCAATAAAGGACAAGCAGGCGAGCTATTCGGTAACGGATATGATTCGGGAAATAACGGAAATGATTTTGTAATCGTTAAAGGCGGAAATCCTCAAAATTCTCAAAGCCCAATGGAACCCATTGCCAGCGCTACAAATAATGCAAATTTGAAAGATCTCCGTGCTGACGAAGGAAGTCTCTCGCCGAAATTCGCACCAGAAACCACTTCTTATACCATTGCTGTCCCGGTTCAAACCAATCTTGTTCATCTAACTGCTACTGCATCTGATCCGCACGCAACGATGACGGTAGATGGAAATACATACGATAGCGGAAATCTTATTTCGGTCCCTCTAAATCATGATGTTACGGATATTACGATTCAGGTGAATTCACAGGATACTACGGAAACAAAAACATATACCGTGGCAATCAAGCGCGCTGCCATTGTAACGGATGACGCCTCTTTAAGCAGCCTGTCCATCAATCCCGGTTCTCTCAACTTTTTACCGGATACGACATCCTATGTGGTGAACGTTCCAAGCCATGTTACCAGTATAAATCTGATCGCTGAGCTGTCGGATCCGTTTGCAGCAATAATAATTAACGGCGAAAAGTACGATAGCGGAACAGCCAAGCCGATTGGGCTTAATAATGGAGATCATAAGATTGCTATTGATGTGACGGCACAAGATCACAAGACTCAAAAGACCTATGAGATCACGATTCATCGTGTCGATCCGGTGAGCGACAATCTGCTCTTATCCTTTTCCACTGTTGGCGATTCCCGCGGTGATTCCGCTAAACAAGATTTGAGCAAGCAAGATGCGCATTGGCAGCAGAATACCAAAGCTTTCTCCCGCATTATTCGCGAAGTTCAAGCGGTGAAGCCGAACTTGTTTCTGTTTAACGGCGATATGATCATGGGGTACACTCCTGATTCCAATGCGGATGTTTTAACGGAACAATACAGCTTTTGGCGCGGGCTAGTAGCCAAGCTGTATGAAACAGGAACCTATGTTGTACCTGTGCCAGGGAACCATGAAACGCAGGATAAGCGTGGCTCGCAAAAAATTGCTACGGAAGCCAATGAAAACACATGGCGCAGCAACATGGGCGACGTTATTATGGATACGACTCGCTGGAAAGATATCATCGGTTCGGATCTGTTGGGATGGGATCCATCGAACTATCCTAAAAAAGGAATCGATAGTATTACAACGAATCAAAAACAATTATCGTATTCCTTTGATTTGAAAGATTCGCATTTTGCCATCATCAATACAGATGCTGCAGGCAATGATTCACACGCACCTGTCGAGTGGCTGAAGAAAGACCTGGCTAATGCTAAAGCCCGCGGAATCAATCATATTTTTGTTTTTGGCCATAAGTTTGCCTATCCATACGTATATGACAATTCGATTCCGGATGGTCTCGATCCGGCAAACCGGGATCTATTTTGGCAGGTCATTGAAGATTATCAAGCGACGTACTTTTGCGGACATGAACATATTTTCAACGTCGACCTACCTCAGGGAAAAGCATATCAAGTTATGGTAGGGTCAGGCGGATCCCCTTTTGATGCCAGTAATACGAGCCATAGCCCAACAGATCGCACGTATGCTTGGGCGAATGTAAAGGTATATGAAGATGGGCGTGTTCATATTGATTGTGTTGGATTCGATGAAAATTACGGGGAAACGAAAGTGCTCCAAAGCTTTGATTTATACTAGTAATCACAAAAAAGGGAGAACGTAATCTATGAAATTGACAATCAAGCGACTTGCTTTGAGCGCGATCGTATTGGCTTCTACACTGGGCTTATCCCAGATTGGACTTTCGTCGGCCGAAGCAGCAGGGAGCGGGCAAGAAGATCAGGTGCTTTTAAAATTCGCAACCGTTGGGGATTCGCGGGGGGATTCAAAAAAACAGCAGCTAAATGCACAAGATGCAAATTGGCAGCAAAATACAAAAGTAATCGCGAGAATTACGAAAGAAGTGCAGGACGCGAAAGACGATCTTTTCGTATTCAACGGCGATATGATTATGGGATATTATTCAGATCCTACGAATAAGAAAGCGGCCGCCGCTTATTTAAACAAGCAGTATTCTTTCTGGCGCGGCCTTGTAGCGGATATGTATGAGACAGGCACTTATGTTGTACCTGTTCCAGGCAACCACGAGTTGCAAGATAATTTGAGCACCGGCAAAATTTCTACGGAAGCGAATGAAAATACGTGGCGTTACAACATGGGCGATGTCATCATGGATACGCTCCGCTGGAAAAACATGTTTGGTTCGGAGATTCAAGGCTGGGATGAAAACAACTATCCAAAAGTCGGCACGGGCGGCATTACAACAAGTCAAAGCCAATTGTCGTATTCATTTGATTTGAAAGATTCGCATTTTGCTATTATCAATACAGATCCGGCAGGCAATGATTCGCATGCCCCTACGGAATGGCTGAAACAAGATTTCGAGTCTGCTAAAAAGCGTGGACTAAAGCATATGTTTGTTTTTGGCCATAAATATGCGTTCCCTTACATCATAGACCCGGCATCCGCTCCAACCGATAGTTTGCATGCAGATCTTAAAAGTTGGGACGACTTCTGGCAAGTCATTGAAGATTATAATGCAACCTATTTCTCCGGTCATCAGCATGCCACCAATTTCAGTCAGCCGAAGGGCAAAGCATATCAGGTTATCGTCGGTTCCGGTGGATCTCCTTTTGATGCCAAAAATGCCAATCACGCTGCTGTTGATCGGATGTACACTTGGGCCAACGTAACCGTATATGCAAGCGGCCGTGTACATATCGATAACTTCGGTTTTGACGAAAACTTCGGCCAAACGCAATTGATCCTAAGTTTGGATTTGGGGGCACCGATTAACCAACTGACTTTAAGCGGAATTAAGCTAGATCAGCCTTTGACGCCAAGCGTTTTTGACTATTCGGCTAAGGTTGCAAATTCTGTTACTTCCACAACGGTGACAGCAACACCGGTTGATTCGCTTGCCAAAGTTTCGTTCCGATTAAATGGCCAGGCTGCCGCCAATCCGATTCCTCTGTCCGTAGGAAAAAATACGATCTCGGTAGATGTGCTCGCACAGGACGGCAAGACGACGCAAACCTATACCATCACTGTAACCCGAGAGGACAAGGATGGAGGCAATGGTAATCCGGGCAATGGCGGTAACAATCCAGGCGGAGGCAACGGTAACCCGGGCAATGGCGGCAACAATCCAGGGAACGGTGGCAATAGTAACCCGGGCAATGGAGGTAACAATCCAGGGAACGGTGGCAATAGTAACCCGGGCAATAGCGGCAGCAAACCAGGGACCGGTGGCAATAGTAACTCGGGCAATGGTGGTAGCAAACCAGGGAACGATGGTAACGGTAACCCGGGTAATGGTGGGAATAGCAAACCAGGGAATGGCGGCTCAGAGACCGGTTCTTCTGGAGTAGACAACTTAAAAGATATCAAAGGCCATTGGGCAGAATCGGCAATTAAACAATTGATTTCGCTTCAAGCAGTGAAAGGGTATCCGGATGGTTCGTTCAAACCGGATCAAAAAGTGACGAGAGCTGAATTTGTTGCCATGGTGGTTAAAGCTTTCGGACTTCAGCTGCAGAAGGATAAGACGTTTAGCGATACGGCAAATCACTGGGCGCGTGACTTTATATCCACCGCTTATAAACAAGGCATCATATCCGGATATAATGATCAAATCTTTAAGCCAGATGCAAATATCACCCGTGAAGAAATGGCAAGCATCATAGCTAAGACGCTTGGACTAAAAGTATCAGCAAACGGAAAGAAGTTTACAGATGACAATCACATTTCGAATTGGGCTAGAGCTGCTATTGCTGCTGCGTCAGAAAAGGGCATTATCGGCGGATATCCGGATGGGAAATTTAACCCGAGCGGAAACGCGACTCGAGCCGAGGCGGCTGCCGTTATAATACGCGCTCATATTTGTTTGCAATAGAAGAGGTAAGCAAGGGGAGGCCGATGGTCTATCCTTGCTTTTTTATCAGATAAATAGATTCCGCTGCTTTGTTGAGGAAGGATTCTAAATTTATGTATGGAATGTATATACATAAATGCCAATGTCAAAAAGAGTCTAATCTGCCATGATTGGCATTAAACTGAATATCTCAAATAGGTTCCAAATGATGGATATGCTTTTAGATATCGATTCATCGATTGGTTAAAAGGGAAGTGGGTGTAAATCCCGCGCGGTCCCGCCGCTGTGTAAGAGGAGTCCTTGCAAAAAAGACCACTGGGAAACCGGGAAGGTTGCAAGGGTGATGATGCTTAAGCCAGAATACCTGCCTATTTTGAACGACGCCATGAACTCTACGAGTGATAGGGAGGTGTTTATTAGTACATGCTTTGTGTCTTGTATAGCCATGTATTCTCGTAAACCTCTCAATGCTTCACGTTGAGAGGTTTTTTTGCACCTACGGCAAAGCTTTTCTACATCATCGAAAAGAAAACAAATGGGAAGGGGTATAATCATGAGAAGATTTAAACCTTCAGCCTGGCTGGTCGTCATCAGCATGCTGTTTTCCTTGCTTTTTCCGGGACTATCGGTATCTTATGCCGATGGAGGGGGAAACGGGGGACCGGCCGGATACGTTACGATTTCGGTAGAAAAATTCACCTTGGGCCAAGGATATATTAGGGAGCCTCTTAAAGTACCTTTTTACGCAGGGGAAAATGGCGCGGCATTAATCACTCAGTTTTTGGGTGAGAACAATTATAAAAACTCCGGGAATATAGATAGTTCATTTTATTTGCAAATGGTTAAGGATCATGACACCGGCGATGTACACATTCCGCAATACATTTTGGATCAATCCGGACCGGTCGATTCCAGGCAGGACGGAGAATGGCTCGGGGAATTCGATTATACTTCGATGTCCGGCTGGATGTATGCGGTCAATAACCAATTTCTGAATTATGGTTTTTCCGATTATCATCCGCAAAACGGTGATGTGATCCGGACGCAATTCACGGTCTACGGTTATGGAGCAGATTTGGGCGGGGGCTTCGATGGTAATAACTATCTTCAGCCTGCGAACAAAGATGCGCTCACATCGAAAATAGCGGAGATCAACAGCAGTCCGGACAAAGGCGCGCTGCTTTCCAGAGCGGAAGTAAGGGCAGCTTATGACCGTGCATATGAGCTGCTGACGAACATGGAGAGCAGTCAGGATGATATCGATGCGGCGTATGCCAACCTGACAGGCGCTTTATCGAAATCGGAGCAGCCGGCTTTGGATACGGAGCCCCCGATCATTCAAGTAGAGGGCTTGCAACAGGGGCAGGAGGTAACAAGCCCTGGACTGAGCTTCAAAGTATTGGTAACGGATCATGCCAATCAAGGCATCACTCCGGAAGTAACACTGGGCGGAGCGATTTTGCCTGAAACGGGCGGAGAATACAAGGCTTCCCTAAGAGCCGGGGAAAACCGCATTCATATTGCTGCAACTGATAAAGCGGGGAACCACGCGGAGCAGGACTATTTGGTTATCCATAAGGCAGCGGGCACCTCCCAATTAGCTAAAGAACGGCTGGATAAAAGCCTGGCGTATATTCTTCGGACGGTAGACCATCCGACATTTGGAACAAGCGGCGGGGAATGGTCCGTCCTTTCTTTGGCGAGAGGCAGCTATCCGGTTCCAAGCAATTATTATAAGGGATATTACGATAACGTCGTCAGTGTGGTACAAAGCAAACAGAATAACCTGGACCGGACAAAATGGACGGAACATTCCAGATTGGTTCTGGGCTTGACGGCCATTGGCAAAGATGTCACGAATGTGGGCGGTTACAGTCAGCTAGACAAGCTTGCGGATTTCAAAGCCGTGATCAAACAAGGACTTAATGGACCGATCTTTGCGCTGATCGCTTATGACAGCGAAAATTATCCAATTCCCGTCGTTAAAGGCGTCGATGTTCAAACGACAAGAGAGAATCTGATTGATTATATTTTGAACCTCGAGATCAAAAAAGGGACAGCTGACGCTGGCGGATGGGCTTTGTCTGGCTCGGCCGCCGATGCCGACATTACGGGGATGGCCATTCAGGCGCTGGCTCCTTATTATTCAACCCGTGGGGATGTTAAAGCGGCGGTTGACCGGGCCGTAAATTGGCTCTCCAAGACGCAAAACGCGGACGGCGCTTATACAAGCTGGGGGAGCATAAGCAGCGAAAGCCTGTCTCAAGTGGTTACCGCTTTGAGCAGCATCGGAATCGATGCCGATCAAGACCCACGATTTATTAAAAACAGTAATTCCGCACTTAGCGCCCTCTTAAGCTTCTCGGTTCCGGACGGGGGTTTCATGCATGTGAAACCAACGGGATCGGCGGCCCCCATGGTCGACGGCATGGCCACCGACCAAGGGACTTATGCGCTCGTAGCTTATGACCGCTTCATTAACCATAAGAACCGTCTGTATGACATGACGGATGTGGGGGGCCAGGCACCGAATCCGGGAACGCCAGCGGTGAACGTCCCAGTTCCGGGTGATGACAATGATTTTACGCAGCCGATTTTTGCCGCGGATACGAATAAAGAATACATCTTGGATATTCCAAGTACTAAAAAAGGAAAAGTTCTTTTAAAATTACCGGTGAACAGCGATCTGCCTCTGATCACGGCGGTAAAGGGAGATGTATCCGCAAGCATACCCCAAGGCTCGAAGGTTACGTCCGGGGATGCCTCCGTGCTGGAGATAATTACATCCCTGGATCCGCAGAGGCAGGATCTAATCGGCAAGATTGCGGGAATCGTTCCGGGTGGGTTCAAGTTTGGTGGCATTGACAAAGCCTTTACCATGGGTGGACAAACCAAGATTGAATTTAACCGGTTCGTGACCCTGACGTTTAAAGGCTTGAAAGGGAAGTCTGCGGCTTATATCCAGGCAGGAACGCCTCATGTGATTCAAAAGGTTGCGGGCGTAGCCGAAGGCGAAAACCGCGGCCTGACCGAATTTGCTTACGATAGCGGCAATGATCTTGTTGTCCAAACCAAGCATTTTACAGACTATATCGCGTATACCTCGAGTCCGGCGGGCACACCGGGCGGCAATCCAGGTGGCGGCGACGGAAACGGCAACGGGGGTGGAGGGAACGGTTCGGGTTCTCATCCGGGATCCTATGCAACCCTGTCCGTAGACAAGCTGACGATCAAAAAGGGATTTGTCGTCACGCCGACCAAGGTCGAGTTGAAGTCCGGAGATACGGCATGGACGGTATTGCGGCGGATCCTTGATAGCAAAGGAATCAGCTATGATTACGTATGGACGGAAAAATACGGAAGCGTATATGTGCAGTCGATCGCCGGCGACGGGGAATTCGACCATGGCAGCGGCAGCGGCTGGATGTACAACGTCAACGGTATTTACCCGGGATTCGGGGCAACTAAATATATTTTAAAAAGCGGAGATCAGCTTGGGTGGCGGTACACAACGAATCTTGGCGAGGATTTGGGCGAAGATCTCAGCAAATGGAATCTTCCAGGCGGTACGGGACAGGGGACGGTCAAAGGAGGAGGAAGCAGCTCCGGTGCTACGGTAGCTCCAGGCATCGTCCTGAACAAAAACGACAAAACACCTATAATCCAGGTTCCGGCCAACATCCAATCGGATTACACCCTGAATATCACCAAGGCACTTCAAAATACAAACAGCATCACCATCAGCATTCCGGATGTGAAAGCCAAAGTCATCCTGAATCTGGAGGAAGTAAAAGACAACATCCCGATGATCATGGCGGTCAAAGGAAACAACTCGTTTGTCATCGACAAGGGTACCCGGGTGAAATCGGGAGACTGGCGAATTGAACTTTTTACCACGAACACGGATACCAAAGTCCAAGAACTCATTCAATCGATCCTGACGGGGCAGGACAAGTTGGACATGGTTAAAAATGCCTTTGTTGCCGGCAATGCGGCGGTTCCGGTTGTTTTGGATAAGCCGGCAGCGATTATCGTTAAAGGTGGAAAAGATCAACGTGTAGGTTACTTCGACAATGAAAAATTTGTGCCTATTCAACTTTATGAGTCCGATGAACAGGGTGCTCAGGCCGTTAAAGGCAATGAGGTACAGGTTTATGCTTTTGTTAAAAGCAGCGATCTTTATATCAAAACAAATCGATTGACGTCGTTTGCAACTTATACGGTTACGCAGGCGCAGGTGAAACCCGAGGCTGGTTTAAAGGGAGTGTACTCCGATGCGTCAGCGATCTCCGATTGGGCGTATGAAGCGGTTGTCGCCGGAACGCAGAAAGGGTACATCCAGGGAAGTGGTGGCAAGTTTAATCCGAAGTCCAATGTTACCAGAGCAGAGTTCGCCAAAATTTTGGTAAGTGTTCTGGGGTTGGATACGAAAAACATGCAAGCGACCGACTTTAAGGATGTCCGTCAAGGTGACTGGTATTATCCATATGTTCAAGCAACCAATGAAGCCAAGGTACTTACGGGGTACGATCATGAATTCCATCCGAACGAAAATATGACCCGCGAGGAAATAGCTGCTACCGCCGTTCGGGCTTTGGGTGTGAAACCAGCCAAGCTGCCTTCGGCGATAAAGGATATGGATAAAGCATCCGTATGGGCGCGTGCCGACATCGAAACGGCCGCCGCGTATGGACTTATGACAGGCACCGGAGACAGTTTCCTTCCGAAGGGCACCGTGACTCGGGAAATGGCGGCTGTCGTATCGGCAAGGGTCTATGATTTTAAAAACAAAAATAAGACATCAGGCAATCAAGGAGCAAGCGAACAGGACAAACAGCAAGACAAACAGCAAGACAAACAGCAAGACAAACAGCTGGATAAGCAAGCAAATACCAAAGTGAAGCAGCAGCTGAAGGACACCGCGGCATTCCTGCAAAAATCAGTTGCCGATCCGACCATTGCGTCGATTGGCGGCGACTGGACGGTATTGGCATTGTCCCGTTCGGGAATCCCTACGCCGGACGCCTATTTTTCCAAGTATTATGCCAATGTGGAGAAAGTCCTCAAGGAAAAGTCGGGCAAGCTGCATCAGGTCAAATATACCGAATTTGACCGGGTCATTTTGGCGCTTACGGCTCTTGGCAAAGACGTTGATCATGTGGCCGGTTATAACCTGAGAGAGCCGCTTGCCGATTACGACACTGTCATTAAGCAGGGAATTAACGGCCCGATCTTCGCCTTGATCGCGTTGGATGGCAAGCATTACGACATCCCGGCAATGAAAAGCGTCAAGACGCAGACCACCCGGGAAATGCTCATCGATTTCATTCTAAAAAGAGAGATCGCCGGTGGGGGCTGGGCTTTAGGCGAAAATCCGACTGCAGCTGATCCCGACATTACGGCAATGGCCATCCAGGGGTTGACGCCGTATTACGGGACGAACCCGCAGGTTAAAGCTGCCGTAGACCGGGGAATAGCATGGCTATCCCAAGCCCAAAGCACGGATGGCGGCTTTGCAAGCTGGGGATCGGCCAACTCCGAGAGCGCAGCCCAGGTGATTGTGGCTTTGACCGGCCTCGGCATCAACCCAGACACGGACGCCCGGTTTATTAAGAACGGCAAATCGGTTGTTGATGCACTTTTGGGTTTTGCCGCACCGGGGGGCGGATTCTACCATGTCAAGGCAGGGGGGGCCGATAATGGCGGCGCCAAGCCGGGTGAAGTGGATTTGATGGCAACCGACCAAGCCATGTACGCACTTGTGGCTTTCGATCGATTCGCAAATGGACAGAACCGTTTATATGACATGATGGACGTGAAATGATGAAGAATAAAAAATGGTTATATGCCGCGCTGATTGTGGTTGTTCTGGCGATTGCTTTTGTCTGGGGCGGCCAGGATTCGAAGAAACCGGCACCTTCTATGGAAGCAAGCGTCCAAACGGAACAAGATCATCATGAATCTACACTTTCGCCGGAGGGAGAGGCGCCCCCCGACGGGAAGCAGACCGCCGGGGAAGATAGTAAGCGGCAGACTTCAGACGCAGCGCAAGTTTCCGGCGTGCCTGAGAGGGAACCGGAGGGTTCTAACACGGATTCGGAGAAGGCGTCAGACGGTGCCTCCGGCATCAAAAACAGGGAAACCGAACTAATCAATCAAACGCAGGACTTGAAGCAAGAAGCGAATGCCGCATCCGCATCGGACAGCTCCCCAAAAACGGAGTTATCAGAAGGAGCTGCCGTTAAGACTGCTTCCCCTAACAAGAGGACGGACAAAGCGAAAGGAAATGGAGCGGCTAAGGCGGCTCTGGACAAAACCGAGGCCGAGGCTCCGAATAAAACCGCTGAAAAAACGACGGATAAAGGCTCTGCAGCCAAAACGGCGGAAAAACCGGAGGCTTCATCGAAGCCTAACAAAACAGATTCCACTTCGGCGGAAGCCAAGCCCAAAAAGGACAAATATCAGACCGAGCCAGTGCCCGCAGGCAAACCAAAGCCCGTTGAATGGCAGGATGCGACGATCAACAAAAAGAAGCAGTTGACCGCTACTTTATCCGTATCGGCGGCCTCGATTTTGGACCATATGGATCAATTCAATAAAGACAAGCTTGAGGTTTTGCCTAAAGACGGAGTAATTTACAAGGCACGTAAGGTTACTTTTTATGAAGGGGAATCGGTGTTTGACCTGCTGCTGCGGGAAATGAAAAAAAATAAAATTCATATGGAATTCTCCATGACGCCAATCTATAACAGCAATTACATCGAAGGCATCAACAATCTGTATGAATTTGATTGTGGCGAGCTTAGCGGCTGGATGTACAAAGTAAACGGTTGGTTCCCAAACTATGGCTGCAGTCGTTATGTCTTGAAGGATGGGGATGTCGTGGAGTGGGTATACACCTGTGATCTGGGCCGCGATGTTGGTGGTTATGTGGCTGCCGGAGGCAAACCGTAATGAGGGATCCTTTTTCCTCCTATCACCCGATTCTGAGTTTCGGTTATTTTACCGTGGTGCTGCTGTTCAGCATGTTCTTTATGCATCCGGTTTTTCAGGGGATCGCCCTGCTGAGTGCAATTACTTATTCCTTGCTGCTCAAAGGCAGAAGCGGAGTCAAATTCCATGTGCTGTATATGCTGCCGCTGCTGCTGTTCATGGCCGCGATGAACCCGGCTTTTAACCATGCGGGCATGACGATTCTGTTTTATCTCAAGAGCGGAAATCCGGTGACGCTTGAATCGATTGTATTTGGCGTGTCGGCAGCTTGTATGTTCGTGACCGTGATTATATGGTTTTCGTGCTACAATGCCGTGATGACCTCAGACAAGTTCATTTACATGTTCGGAAAAATACTGCCTTCGCTCTCATTGATTTTGTCGATGGTGCTGCGGTTCGTGCCGAGGTATATTGCGCAAATGAAGACGATCTCGAATGCCCAAAAATGCATCGGAAGGGATATGTCACAGGGGAATTTACTGCAGCGCGCACGGAATGGAATTGCGATCTTGTCCATCCTGACGACTTGGGCGCTCGAAAATGCGATCGAAACGGCGGATTCCATGAAGTCCAGAGGATACGGGCTGCACGGACGGACAAGCTACTCTAATTTCCGCTTTGATCGCAGGGATCGGATCATGCTCGCCGTTCTGGCGGGACTCATCGCATGCGTATTGTTCGGGGCGGCGCTCGGAGAAAATACGATACGTTTTTTTCCTTCTATCAGAATAAGCGGGATTACGCCGGTTAGTTATGTCGTATATATAGCTTATTTCGCGTTATGTACGATACCTGTTCTGGTCGCGATCATGGAGGAGGTCAAATGGAGATATATCGAATCGAGAACTTAAGTTTTGCCTTCCCGAGCCAAGAACGGCAGGCGCTTTCCGATATCAGTCTTAAAATACAGAGCGGGGAATTCGTAAGCATATGCGGAAGATCGGGCTGCGGGAAAAGCACGCTGTTAAGCCATCTAAAAACCGAACTCACGCCGCATGGCAAACGGAAGGGAGACCTTTATTTTCGCGGAGATCATCTGATGGATACGGATCAGCGTACGCAGGCATCAGAAATCGGATTTGTACTGCAGAACCCCGACAACCAGATCGTGACCGACAAGGTGTGGCATGAGCTGGCTTTTGGGCTGGAGAACCTGGGGACCGATACCCGCACCATTCGGCTGCGCGTCGCGGAGATGGCAAGCTTTTTCGGCATCCAAACCTGGTACCACCGGAACGTATCCGAGTTATCTGGAGGCCAAAAACAGCTGCTTAATTTAGCTTCTGTCATGGCCATGCAGCCTTCGGTATTGATCTTGGATGAGCCGACTTCTCAATTGGACCCGATTGCGGCTGTGGATTTTCTGGAGACCGTGAAAAGGATTAACAGGGAACTCGGAACCACTGTCATTATCACCGAGCACCGGCTCGAAGAGCTTCTTCCGATTTCCGACCGCTTGATCGTGATGGACGAAGGCAACATCATCGTAGATCACGCGCCGGCAAAGGCCGGAGAAGCGCTGCACGAGATGAACCATCCGATGTTTGCCGCCATGCCGTCGCCAATGCAGATCTATGCGGGTGCGGGAGAGAACGGGGAATACCCGATCACGGTGAAGGAAGGGCGCCAATGGCTGGACGCTTGTTATCCGGAGAGGAGCCGCGATACCGAGGTGGCCGATTTGAAGAGCAAAGAGCATCTGGGGCCTGCCGCTATCCAATTCAAAGATGTTTGGTTTAGATACGATAAGCAAGGGGCGGATATCCTCAAGGATTTGACGTTTGAAGTGAAAGAAGGACAATTTTACTGTATTGTCGGCGGGAACGGAACAGGCAAAACGACCACGTTGTCGCTGATCAGCGGGCTTAGGCAGCCTTACCGGGGCAAGGTACTGATTCACGGCAAAAATCCGGCGAAAATGTCGTCACGCGAGTTGTTCTCGGCGTACTTAGGCGTGCTGCCGCAAAATCCGCAAACGTTGTTCGTCAAAAAAACCGTCCGGGAAGATTTATACGAAATGTTATCCGGCAGCAAGCTAACTCCGGATGAAAAAGCAGGTAAGGTGAAGGGCGTGTCCGAATTTGCGGAACTGGTACCTTTACTGGACATGCATCCGTATGATCTGAGTGGAGGCGAACAGCAGCGGGCTGCACTGGCCAAAGTACTGCTGTTGGAACCGGAAATTTTGCTGCTTGATGAACCGACGAAAGGATTGGATGGCTTCTTCAAGGAGAAGCTGGCCCTGCTTTTGCAGGAGCTGAAAGCAGCGGGAGTGACGATTGTGATGGTATCGCATGATATCGAATTTTGCGCCAAATACGGCGAGGAATGCGCCATGTTTTTTAATGGGAGTATCATCGCGGCGAACCGGACCAAACCATTTTTTGCGGGCAACAGCTTTTATACGACGGCGGCGAATCGCATGGCCCGGCATGTATGGAGCGATGCCGTAACAGTCGAGGATGTGATTGAGCGATGCAGGACAAGCAAGCCGCAAGTCAGCGTTTAAGCCGTCGCACTTGGCTGGCCACCGCTTTTATTCTAGTTATCATCCCGGCCACGATCCTGCTTGGCGTTTTTCTGCTGAATGACCGTAAATATTATTTCATCAGCTTGCTGATCGTACTTTACACGATGATTCCTTTTGCCATGGTCTTCGAGCGGCGCAAACCACAGGCAAGGGAGATGATCGTGATCGCCGTGATGACGGCGATAGCCGTGGCGGGACGGGGGGCGTCTTATATGCTGCCACAGTTCAAGCCGGTCGTTGCGATCGTGATCATTTCCGGGGTGAGCCTGGGGCCCGAAGCGGGTTTCCTCGTTGGAGCGATGACGGGGTTTGTGTCCAATTTTTTCTTTGGTCAAGGGCCATGGACGCCATGGCAAATGTTTTGCTTTGGCATTATCGGCTTTCTGGCCGGGATTTTATTTAAGAAGGGCTGGCTGCGCAAGAGCAAACTTTCGCTTTGCATCTTTGGTGGATTGTCCACCTTCGCCATCTACGGCGGTATTATCAATATCGGCTCACTTTTGATCTTTACGGCGGCTTTTTCCTGGAAAGCGCTGCTTGCTACTTATATATCCGGCTTCTGGTTTGATATGGTGCATGCAATCGCTACAGTTTTTTTCCTCTTTATCCTCTCCAGGCCTATGCTTGAAAAGTTGGACCGGGTCAAAACGAAATACGGCCTGATTGAGCCGCAATAAAACTAAGTTTTGCGGAAGCAGGGAGTATCCTGAACGATGCTCCGAGGGTGTCCCAAAAGGTGAACTGCACCCCGTCAAGTAGCGAAATTGATGCAAAAGTGCATCTTTTTACGACACAACGGCTTGATTTGGATAAAAAGCTTGCGAAAGTGCAAGCTTTTTCTTTTTTCTGAGCGCAGTCAGGTCATTCATGGTCAAAAGGATGCACTTTCTCGCATCAATTCTGCCTCCCACACCACGAAACGCCTGAAAAGGTTGCACAATCGCAACAATTGGTATTTCGACTTCAAAACTCGAGGATAGAGAGAAACCCAAGAATAGAGAGAAACTCGAGAATAGAGGGAGACTCGAGAATAGAGGGAGACTCGAGAATAGAGAGAAACCCGAGAATAGAGAGAAACTTGAGAATAGAGAGAAATTCCAGAATAGAAAGAAACTCGAGAATAGAGAGTTTTTCTGAAGATATAAGAAGGTACTTCGGAGATCTCGCATCCCTATATCGCAAGAAAAATTACCGCTAAACGCGGTCTGTCTTCTATGAGAGTACGTCGATAACGTTTTTCTTAC